>NZ_JBRBEM010000010.1:0-142384 GCF_052805615.1 Pelomicrobium sp. P1
CCTGGGGACAATGTGTCGATCACGGTGAGCTTGATTGCCCCGATTGCGATGGAGGAGGGGCTGCGCTTTGCCATCCGCGAGGGCGGGCGCACGGTGGGCGCCGGCGTGGTGGCGAAAATCATCGAATAGCGGCTGGGACGCGGGCCACGGCCGTGGAGGGGCGCTTTCCCCTACGGAACCGGCCGCCGCGCCCAGACGCTTACATGGGGTTAAAGCATGCAGAGCCAGAAGATACGAATCCGCCTCAAGGCGTTCGATTACCGCCTGATCGACCAGTCGGCGCTGGAGATCGTCGAAACTGCCAAGCGGACCGGGGCGGTGGTGCGCGGCCCCGTGCCGCTGCCGACACGCATCGAGCGCTTCGATGTCCTGCGCTCGCCCCACGTCAACAAGACCTCGCGCGACCAGTTCGAGATTCGCACGCACTTGAGGCTGATGGACATCATTGATCCCACCGACAAGACGGTGGACGCGCTGATGAAGCTCGATCTGCCGGCGGGGGTGGACGTGGAGATCAAGTTATAGCGATGGGCGAAGGGTAAAGGCGGAACGGGTGCTCTCCGAGCCGCCCCCCTTAACCGAATCGTGCATGACCGCCGGTCAACCGCAACCGGCGCTGTTGAAGGGAACGAGAACGATGACACTGGGACTGATGGGCCGCAAAGTCGGCATGACCCGCATTTTCGCGGAGGACGGGACCGCCGTTCCCGTGACCGTGCTAGACGTCTCCAGCAACCGCGTCACCCAGATCAAATCGCCCGAGACCGACGGCTACAGCGCTGTGCAGGTGACTTTCGGCAAGCGCCGTGCGAGCCGGGTAACCAAGCCGATGGCCGGGCATTTCGCCAAGGCCGGGGTGGAGGCGGGGGAGGCGCTGAGCGAGTTCAGGGCCGCTGCGGAGGTCCTGGCGAGTCTCAAGCCCGGCGACGCGATCGGGGTGGAACTGTTCCAAGTGGGCCAGCACGTGGACGTGAGCGGAATCACGATCGGCAAGGGTTTCGCCGGCGTCATCAAGCGCCACAACTTCAGCTCCAACCGTGCGAGCCACGGCAATTCCATTTCCCACAACAAGCCCGGCTCCACCGGCCAGAACCAGGATCCGGGGCGGGTGTTCCCCGGGAAGCGCATGCCGGGCCACCTCGGCGCGGTCAAGCGCACGGTGCAGAATCTGGAAGTGGTGCGCGTCGACGGCGAGCGGCAGCTCCTGCTGGTCAAGGGCGCTGTGCCCGGCTCGAAGGGGAGCCGGGTGATCGTTCGTCCCAGCGTGAAGGCGGGTGCGTGATGGACCTCAAGTTGATCGACGACAAGGGGCAACCCAAGGCGAGCCTCAGCGCCTCCGACAGCCTGTTCGGGCGCGAGTACAACGAGGCGCTGGTGCACCAACTGGTGACCGCTTATCTGGCCAACGCGCGTCTCGGGACGCGCAAACAGAAAGCGCGGGGGGAGGTCAATAAGTCCCACCGCAAGCCCTGGCGCCAGAAGGGCACCGGCCGTGCCCGCGCGGGCTTCGCCGGCAGTCCCCTGTGGCGCGGTGGCGGGAAGATCTTTCCCAGTACGCCGGACGAGAACTTCAGCCACAAAGTGAACCGGAAGATGTACCGCGCCGGGATGGCCTCCATCCTCTCCCAGCTGGCCCGGGAAGGGCGGCTGTCGGTGGTGGAGGAACTCAAGGTCGAAGCGCCGAAGACCAAGCTCCTGGCGCGGAAGCTCAAGGACATGGGCCTCGAACGGGTTCTGATTATCGCCGATGGGGTCGACGACAACCTCTACCTCTCCGCGCGCAACTTGCCCGATGTGTTGGTGCTGGAGCCCCATCAAGCCGATCCGGTGAGCCTGGTGCGTTTCCCGAGCGTGTTGCTCACCCGGGGTGCGGTGGCCAAGTTCGAGGAGATGTACGCATGAGCGGGTTCAACCAAGAACGGCTGATGAAGCTCATCCTGGCGCCCGTGGTCTCGGAAAAGAGCACCCTGGTGGCGGATCGCCACCGGCAGTACGTTTTCCGGGTGGCCCAGGACGCCACCAAGCCGGAGATCAAGGCGGCGGTAGAGCTCATGTTCAAGACCCAGGTGTGGTCGGTCCAGGTGGCCAACGTGAAGGGCAAGAGAAAGCGCTTCGGGCGCCACGAGGGACGCCGGCGCAACTGGAAGAAAGCGTACGTGTGCCTTGCACCTGGGCAGGAGATCAATTTCGCCGCGGAGGTCAAGTAAATGCCGCTGGTCAAACTGAAGCCCACGTCCCCCGGACGGCGCGCCGTCATGCGGGTGGTCACGCCCGGGCTGTACAAGGGCCGGCCGTACGAGCCTCTCACCGAGTCCCAGAAGCGCGGCTCCGGTCGCAACAACGCCGGCAGGATCACCACCCGGCACCAGGGTGGCGGACACAAGCACCACTACCGGATCATCGACTTCCGCCGGACGAAGGACGGCATTCCCGCCCGGGTGGAGCGCATTGAGTACGACCCGAACCGCTCCGCCCACATCGCGCTCTTGTGCTACGCGGACGGTGAGCGCCGCTACATCATCGCCCCCAAGGGCCTTGCCGTGGGGGATCGGGTGATGAGCGGGGTGGACGCGCCGATCAAGCCTGGAAACGTCCTGCCGCTGCGCAATATTCCTGTGGGTACTACCGTCCACTGTGTGGAAATGGTCCCGGGCAAGGGCGCCCAGCTTGCCCGGGCGGCGGGCACGTCGGTGCAGTTGCTCGCCCGGGAAGGCGATTACGCCCAGCTGCGGCTGCGTTCCGGGGAGATCCGCAAGGTGCACCTGAATTGCCGAGCCGCCATCGGCGAGGTGGGCAACGAGGAGCACTCCCTGGAGTCGATCGGCAAGGCCGGGGCCAGCCGCTGGCGCGGCATCAGGCCCACCGTCCGCGGCGTGGCGATGAACCCCATCGACCACCCCCACGGCGGCGGCGAGGGCAAGACCTCGGGGGGGCGCCACCCGGTGTCGCCGTGGGGCGTACCCACCAAGGGCTACAAGACCCGGCGCAACAAGCGCACCACCGCAATGATCGTCAGCCGTCGCAAGAAGACTTGATGAGGCATCAGGCCAATGGCACGTTCAGTTAAGAAAGGCCCGTTCGTCGATCACCACCTCATGCGCAAGGTGGAGGCAGCGCGGGCGGCGAACGACAAGCGTCCGATCAAGACCTGGTCGCGCCGCTCCACCATCATTCCCGACTTTGTCGGCTTGACCATCGCCGTGCACAACGGCAAGCAGCACATCCCCGTGTTCATCACGGAAAACATGGTGGGCCACAAGCTCGGGGAATTCGCGCTCACCCGCACTTTCAGGGGCCATGCCGCCGACAAGAAGGCGGCGGTGGCGACGAAGAAATAGGGAGGGAGGCCATGGAGACTACCGCCAGGCTGTGGGGCGTGCGGCTTTCGGCGCAGAAGGGGCGGCTGGTGGCCGACCAGATCCGCGGGCTTCCGGTGGAGCGGGCGCTCAATATCCTGACCTTCAGCCCCAAGAAAGCGGCCGGGATCATCAAGAAGGTGCTGGAATCCGCCATCGCCAACGCCGAGCACAATGAAGGAGCGGACGTGGACGAGCTGAAGGTGGTGCGCGTCCTGGTGGAACAGGGACCCACCCTGCGCCGCTACCACGCCCGCGCCAAGGGCCGGGGGGCCAGGATCCTGAAGCCGACCTGCCACGTCTTCGTGACCGTCGGCGACGAAAAGACCGGCAAGGCGGCGAAAACTTAAGGAGCATCCATGGGACAGAAGATCCATCCGACCGGCTTCAGGCTCGCGGTCCTGCGCAATTGGACTTCCCGCTGGTACGCGAACGACAAGAATTTCCCGGTGATGCTCAACGAGGACATCAAGGTCCGGGATCATCTGCGCCAGAAGCTCGCCCACGCGGCGGTGAGCAAGATCGTGATCGAGCGGCCGGCCAAAAACGCCAAGATCACGATCCACAGCGCCCGCCCGGGGGTGGTGATCGGCAAGAAGGGCGAGGACATCGAGATGCTGCGCACCGAGCTGCAGCGGTTAATGGGAGTCCCGGTGCACGTGAACATCGAGGAAATCCGCAAGCCGGAGCTAGACGCGCAGTTAATCGCCGACTCCATTTCTGCCCAGCTGGAAAAGCGCATCATGTTCCGCCGAGCCATGAAGCGCGCCATCACCAACGCCATGCGGCTGGGTGCCCAGGGCATCAAGATCATGAGCGCCGGCCGATTGAACGGCGTGGAGATCGCCCGGACGGAATGGTACCGGGAGGGGCGCGTGCCGCTGCACACCCTGCGGGCCGACGTGGACTACGGTTTTTCCGAGGCGAAGACGACCTATGGGGTAATCGGCGTCAAGGTGTGGGTGTTCAAGGGGGAAATCCTGGGCAAGGCCGAGCAGCCGGCGACGGCCTTGCCGCCTGCGGCGCCGACCGAGCAGCCGCGGCGTGCTCGGAGAGCAGGAGCGAAAAATGCTGCAGCCAGCTAGAACCAAGTACCGCAAACAGCAGAAGGGGCGCAACAGGGGCATCGCCACCCGTGGCCACAAGGTTTCCTTCGGCGAGTACGGACTCAAGGCGATTACCCGCGGCCGCCTGACCGCACGGCAGATCGAGGCCGCCCGCCGCGCCATGACGCGGCACGTCAAGCGCGGCGGCCGGATCTGGATCCGCATCTTCCCGGACAAGCCCGTTTCCAAGAAGCCGGCGGAAGTGCGCATGGGCAACGGGAAGGGGAACCCGGAATTTTTCGTCGCCGAGATCCGGCCCGGCAAGGTTCTCTACGAAATGGACGGTGTGTCCGAGGCCATCGCCAGGGAAGCCTTCCGCCTGGCGGCGGCCAAGTTGCCGGTGCAAACCGAATTCGTCGTTCGCCAACTGGGGTGAGTCCGTGAAGCCAAGAGAGTTGCGTTCCAAGTCGGTGGACGAATTAAGAAAAGAGCTGGGCGAGCTGCTGCGCGCCCAGTTCAGCCTGCGCATGCAGCACGCCACCCAGCAGCTCGCCAACACGAGCCAGCTCGGCAAAGTGCGGCGGGACATTGCCCGGGTGCGCACGATTCTGAGGGAGAGGGCGGGTAAGCAATGAGTGAGGAACAGGCGAAACGCCGCCGCACCCTCATGGGGCGGGTGGTGAGCGACAAGATGGACAAAACCGTCACGGTGCTGGTGGAGCGCCGAGTCAAGCATCCCTTGATAGGCAAGGTGATTACGCGCTCCAAGAAGTATCACGCCCACAACGAGAACAACGAAGCACGCGAAGGCGACCTGGTGGAGATCGAGGAGTGCCGGCCGATTTCCAAGACCAAGTCGTGGCGTGTGACCAAGCTGCTGGAGAAGGCGCGGGCAGTTTGAGTCCTGGTACCGCGGCGGATTAGTTGATATAATTAGCGATTTTCCCTTTGTAGGGTGGCCTTTCCCGGACGGGATCCAAAACTGGCCGGTCAGCCGGGCGAGCCCGGCATCGGGTTAAGTTGGAGAGGGATTCGAAATGATACAGATGCAGTCCCTGCTGGACGTGGCCGACAACACCGGCGCGCGCACGCTCAAGTGCATCAAGGTGCTGGGCGGCTCGAAGCGGCGCTACGCCAACATCGGCGACGTCATCAAAGTGAGCATAAAGGAAGCGGCTCCCCGCGGCCGCGTCAAGAAGGGCGAGATCTACAACGCGGTCGTGGTGCGCACCGCCAAGGGCGTGCGGCGGGCGGACGGCTCGCTCATCAAGTTCGACTCGAACGCGGCGGTGCTGCTCAACAACAAGCTGGAGCCGATCGGGACCCGCATCTTCGGTCCCGTGACCCGGGAACTGCGCACCGAACGGTTCATGAAGATCGTTTCGCTTGCGCCCGAAGTGCTCTGAGGAAAAGCCGATGCGCAAGATCCGCAAAGGTGACGAGGTCATCGTGATCGCCGGCAAAGACAAAGGCCGGCGGGGCACCGTGCTGCGCGTGGTCGACGACGAGCGCGTGGTGGTGGAGGGCGTGAACAGAGTGAAAAAGCACCAGCGTCCCAACCCCATAAAGGGGACCACCGGGGGCATCATCGAGAAGGAGATGCCGATTCACGTCTCCAACGTGGCCATATTCAACCCGCACACGCAGAAGCCCGATCGGGTGGGATTCAGGCTCCTGGAGGACAAGCGCAAGGTGCGCTATTTCAAGTCCAACGGGGAAGTGATCGACGTTTGAAGGGACGGTCGATGGCACGTTTGCAGCAGTACTACCGCGAGACTGTGGTGCCCGAGCTGATGAAGCGGTTCGGGTACAAGAGCGTGATGCAGGTGCCGCGCATCGAGAAGATCACGCTCAACATGGGGGTGGGCGAAGCCGTGGCGGACAAGAAGGTGATAGAAAACGCGGTCGCGGACCTGGAAAGGATCGCCGGGCAGAAGCCCGTGGTGACCAAGGCCCGCAAGTCGATCGCCGCTTTCAAGATCCGCGCGGGCTTTCCGGTGGGCTGCATGGTCACGCTGCGCCGCGCGCGGATGTACGAGTTCCTCGACCGCCTGATCTCGATCGCGATTCCCCGCATCCGTGACTTCCGGGGTCTTTCGCCTCGGGCCTTCGACGGCCGGGGCGGCTACAGCATGGGCGTGAAGGAGCAGATCATCTTCCCGGAAATCGAGTACGACAAGATCGATGCGCTACGGGGCATGAACATCACGATCACCACCACCGCCAGGACAGACGAGGAAGCCCGGGCGCTGCTGGCGGCGTTCAAGTTTCCGTTCAAGAGCTGAGGGGCACATGGCGAAGAAGTCCTTGATCAATCGCGAATTGAAGCGCCGCGCCACGGTGAAGAAATACGCGGCCAAACGCCGGGAACTGCTCTCGATCGCCAGGAACCAGAAGCTTTCGGAAGATGAGCGGCACCTGGCGTTGCTCAAGTTGCAGCGCCTCCCGCGCAACGCCAGCCCGGTGCGGCTGCGCAACCGCTGCGCCCTCACCGGCCGTCCCCGGGGCACTTTCCGCAAGTTCGGGCTGGGCCGGAACAAGCTGCGGGAGATCGCGATGCGCGGCGAGATCCCGGGGATGATCAAGGCAAGCTGGTAACCGAATCGAGGCATCGGCCGGGCTCGCCTCGTCGACGGAGGATGGGTGACCGGAGCAAGCAGCCTGCAGGAGAACTTAGATGAGCATGAGTGATCCGATCGCCGACATGCTGACGCGGATCCGCAACGCGCAAGCGGCGGAGAAGTCGAGCGTCAGCATGCCGTCGTCCAAGCTCAAGGTGGCGATCGCCAAGGTGTTGAAAGAGGAGGGCTACATCGAGGACTTCGCCGTTCGCGAAGCGGAGGGAAAGCCCGTACTGGAGATCGCGCTCAAGTATTACGCGGGACGGCCGGTGATCGAAACCATCGAGCGCGTGAGCCGTCCCGGGCTGCGCGTCTATAGGGGGTCCAGGGAGATGCCCAAGGTCATGAACGGCCTGGGAATCGCCATCGTGTCCACGTCCAGGGGCGTGATGACGGACTATCAGGCTCGCGCCGCCGGCATCGGCGGCGAGGTGCTGTGCATCGTGGCGTGAGGATCTGGCCGTGTCCCGAATCGCGAAATATCCAATCCTGCTGCCCAAAGGGGTGGAAGTGGCGCTCTCCCGAAGCGAGATCACGGTCAAAGGCCCCCTCGGGACCTTGACCAGGCCGCTGACCCGCCACGTGATCGTGGAGAAGAACGGGGATGCCCTCCATTTCAAGGCGGCGAACGACAGCGCCATGGCGAAGGCCATGTCCGGAACCACCCGCGCCAATGTGGCCAATATGGTTCACGGCGTGACCAAGGGTTTCGAGAAGCGGCTGACGCTGGTCGGAGTGGGCTACCGGGCCCAGGCGAGCGGCGACAGCCTGAATCTGACGGTGGGCTTTTCCCACCCGATCAGCCGCAAGATGCCCAAAGGGATCAAGGTGGAGACCCCGAGCCAGACCGAAATCGTGGTCAAGGGCATCGACAAGCAGCAGGTCGGGCAGGTGGCGGCGGAAATCCGCGGCTACCGCAAGCCGGAGCCCTACAAGGGCAAGGGAATCCGCTACGCGGATGAGCACGTGGTCTTGAAAGAGACCAAGAAGAAGTGAGCCGAGGCTTCCCATGCTGAACAAGAAGCAAGCACGACTGCGCCGGGCTCGCAGGACCCGGCTGAAGATCGCGGAGCTCAAGGTCCCGCGGCTGACCGTGTTCCGCAGCAACCTCCACATCTACGCCCAGGTGATCGACGCCAGCGGCGGGAGGGTGGTGGCGAGCGCCTCCACCCTGGAGCCCGATGTGCGCAAGGACCTGCCCCGGGGCCACACCATCGCCGCGGCGGCGCTGGTCGGCAAGCGCATCGCGGAGAAGGCGAGAAACGCCGGGATCGAACGGGTGGCGTTCGATCGGAGCGGCTTCAAGTACCATGGACGCGTGAAAGCCCTCGCCGAGGCGGCGCGGGAAGGCGGCCTCAAGTTCTAGGACACGGGGAGAGCAGCCCTCGGGCAAAGGCCTGTATAGTCAGCCGACGAGGTTAAGCAGATGGCAAAAGGGCAGATCGAAGAGCGGCAGGACAACCTCCGGGAGAAAATGGTCGCGGTCAACCGGGTCACCAAGGTGGTGAAAGGGGGCCGGGTCCTCGGATTTGCCGCGCTCACCGTCGTCGGCGACGGCGACGGCGGAATCGGGATGGGCAAGGGCAAGGCGCGCGAGGTGCCGGTGGCGGTGCAGAAGGCGATGGAACAGGCGCGCCGCAAGATGGTGAAGATCAAGCTCAGGAACGGCACGCTGTATCATCCGGCGGTCGGGCGGCACGGCGCGGCGAAGGTCTACATGAAACCCGCCTCCGAGGGGACGGGGATCATCGCCGGCGGCCCCATGCGGGCCGTGTTCGAGGTGATGGGGGTGACCAACATCCTGGCCAAGTCCATCGGCTCCACGAATCCTTATAACGTGGTGCGGGCGACGATCAAGGGGCTGCTCGCCGTCCACGCGCCCTCCGAAATCGCCGCCAAGCGCGGCAAGAGCGTGGAAGAGATTCTGGAGCGGACCAAATGAGCGGGACCGGGAAGCGGTTGCGGGTCACACTGGTGCGCAGCCTGATCGGGACCAAAAAGGAGCACCGCGCCTGCGTGCGCGGGCTGGGGCTCAGGCGGCTGAACCACACGGTCGAAGTCGAGGACACGCCGGCGGTGCGGGGCATGATCCGCCGCGTCGGCTACCTGGTGAAGTGCGAGGATTGAATGCGGCTGAACGATCTTAAGCCGGCGGCGGGCGCCAAGCGACCGCGCCGCCGGGTCGGACGGGGCATCGGCAGCGGGCTGGGCAAGACCTCGGGCCGGGGCCATAAAGGCCAGAGGGCCCGCTCCGGCGGCTATCACAAGGTGGGCTTCGAGGGCGGGCAGATGCCGTTGCAGCGGCGGCTACCGAAACGGGGCTTCAACTCCCTGACCGAGGACGCCGTGGCCGAGGTGCGGCTCGGTGCGATCGATAAGCTCGGCATCGACAACGTGGACCTGGACGCCCTCAAGAAGGCGGGCGTGGTCCCGCGCCGAGCGCTGGGGGCGAAGGTCATCCTTTCGGGCAAGATCACCCGGGCGGTGAAGCTCCAGGGCGTCAAGGTGACCAAAGGGGCGCGGGCCGCGATCGAAGCCGCGGGCGGCAGCGTCGAGGGTTGAGGACCGTTCCATGGCGACGACCCGGGAGTCATTGCTGGGCATGACCGGCAAGATGGGCGATCTCAAGCGCCGGCTATGGTTTCTGGTCGGCGCGTTGATCGTCTACCGCATCGGCGCCCATATCCCCGTCCCGGGCATCGACGCCGCCGTGCTGGCGGAGCTCTTCCGCTCCCAGCAGGGGGGCATTCTCGGGCTGTTCAACATGTTCTCCGGGGGAGCGCTGTCGCGCTTCACCATTTTCGCCTTGGGCATCATGCCCTATATCTCGGCTTCCATCATCATGCAACTGGCGACGGTGGTGGTGCCGCAGCTTGAGCAGCTCAAAAAGGAAGGGGAGGCGGGGCGCCGCAAAATCACCCAGTACACCCGGTACGGAACCCTGTTCCTCGCCACGTTCCAGAGCATCGGCATATCCATCGCCCTGGAGGCGCAGCCGGGTCTCGTGCCGGAGCCGGGACTCATGTTCCGCTTCACCACCGTCGTCACCCTGGTCACGGGCACGATGTTCCTGATGTGGCTCGGGGAACAGATCACCGAGCGGGGCATCGGCAACGGGATTTCCCTGATCATCTTCGCCGGGATCGTGGCGGGCCTGCCCCAGGCCATCGGCGGGACGCTGGAGCTGGCGCGCACCGGTGCGTTCTCCATTCCCCTGGTGCTGATGCTCCTAGTCGGGGCGCTGGCGGTTACCGCCCTGGTGGTGTTCGTGGAGCGGGGGCAGCGCAAGATCCTGGTGAATTACGCCAAGCGCCAGGTCGGACGCAAGATCTACGGCGGCACCAGCTCGCACCTGCCGCTCAAGCTGAACATGGCAGGCGTCATTCCGCCCATCTTCGCCTCCAGCATCATCCTGTTCCCGGCTACCCTGGCCGGCTGGTTCGGCAGCCACGAGTCCGTCACCTGGCTGCGCGACATCGCGGCCACCCTTTCCCCCGGCCAGCCGATTTATGTGCTGCTGTACGCGGCGGCGATCATATTCTTCTGCTTCTTCTACACCGCCCTGGTCTTCAACCCGAAGGAGACTGCGGATAACCTGAAGAAAAGCGGTGCCTTCGTGCCCGGCATCCGTCCCGGCGAGCAGACCGCGCGCTACATCGAGCGGATCATGATGCGGCTGACCCTGGCCGGCTCCGTTTACGTGACCCTGGTCTGCCTGCTCCCGGAATTCCTGATCCTCAAGTGGAACGTCCCGTTCTATTTCGGCGGCACGTCCCTGCTGATCATCGTGGTCGTGACCATGGACTTCATGGCCCAGGTCCAGGCCTACGTGATGTCGCACCAGTATGAAAGTCTGCTCAAGAAGGCCAATCTGAAGGGCGGGCTTCCGGTGCGCTAGGTCGTATGGCCAAGGAAGAAACGATCCAAATGCAGGGCGAGGTACTGGAGACCCTGCCCAACGCCACGTTTCGCGTGAGACTGGAAAACGGGCATGTGATTTTGGGGTACATCTCGGGCAAGATGCGGATGCACTACATCCGCATCTTGCCCGGAGACAAGGTGACGGTGGAGCTCACCCCTTACGATCTTTCGCGCGGCCGCATCGTGTTCCGGGCGAAATAGGGCCGGTCGAGGGCGCGAGCCCCGGCCGCGGAGCCCGTAGAAGGAGCGTGGCGGGGTGGACTGCCCCAAGCTTTCGAGGAGCTGATGATGAAGGTTCAGGCGTCGGTGAAGAAAATCTGCCGCAAGTGCAAGATCGTGCGGCGCAAGCGGGTGGTCCGGGTGATCTGCTCGGACCCTCGTCACAAGCAGCGCCAAGGTTGAGCGGCTGCGCCTTTTCGCCTGGCGCGGCAAGGTTGTAGTGGATATAATTTAAAGTTTTCCGTTTTCGGAGTCTTTGCATGGCCCGCATCGCAGGCGTCAATATTCCGAACCATCAGCACGCCGTGATTGCGCTCACCGCGATCTACGGCATCGGGCGCAGCCGGGCGCGCCGCATTTGCGCTGCTGCCGGAATAGATGGATCAAAGAAAATCAAGGACTTGAGCGATTCCGAGATGGATCGCCTGCGCGACGAGGTGGGCAAATACACGGTCGAGGGCGATCTGCGCCGGGAAGTGTCCATGAGCATCAAACGGCTGATGGACCTCGGCTGCTACCGGGGGGTGCGGCACCGCCGGGGGCTTCCCGTGCGCGGGCAGCGAACCCGCACCAACGCGCGCACCCGCAAGGGCCCGCGCAAGATCATCGGCGCCGCCAAAAAGACGGCGACACAAGCCAAGTAAGGAACCAGCATGGCGAAAACCAGCACCAGGGTGCGAAAGAAGGTCAAGAAGAATGTGGCCGAAGGCATCGCCCACATTCACGCGTCGTTCAACAACACCATCGTGACCATCACCGACCGGCAAGGGAACGCCTTGGCCTGGGCCACGGCCGGAAGCAACGGATTCAAGGGCTCGCGCAAGAGCACGCCGTTTGCCGCCCAAGTCGCCGCCGAGCAGGCGGGGCGCGCGGCCCAGGAGTACGGGGTAAAGAACCTGGAGGTCAGGATCAAGGGGCCCGGTCCTGGGCGCGAGTCCGCGGTGCGCGCGCTGCACGCGGTCGGTTTCAAGATCACCAGCATCTCGGACGTGACCCCGATTCCGCACAACGGCGTACGCCCGCCGAAGCGGCGTCGCATCTGATTTTCCAAGGAGAGCAAGCGTGGCGAGATACCTGGATGCCAAATGCCGGCAGTGCCGCCGCGAAGGCGAGAAACTGTTTCTCAAGGGCGAGAAGTGCTTCACGGACAAGTGTCCGGTGGAGCGCCGCAGCTATCCGCCCGGGCAGCACGGCCAGAAGAGCGGACGGCTTTCCGACTACGCGATCCAGCTGCGCGAGAAGCAGAAGCTGCGGCGCACCTATGGGCTGCTGGAGCGGCAATTCCGCAATCTCTACTTCGAGGCCGACCGCCGCAAAGGGATCACCGGGGAAACCCTGCTGCAATTGTTGGAGAGCCGCTTGGACACCGTCGCCTTCCGCATGGGCTTCGGGGCCTCCCGCGCCGAGGCCCGGCAGCTCGTGCGCCACAACGGCATCCTGGTGAACGGCCGCCGCGTGAACATTCCGTCGTATCGGCTTCGACCAGGCGACGTGGTGGAGGTGGCGCAAAGGGCCAAGGAGCAACTGCGCATCAAAGCGGCGGCCGAAGCGGCCGAGCAGCGGGGCTTTCCCGAGTGGATCGAGGTCGATGTCAAGGCGCTGAAGGGAACGTTCAAGGCACGGCCCCAGCGCTCCGAGCTTCCCCAGACCATCAACGAGAACGTGGTGGTGGAGCTTTATTCCAAGTAGTCGGCCAAGGCGCCCGGGGGCGAGATCCTTGGTGCGGCGCCGTTGCGGGAGCAGAAAACGGAACGCAAGGGCGGTCGTGTGCCAGTTGACCAAGAGGTAGTGAACATGCAAGCCAGTGCTTTTCTCAAGCCGCGCATCGTCGACGTGCAGCATCTGTCGCCCATGTACGCGCGCATCACCATGGAGCCGTTCGAGCGCGGCTACGGCCACACGCTGGGCAACGCGTTGCGACGCGTCCTCCTTTCCTCGATGCCCGGATATGCGCCGACGGAAGTGCACATCAACGGCGTGCTGCACGAATACTCGACGATCGAGGGAGTGCGCGAGGACGTGGTGGACATCCTGCTCAACCTGAAAGGCGTGGTGTTGAGACTGCATAATCGCACCGAGGCAACCTTGACCCTCAAGAAGCAGGGCGAGGGCCCGGTGACGGCCGCCGATATCGAGGTCACCCACGACGTGGAGATCGTCAACCCCGAGCACGTGATCGCCCATTTGGCTGCCGGAGGCAAGCTGGAAATGCAGATCAAGGTGGAGCAGGGCCGCGGCTACGTGCCAGCCACCGTGCGCCGGCCGACCGAAACGGCCGGGCGGGGCATCGGCACCATCATGCTGGACGCCTCGTTCAGCCCGGTGCGCCGGGTGAGCTATACGGTGGAAAGCGCCCGGGTCGAGCAGCGCACCGATCTGGACAAGCTCGTCATGGATGTCGAAACCAATGGCGCCATCGAGCCCGAGGAGGCGATCCGCTACGCGGCGCGGATCCTGGTGGATCAATTGTCCTTGTTCGCCGATCTCAAAGGCACGCCGGCCCAAGTGGAGGCTCCCAAGTCGCCCCAGGTGGACCCGATCCTGCTGCGGCCGGTAGATGACCTGGAGCTTACCGTGCGCTCCGCCAACTGCCTCAAGGCGGAAAATATCTATTACATCGGCGACCTGATCCAGCGTACGGAAACGGAGCTGCTGAAGACGCCCAATCTGGGGCGCAAGTCGCTCAACGAGATCAAGGAAGTGCTCGCCTCGCGCGGGCTGACCCTGGGGATGAAACTGGAAAACTGGCCGCCCGCGGGACTGGAAAGGCCGTAAGGGAGGTGACATTGGCCGATCTCGGCCGCAGGCCCTTGGGGCCAGTTTCAGCGCAGGGTAACCTTCAGGTTGGCCGGAGCTAAGACTGACCGCCGCGGGACTGGAAAGGCCCTAAGCGCGGGCCGGTAGGGGGAAAGGACATCATCATGCGCCACCGTCAGGGATACCGCAAGCTCAACCGCACCACCAGCCACCGGCTGGCCATGTTCCGCAACATGACCAACTCGCTGCTGCGGCACGAGGTCATCAAGACCACCCTGCCCAAGGCGAAGGAGCTGCGTCGCGTGGCGGAACCCCTCATCACCCTGGCCAAGACGCCGACCCTGGCCAACCGCCGGCTCGCTTTCAACCGGCTGCGGGACCGGCAGAGCGTGGTCAAGCTCTTCGACGAGCTGGGTCCCCGCTACAAGAACCGTAACGGCGGTTACCTGCGAATCCTGAAATTCGGCTTCCGCCGGGGTGACAATGCGCCGATGGCACTCGTAGAGTTGCTGGATCGCCCAGAGACGGGCGAGAAGACCACGGGGGCGTCCGAAGCGAAAGAGTAAGGCTCATTGCTGCGGAGACTCACCCCCGGCGCAGCCGGGGTGATGTCGGAGCTACCATGCGCCGATGGGACTGGTAGAGCTCTTGGGTAGATCCGAGGCAGCGGAAAAACCCGAAAAGAAGGCGCGAGCCAAGCCCTAAGACGTGCGGGGGGCGAGAGTCGGCGCGCTTCAGGAAGCCGGGCGCCGCCCGGCTTTCGGCTTTGTGGGAAGCCACCGTGGCCATCGTCTTGTTAACCGATTTCGGCGCATCCGACCTCTATGTCGGCCAGGTGCACGGGGTGCTGGCGCGGGAAGCGCCGCAAGCGCGGGTGGTTGACCTGCTGCACGACGCGCCGGCCTTCGACGTGGAGGCGGGCGCCCACCTGCTCGCTGCGCTGGTTTCCGAGTTCGGAGCGGGATCGGTGTTCATGGCGGTGGTGGATCCCGGCGTCGGCGGCCCACGCCAGCCGGTGGCGGTCCAGGCCGATGGCCGCTGGTTCGTCGGACCGGACAACGGCTTGCTTTCGGTGGTGGCGGAACGGGCTCAGGAAGCGAGGTGCCATCGCATCGTCTGGCGGCCCGCCCGCCTGAGCGCCTCCTTCCACGGCCGCGACCTGTTTGCACCGGTGGCGGCGCGCCTGGCCAAAGGCGACGATCCGGCGGCCTTTCTCCAGCCGGTGCCGGCGCTGGAGGTGGCACTGCCCGCTGGCGACCTGGCCCGGATCATTTACATCGACCACTACGGCAACGCCATGACCGGGCTCCGCGCCCAAGGGGTGGACCCCGAGCGCCGTCTGCGGGTGGGCGGAGGCTCCCTTCCCCATGGCCGCGTCTTCAGCGAAGCGCCTCCCGGTACGCCTTTCTGGTACGAGAATTGTCTGGGCCTGGCGGAGGTGGCGGTGAACCGGGGCAGCGCGAAGGCCGTGCTGGGACTCTCCGTGGGCACCCGGGTTGCATGGGAGTGAGGGGCGCATGGCATTGGTCTACACGGTGGGCCACGGCGCTCGTCCGGGGGCGGCGCTGATCGACCTGCTCGCAGCCCAGGGCGTCGCCTGGCTCGTGGACGTGCGGGCTTACCCCGTCTCCCGCCGGCATCCCCAGTTCGAGCGGGCGCGGCTGGAGGCTTCCCTCCGGGAAGCGGGAATCCGCTACCAGTGGCAGGGAAAGGCCCTGGGAGGTTTCCGCGCGCCCGGGACCGGCTCGCCCCACGGGGCGCTGGAGGAACCGGCGTTCCGGGGCTTTGCCGATCATATGCAGACGGAGGCCTTTCGGGCCGCCGTCGCGGAGATTCTCTCCCTGGCCCAGCAGACGCCCCTCGCCCTCATGTGCGCGGAACAGGCGCCCCAACGCTGCCACCGTTCCCTGATCGCGGATTACCTGTGCGCCTGCGGGAACCCGGTCGTCCACCTCCTGCAGCCGGGGATGAGCGTTCGTCACCGGCTTCATCCGGCGGCCCGGTGGACGCCCGAGGGGCTGGTCTACGACGGCGGGCGGGTTCAGGCCCGCCTGGACTTCACAGGATCAGGATCGCCCGGTAGTCGTTGACGTTGGTGCGGGTGGGTCCGCTGATCACCAGATCCCCCAGCCGCTCGAAGAAGGTGTAGCCGTCGTTGTCCGCGAGCCGCTCTTTGCCATCCAGGCCGAGGGTTCGGGCCCGGGCCAACGTCTCGGGGCCGCAGACAGCGCCCGCATTGTCTTCCGTGCCGTCGATGCCGTCGGTGTCGCAGGCGAGGGCATGGACGTCCGGCAGGGCGTCCAGCGCCAGGGTCAAGGCCAGGAGGAACTCGCAGTTGCGCCCGCCGCGGCCCTTGCCCTGCACGGTGACGGTGGTCTCCCCGCCGCAGATCAGAGCGACCGGCGGCCTCCAGGGATGGCCGTAGGCGCGCACTTCCCGCGCTAGCGCTGCGTACACCTGGGCCACCTCCCGCGCCTCGCCCGTGACGCTGTCGCCCAGGATGGCGGTGGGGATGCGGCGGCGGCGAAAATACTCTCCCGCGGCCACCAGGGACCCGTGGGCCGTGGCGATGATCCGATTCTCCACCCGCGCAAAGACGGGGTCCCCCGGCTTGGGGGTCTCGGGAAGATCGCCGGCGCGGCCGCGCTCCAGATGGGCGCGCACGGCTGGGGGGGGTTCGATCCGGTAGTCCCTCAAGATCGCCAGGGCGTCCTCGTAAGTGGTGGGATCGGGGGCGAAGGGCCCCGAGGCGATGTGGGTCGGGTCGTCGCCGGTCACGTCGGAGACGATGAGCGCCAGGACCGGCGCCTGGGAGGCGGCGGCGAGGCGTCCGCCCTGGATCAGGGACAAGTGCTTGCGCACCGTGTTGATCTCCTGGATGGAGGCCCCGCAGGCGAGCAGCTCCCGCGTCACCGCCTTGAGGTCCACCATGCCGATGCCCGGCGCCGGGAGGGACAGCAGGCTGGAGCCTCCGCCGCTCACCAAGGCGAGGACCAGGTCGTCCGGCCCCACCCGTTTCACCTCCTCGAGGATTTCTCGGGCCGCCGCCTCCCCGCTCTCGTCGGGAACCGGGTGGCCTGCTTCCACCACCCGGATGCGCCGGGTGGGCAGCCCGTGCTGGTAGCGGGTGATGACCAGGCCCGAGAGGGGCGCCTCGGCCGGCCAATGGTCTTCCACCGCCTTGGCCATGGAGGCGGCGGCCTTGCCCGCCCCGACCACCAGGGTGCGCCCTTTGGGCGGCGGCGGCAGGTGCCTCGGCACGATGCGCAGAGGATCGGCCGCGGCAACCGCCGCGCGGAAGCTCTCGATGAGGAGAGTCCTCGGTTCTGTCGTTCTTTTTGCCATGGATGCCTCGTCAGGTGGTGAGTATGCGCCGTAAATATTGTCCGGTGAAACTCTCCGGTACCGTGGCTACCTGCTCGGGCGGCCCTTCGGCGATGATGCGACCCCCCCGGTCGCCGCCCTCCGGGCCTAGGTCCACGATCCAGTCGGCGGTCTTGATCACGTCCATGTTGTGCTCGATGACGATCACCGTATTGCCGTGGTCCCGCAGGCGGTGCAGCACCTTGAGCAGCAGATCGATGTCGTGGAAATGAAGCCCCGTGGTGGGCTCGTCCAGGATGTAGAGGGTGCGCCCGGTGTCCCGTTTGGAAAGCTCCAGGGCGAGCTTCACCCGCTGGGCTTCCCCGCCGGAGAGGGTGGTGGCCGACTGGCCGAGGGACATGTATCCCAGCCCCACGTCCAGCAGGGTGCGCAGTTTGCGGGCAACCAGGGGCACGGACTGAAAAAACTCGTAGGCCTGCTCCACGTTCATCGCCAGGACCTCGTGGATGGTCTTCCCTTTGTAGCGGATCTCCAGCGTCTCCCGGTTGTAGCGACGCCCGTGGCACACGTCGCACTGCACGTAGATATCGGGCAGGAAGTGCATTTCCACCTTGAGCATGCCGTCGCCCTGGCACGCCTCGCACCGTCCGCCCTTGACGTTGAAGGAGAAGCGGCCGGGCCCGTAGCCCCGCGCCCGGGCCTCGGGGACCTGGGCAAAGAGCTCCCGGATCGGGGTGAACAGGCCCGTATAGGTGGCCGGATTGGAGCGGGGCGTGCGCCCGATGGGGCTCTGGTCCACGCTGACCACCTTGTCGAAGTACTCGAGCCCTTCGATACGCTCGTGGGGCGCGGGCTCCAGGCTCGCCCCGTACAGAGCGCGCGCCACCGCGGCGTACAGGGTATCGTTGATGAGGGTCGACTTGCCCGAGCCGGAGACGCCTGTCACGCAGACGAACAAGCCCACTGGCACGTCCAGGGTGACGCCCTTCAAGTTGTTGCCGCTCGCCCCCACCAGCCGCAGCCGGCGTTCCGTATGGGGCCGGCGGCGGCGCCGGGGAACGGCGATGGTGCGCACTCCCGAGAGGTACTGTCCCGTGAGGGAGGCCTCCGCCGCCAAGATCGCCGCCGGCGGTCCCTGGGCGATCACTTCCCCGCCGTGCTCTCCGGCGCCGGGGCCCATGTCCACCACGTGATCGGCGCACAGGATCGCCTCCCGGTCGTGCTCCACCACGATCACCGTGTTGCCCAGGTCGCGCAGGCTCTTGAGGGTCGAGAGCAGCCGGTTGTTGTCCCGCTGGTGCAGCCCGATGGACGGCTCGTCCAGCACGTACATCACTCCCGTCAGGCCGGAACCGATCTGGGAGGCGAGGCGGATGCGCTGGGCCTCTCCTCCCGAGAGGGTGTCCGAGGAGCGATCCAGGGTGAGGTAGTCCAGCCCCACGTCGTTCAGGAAGCGCAGGCGATTGCCGATCTCCCTCACGATCTTGTCGGCGATCGCCTGCTTCGTGCCGGAAAGGCTCAAGCTCTCGAAAAACGCCTGGGCCTCCTTGAGAGGCATGGAAGATAGCTCATAGATGGTGCGGCCGGCGAAGCGCACGTGCCGCGCCTCCAACCGCAGCCGGGTGCCTTGGCACTGGGGGCAGACCCGGGTGTTCAAGTACTTGGCCAGCTCTTCTCGCACCACCGTGGAATCGGTTTCCCGGTAGCGTCGTTCCAGGTTGGAGATGATGCCTTCGAAGGGATGCTCCCGCCGGTGGCGCTGGTCCTTGTCCCCCAGATAGGTGAAGCGGATGCGCTCGTCGCCCGAGCCGTAGAGGATCACCTGCTGTATCTTCTCCGGCAGCTCCTCGAAGGGCTTTTCGATGTCGAAGCCGTAGTGCTTCGCGAGGCTCACGAGGAGCTGGTAATAGAACTGGTTGCGCCGGTCCCAACCCCGAATGGCGCCGGCGCCGAGGGATAGATGGGGAAAGGCTACCACCCGCTTCGGGTCGAAGAAGGTGATGGTTCCCAGTCCGTCGCATTCGGGGCATGCCCCCATTGGATTGTTGAAGGAAAAAAGCCGGGGCTCCAGCTCCGGCAGCGAGTAGCTGCACACTGGGCAGGCGAAGCGGGACGAGAACACGTGTTCCCGGCCGGTATCCATTTCGACGGCGAGGGCCCGCCCGTCGGAGTGGCGCAGCGCCGTCTCGAAGGATTCCGCCAGGCGCTGCTTGGCGTCGGGCGCGACCCGCAGCCGGTCCACCACCACCTCCACGGTGTGCTTGCGGTTCTTGGCGAGTTTGGGCAGCGCATCCACCTCATAGACCCTGCCGTCCACGCGCACCCGCACGAAGCCCTGGGCGCGCAGCTCGTCGAATAGTTCCGCCTGCTCGCCCCGGCGGCCCACCACCGCCGGCGCCAGGATCATGAGCCGGGTGCCTTCCGGCAATTGCAGCACGTGGTCCACCATCTGGCTCACGCTCTGGGCCTGCAGGACGATGCCGTGCTCGGGACAATGGGGGTCGCCCGCTCGGGCGAACAGCAACCGCAGGTAGTCGTGGATCTCGGTTACCGTGCCCACGGTGGAACGGGGATTCTGGGAGGCCGCTTTCTGCTCGATGGCGATGGCCGGGGAGAGCCCCTCGATCAGATCCACGTCCGGCTTTTCCATGAGTTCGAGAAACTGCCGGGCGTAGGCGGAGAGGGACTCCACGTAGCGGCGCTGGCCCTCGGCGTAGAGGGTGTCGAAGGCGAGGGAGGACTTGCCCGAACCGGAAAGGCCGGTGATCACCACCAGCCGGTTGCGCGGCAGGTCGACGTGGATGTTCTTGAGGTTATGCGTGCGAGCCCCGCGGATTCGAATGAAATCCATCGCTCGAAAAGAAAGCAAGCCAAATTTGTTAGTGTACTGAATTTTCGTTGCCCTTCTCGAGCCGACGTGCGGCTTTCCGCCGATGCGGCTCCGGGAGGCTCGAGCCCAGGTGGCGCCCCGGCGGCAGGTTTCCGTTTCCGGCCACCCGCCCCGCCCGATGGCGGCGGTCGGGCTTCTGCGCTATGCTGTCTGTGCGCGCGTAACCGGCGCAAAGAGGATTTTCCGATGGCATCCGTCAACAAAGTGATTCTGATCGGCAACTTGGGCGCCGATCCCGAGGTGCGCTACCTGCCCAGCGGCGACGCCGTGACCAATATACGCCTGGCCACCAGCGAGACCTGGAAGGACAAGAACGGGGAAAAGCAGGAACGCACCGAGTGGCACCGGGTAGCCTTTTTCGGCAAGCTCGCCGAGATCGCCGGCGAATATCTTAAAAAAGGCAGCCAGGTGTACGTGGAGGGGAGCCTCCGCACCCGCAAGTGGCAGGACAAGGAGGGCCAGGACCGCTATACCACCGAGATCGTCGCGGAGCGGATGCAGATGCTGGGGTCGCGGGGGGGAGGCGCTTTCGAAGCGGCCGATCGGGAGAGTGCGGGCGCCGCTCCAAGCCCCGCGCGGGCAAAGGCTTCGAGCGGCAGCAGCTTCGACGACTTCGAGGACGATATTCCCTTCTGAGCGGCGCCTAGGTGGCGAAGGGAGGGCGGCGACGGGCGATGAGCCCCCGCTGTTGCAGCAGCCGGCAGGTATGGCGGGCGATCACCAACTCCTCGTTGCAATGGACCACGCACACGGGAATGGGGCTTGCGGCGGCGCTCACTATCGGCCCGCCGGCCCGGTTGGCGTCGGGATCCAGCTTGATCCCCAGCCAGGCGAGCTGGGCGCAGACGCGTTCCCGGATCTCGGGCGAGCGCTCGCCGATGCCGCCGCTGAAGGCCAGCACGTCCAGCCCGCCCAGGGCGGCGACCAGGGAGCCCACCTCCCGCACCACCCGATAGACGAAGAGTTCCACGGCTTCTTGGGCCCGCGCATCGGGACTCGCCAGTAGCGCCCGCATGTCGTGGCTTAAACCCGAGACGCCCAGGAGCCCCGAGCGGAAGTACAGCAGGTCGCTCACCTGCTCGACCGTCATGTTCCGCTCCTGGATCAGGTAAAGGAGCACGCCCGGGTCCAGGGCCCCCGGGCGGGTACCCATCACCAAGCCGTCCAAGGCCGTGAAACCCATGGTGGTGGCGACGCTTTTCAGCCCCTGCAAGGCGCAAAGGCTCGCCCCGTTGCCGAGATGGGCCACCACCACCCGGCCTGAGGCGCGGTCCCCCACCAGGGCCGGCAAGGCGTGGGTGGCGTATTCGTAGGACAGGCCGTGGAAGCCGTAACGCTTCACTCCCTCGTCGTGGAACCGGCGCGGTAGCGCGAAGCGCCGCGCCACCTCCGGCTGGGTGGCGTGGAATGCGGTATCGAAACAGGCGACCTGGTGCAGGTCCGGCCGCGCCTGGGCCAGGGTCCGGATCGCCTCCAGCTCCCAGGGCTCATGCAGGCGGGCCAGGGGCACGAGCTGCTGCAGGTAGTCCATCACCTCCGGCGCAATGAGCACCGGCGCCGAGAAGCGCTCGCCGCCGTGGACCACCCGGTGACCGGCGGCCACCAGCCGGTGCTGTGTCAAGTGCCGGCCCAGCCACCCCACCAGAAAGGCCACCGCTTCCCGGGGCCCGAAAGACCGGGCATCGCGGGAGGGCAGCGTTTCCTCCCGGGCTAGCGGACCCTCCGGCGTTCTGGCGTGCAACCGGGGGGCGTGACCGATCCCCTCCAGCTCACCCCGCAGGCGGTAGTGGACCTTCCAGTCCCCATCCACGGGGTAGACGGCGAATTTCACGCTGGACGAGCCGGCGTTAACGACGAGGACGTGGTCGCTCACTCGGCGCTCGCTTTCCGGGCTTGGGCAAGCAGGCAGGCGACAGCGGTGGAGGCGATGCGGCTCGCCGGCGTGTCGGCGCGGCTGGTGAGGACCACCGGCACCCGGGCGCCCACCACCACGCCGGCGGCGAGGGCCCCGGAGAGGTAAACCAGTTGCTTGTAGAGCATGTTGCCCGCCTCCAGGTTAGGGACCACCAGCACATCCACTTGACCGGAGACGGGGGAGACGATGCCTTTGGTCCTGGCGGCCTGCGCCGAGATGGCGTTGTCGAAGGCCAGGGGACCGTCCAGGACGGCGCCGGTGATCTGGCCCCGATCGGCCATCTTGCACAGGGCCGCCGCATCCACGGTGGAGGGGATGTCCGGGTTGACGGTCTCCACCGCCGAGAGCAGGGCGACCCGGGGCGTCTCCACCCCGATCACCCGGGCCACATCGATGGCGTTCTGCACAATGTCGCGCTTGGTGGCGAGGCCGGGGGCGATGTTGACCGCCGCGTCCGAAATGAGGAGCAGCTTGGGATAGGCGGCCACGTCCATGCAGAAGACGTGGCTGATGCGCCGGTGGGTACGCAGGCCCGCGTCCCGGGACACGATCACCCCCATGAGCTCGTCGGTGTGGAGGCTCCCCTTCATGATCACCTGGGCCTCCCCTGCCCGGGCCAGGGCGGCGGCGCGGGCCGCACAGGCGACCGGCTCGGTCTCCTCGATCAGTACGCACCCGGCCAAGTCCACCCCCGCCTCGGCGGCGACCCGGCGAATGGTTTCACCCGGACCGACGAGCAGGGGATGGATGAGACCGCATCGGGCGGCTTCGACCGCCCCAAGCAGACCCTCCCGGCTCACCGGGTAAACCACGGCTGTGGCCACCGGCCCATGGAACCGGGCCTGGTCGATCAGCGCCTGGCAGCGTCCGAAGGATTGGGTCAAGGAAAACCTCCTGGGGCAAGAGATGGAAAAAGCTGATTATACGAGTCAAGGCGGGAGGCCTCTCCGTCCGGTAATCCTGGTTATGCTGCATCGCAGCATAACCAGGATAAAATTCAAGATCGGGCAAGCCTTCTGCACGCTCTGGGCGCCGAGCGAGGCCTCCACGACCGACTTGGAATCAGCCCGCAGGAACCCCATTTTTCCCCTTGCCTACTGGGCGCAGGGTATAATGGTTTTGATCGATTTTTCAGGGGGGTAGCCATGCCGATCTACGAGTATCGCTGTTCGTCCTGCGGTTTTCAGAGGGAATACCTGCAGAAGGTGGGAGAGCCGCTCATGACCGTGTGTCCCCAGTGCGGCCAGGAATCTTTCAATAAGCTACTCACCGCGGCGGGCTTCCAGCTCAAGGGCACGGGCTGGTACGTGACCGACTTCAAGAACAGCGGCTCCAGGCCTGCGGCGAAATCGGAGTCCAAGGAAGGGACTTCATCGGGCCACGCCTGCGGCGCGGGCGCCTGCGGCTGCGCCGCATCCAAGGCGGAGGCATGAAAAAATACCTGGTCACCGGGCTGCTGATCTGGATACCGCTTGGCATCACCTTGTGGGTGCTGAACCTGCTGGTGAGCAGCATGGACCAGACCCTGCTCCTCTTGCCCGACGCGTGGCAGCCGGAGCGCTGGCTCGGGTTTCGAATCCCCGGGCTGGGGGTGATCCTCAGTTTCGGGGTGGTGCTGGCCACCGGGGTGTTCGCCACCAACGTTATCGGGCAGCGCCTGATCGATTATTGGGAAGGGCTGCTGCGGCGCATTCCGGTGGTGAAGTCCATCTACTACAGCGTCAAGCAGGTGAGCGACAGCCTTTTCTCCAGCAAAGGCGTGGCCTTCCGCAAGGCGCTCCTGATCCAGTACCCGCGGCCGGGGGCGTGGACCATCGCCTTTCTCACCGGCAAACCGGGCGGAGACGTAGCTGACCACCTGCAGGGCGAGTACGTGAGCGTTTACGTGCCCACTACGCCCAACCCCACTTCCGGCTTCTTTCTGATGATGCCCAAGGGCGACGTGGTCGAGCTCGACATCAGCGTCGACGCGGCGCTCAAGTACATCGTCTCGATGGGCGTGCTCGCCCCGGAGGCGAAACCCGGCCCGGGCGGCCGCAGAGGGCGGGCGCGGATCGCTTGATTTTTCCCCCACGGCGCGTGCAGGCGCCCGGAGCGGCGTATCGCTACCCAGGACCGGAACTCTCATCGGATCGACATGCGAACGACCTATTGCGGATGGATTAACCGCCAGCACGTGGGCCAGGAGGTCACCCTCTGCGGCTGGGTGCACCGGCGCCGCGACCACGGCGGCGTCATTTTCATCGACCTGCGGGACCGGGAGGGCCTGGTCCAGATCGTGTGCGACCCGGAGCGGCCGGAGCCGTTCCGAGTGGCCGATTCGGTGCGCAACGAGTATGTGCTCCGGGTCGCGGGCCGGGTGCGGGAGCGCCCCGCCGGCACAGTCAATCCCAACCTGGCGAGCGGCGAGGTGGAGGTGCTTGCTCACCAGGTGGAAGTGCTCAATCCCTCCCTGCCGCCCCCGTTCCTCATGGACGACGAGACCATCAGCGAGCAGGTGCGCCTGGAGCACCGGGTGCTGGACCTGCGGCGACCTCAGATGCAGCGCAACCTGCGGCTGCGCCATCGGGTGGCCATGGCGGTGCGGGAATTTCTGGACCGGCACGGCTTCGTCGACATCGAGACCCCCATGCTCACCCGCTCCACCCCGGAGGGGGCGCGGGACTTCCTGGTGCCAAGCCGGCTGCATGCGGGGGAATTCTACGCCCTACCCCAGTCGCCGCAGTTGTTCAAGCAGCTACTGATGATGGCGGGCTTCGACCGCTATTACCAGATCGTCAAATGCTTCCGCGACGAGGACCTGCGAGCGGACCGGCAGCCGGAGTTCACCCAGATCGACGTGGAGACCTCGTTTCTGGACGTGCCGGAGATCACCGCCCTCATGGAGGATATGATCCGCAGCGTGTTCAAGGCGGTCCTGGACGTGGAGCTGCCCGCGCCGTTTCCGCGCCTCACCTATGACGACGCCATGGCACTATACGGCTCGGACAAGCCCGATCTGCGCGTTCCCTTGGTGCTCACCGAGCTCACCGATGCCATGGGGGATGTGGAGTTCAAGGTGTTCCGCGAAGCGGCGCGCCTGCCGGATGGTCGGGTGGCGGCGCTGCGCCTGCCCGGGGGCGGCGAGCTCACGCGCAAAGAGATCGACGACTATACGGAGTACGTCAAGATCTACGGCGCCAAGGGCCTCGCCTACATCAAGGTAAACGCGTTGGGGAAAGGGGTGGAGGGACTACAATCGCCCATCCTCAAGTTCCTTTCCCCGCAGGCGATCCAGACGATCCTGGAGCGTACCGGGGCCAAGGACGGAGACCTCGTCTTCTTCGGCGCGGACCGGGCCAAGGTGGTCAACGAGTCCCTCGGCGCGTTGCGGCTGAAGCTTGCCCACGACCGGGGGCTCGCGGAGCCCGGCTGGCGGCCCCTATGGGTGGTGGACTTTCCCATGTTCGAGTGGGACGAGGAGGAAAAGCGCTGGGCCGCCTTGCATCACCCTTTCACTTCGCCCGCGGTGGGCCACGAGGATCTGCTGGAGCGCGAGCCAGGACGCGCCCGCTCCAAGGCCTACGACATGGTGTTGAACGGCTGGGAGGTGGGGGGCGGCTCGGTGCGCATCCATCGCCAGGAAGTGCAGTCGAAAGTGTTCCGGGCCCTCGCCATCAGTGCCGAGGAAGCGGAGCAGAAGTTCGGCTTTCTGCTGCGGGCGCTCCAGTACGGCGCGCCGCCCCACGGCGGCATGGCCTTCGGGCTCGACCGGATCGTGGCCTTGATGGCGGGGGCGGAGTCGATCCGGGATGTGATCGCCTTCCCCAAGACCCAGCGGGGCCAGTGCCTGCTGACCCGCGCGCCGAGCCCGGTGGACGAGAAGCAGCTCCGAGAGCTGCACATCCGCGTCCGTCGTCCGGAGACCGCGAAAGCTTGAACAGGCCGAGCCGCAGGGCGGTAAGTGACCCCCTACAAGATACCGGTCTCGGTGCTGGTGCTGATCCACACGCCGGCGCTAGAAGTGCTGCTGCTGGAGCGGGCCGACCGGCCCGGGTTCTGGCAGTCGGTGACCGGCAGCCAGAACCCGGGCGAAACCCTGGAACAGACGGCCCGGCGGGAGGTGGCGGAAGAGACGGGCCTCGACCCCGCCGCCTACCGGCTCACGGACTGGGGAATCACCAACCGCTACGAAATCTTCCGCGAATGGCGCCACCGCTACCCGCCGGGGGTGACCCACAACACAGAGCACGTCTTCGCGCTGGAGGTGCCGGAGCCCACGCCGGTGCGGGTGGCGCCCCGGGAGCACTTGGGCTATCAGTGGCTGCCCTACCGGGAGGCAGCGCAGAAGGTCTTTTCCTGGAGCAACCGGGACGCTATCCTCTTGCTCCCCCAGCGGGTGGGGAAACCCTGACCGGTTGAAACGGTCTTAAAGGGACTCTATATCTATCCTTGAATAGCCACGAAGCGCGAGAGGTCATCACAGCCGTGCACACCGCCGCCATCGCCTTCGATCGCTTCCAGCGCCTGCCGGACGAGGATTGCCAAGAGCGCATCCTGGCCGCCAAGGCGGCACTCGGCAAGCGGGCCGTGATCCTGGGCCACCATTACCAGCGGGCCGACGTGTACAAGCACGCCGACCTGACCGGAGACTCGCTGAAGCTCTCCCGGCTCGCCGCCCAGACGGACGCCGAGTACATCGTCTTCTGCGGCGTGCACTTCATGGCCGAGGTGGCCGACATCCTCAGCCGGCCCGAGCAGGTCTCGATCCTGCCCGACCTGAACGCCGGCTGCTCCATGGCCGACATGGCGAACCTGGCGAAGGTGGAGCGGGCATGGCGGGAGCTCTCCGAAGTCCTAGATCCCGACGAGCAGGTGACGCCGGTCACTTACATCAATTCGGCGGCCGATCTCAAAGCGTTCTGCGGCGAGCACGGAGGTATCGTGTGCACCTCCAGCAACGCCCGCAAGATTCTGGAGTGGTCGTTCGCCCGGCGGCCCAAGGTTCTGTTCTTCCCGGACCAGCATCTGGGGCGCTGGACCGGCCACCAGATGGGCATTTCCCTGGAGGAGATGCTGGTGTGGGATCCGGACGAGCCCATGGGGGGCCTCGCCCCGGAGAAAATCCGCACGGCCAAGCTCCTGCTGTGGAAAGGCCATTGCTCGGTGCACCAGATGTTCCAGGCGAGCCACATCCTGCGCTACAAGAACCAGCACCCGGACGCCATCGTGATCTCTCACCCGGAGTGCAATTTCGACGTGTGCCGGCTGTCCGACTACGTCGGCTCCACCGAGTTCATCATCAAGACCATCGCCGAGGCGCCGGCGGGCACCCGCTGGCTCGTGGGCACTGAGCTCAACCTGGTGAACCGCATCGCCGAGCAGTTCAAGCCCGAGGGCAAGATCGTCCAGTTCATGGCGCCCACGGTGTGCATGTGCTCCACCATGGCCCGCATCGACCCGCAACACCTGGCGTGGACGCTGGAGAACCTGGCCCAGGGGAAGGTGGTCAACCGGATTGAGGTGCCCGAAGAAGAGGCCCGCCTTGCCCGCGTCGCCTTGGAGCGCATGCTGCAGGTCTCCTGAACGCCGCCGTCCCCAGGCGCGCCTGGGAGCTTTCCTGGCGCTGGTAGTATGTCTCTGGGCCTTCGCTGCGGCCGCCGACGAGCTGCGGGTGAGCCGCGACGGAGAGACGATTATCATCCACGGGCAGCTCGACTTGCCAGTTCCGCCCCGAGCCGCCTGGGCCACCCTGACCGACTACGCCCAGTTCGTCGATTTCGTTCCCGACGTGACGCACAGCCGGCTCCTGCCTAGCGGCATCCATGAGCGGCTCCTGGACCTGCGGGGCAAGAACCGGGTGCTGTTCTTCAGCGCCGAGTACCGGGCCGTGCTTGCCCTCCAGGAAGAAGGAGAAGAGCGCATCCGCTTCAAGGCCGTGTCGGGCAACTTCAAGGAACTGGAAGGCGAATGGCATCTAAGCCCCAACGGCGCCGGCACCCGCATCGCTTACCGCGCCCGCCTGGTGCCGGATTTCTGGGTACCGCCCTTGATCGGTCCCTTGCTCATCCGCTACAACGTGCGCCGGCAACTGGAGGGGATGGTGCGGGAAATGGAGCGGCGCGCCGTCCGTGGGCGCGCCATGCCCGTTCCCCCGCCTTCGGGAAACCAGTAACATACTCGCCAACCCGTGGCAGCCGTAGCGAACGATGACCGATACGTTGCACGTCGCAACCTACAACATCCACAAAGGATTTTCCCACTTCAACCGCCGCATGGTGGTGCACGAGCTGCGGGACCGGATCCACGCCCTGGGCGCGGACGTGGTCTTCCTGCAAGAGGTGGTGGGGGCCCATGAGCGGCACGCCGAGCGCTTCCACAACTGGCCGGTCAAGCCCCAGTACGAATTCCTCGCCGACACCGTCTGGATGGACTTCGCCTACGGGAAAAACGCCGTGTACGACGAGGGCCATCACGGCAACGCGATTCTGTCCCGTTTCCCCATCGTCGCCTGGGAGAACGAAGACATTTCCACCCACCGATTCGAGCGGCGGGGGCTCCTGCATTGCGAAGTCCAGGTGCCCGGCTGGACACGCACGCTGCACTGCGTTTGCGTGCACCTGGGGCTTTCCGCCCGGGGCCGCACCCGCCAGTTGAGGACCCTGGAGCGGCGCATCCGGGAGCTGGTGCCGGAGAACGCTCCCCTCATCATCGCCGGGGACTTCAACGACTGGCGGGGCAAGGCGAGCCGTATCCTGGTGGATGCCCTGGAGCTCAGGGAGGTCTTCGAGTTGACCCGGGGCCGGGCGGCCCGAAGCTTCCCCTCGGCCCTGCCCCTGTTCCGCCTGGACCGGATTTACGTGCGAGGCTTCCACGTGAGGCATGCGCATGTCCATCACGGGCATCCCTGGTCCCGGATTTCCGATCACGCGGCCTTGTCCGCCACCATGATTCGCTTGTAGCTTCCCTGCGTCCCCGCACGCGGGCGTGCCTCGATAGGGAGCCTCTATTGTCACATAGACCATTTTTATTAGATGCTGCATGGACTTAAGCGCTACATTATCCAATAAATAACTAAAATTCCCCTGGAAACCTCCCGGCGGTGCGCAAAGCCCGCACCATAATGCGGCACTTTTTGCGCGCTGAAGGGCGTCGTAGAGATCACCCAAGAACATACTCGTCTGAATACAAAAATGAAAATTTTTGGCATGATGATTGCTTCTAAGGGGATGAAGGCGGCGGGAGCTTCTCGTTGCTTTCATCCTCCTCCTTTGGCTATTGGGGCGTTCGCAAGAACGCCCCTTTTTTTCGTATCCTGACGCTGACGTTTCAGAAGGCGTTCCTGGTCGGTTCGTTGGCATCGGACCCGGCTTGAAGATCCGAACCACGCTCATGGAGGAGGGTGAGATGAAACGGATGAAACCATGCTTTGCAGCGGCGCTGGTGGCTTTGGCCTGGGCCGCGCCGGTCTCCGCCGCCGAGGGCGGCAAGCGGGGGGCGGCGCCCCTGGAGATGGAAAAACCCGCCGCGCCCGTCCCCTGGGTCCGGTATGCTCCCTGGCCCCAGGCCAACTGGGATAAGTTCAACACCCTGCGCACGGAAGCGTCCCCGCCCGTCGAAGGCTACCAGCGGGTGTTCGGGCCCATCACGGACGGGAACCCGGAAAACGGAAAGAAGCTCGCTTTCGATCGCTCCCGGGGCGGCGGATGCCTCGCCTGTCACATCCTGCCGGGCGGGGCGTTGCCGGGGAACGTGGGGCCGGACCTGTCCACCATCGGGACCTGGGGCCGCACCGACTGGTGGCTGTACAACTACATCTACGATCCCCGGGTCTTCAATCCCACCACCATGATGCCGCCCTGGGGGCGACACGGGCTCTATTCGCCGGAGGAGATCCGGGACATCGTGGCGTACTTGAAGACGCTGAAAGAGCCGGCCCAGTTCAAGGATCCGCGGGACGATCCCAATCGGCGGGTCAAGGAAGAGCCGGCCTACGATCCGGACGATCCTTTCCAGAATCCCGCCTGGGGGGAGGGAGAAAAGGGTGAGCGGCTCTTCGCCACGGCGGGTCCCAACGGCAAGTCGTGCGCGAGCTGCCATAAAGATCCGAAGAAGGCGTTTCGCACCTGGGCGGCACGCATGCCCTACTACGAGCCGCGGATGAAGAAGGTGCTGAACACCGAGGAATTCATTACCCGCCATGCCCGGGCCACCACCGGTGCCGAGTTTCCCATGCAGGGGGACGAGAACACCCAACTCTCCATCTACCTGCGGAGCCTCGGCCGTGGCGTGCCCATCAACATTCGTTTCCGCACCGCCGAAGAAAAGGCCCACGCGGACAAGGGTAAGGCCCTCATGGGGCGTAAAATCGGGCAGCTTAATTTCGCCTGCAACGACTGCCACGGCCAGGCGGAAAACAAGTGGATTCGGGGCCAGTTCCTGACGGGCTCCAAGAACCAGGTAGGCCATCACCCGTACTACCGCACCAGCCAGGGAGAAATCTGGACCATCCGCAAGCGTTTCCAGTGGTGCGGGGTGGCGATACGGGCCAACGAGCTTCCGCCCGATGCGCCCGAGTACGCCGACATCGAGTACTACCTGACCTCCCTCAGCAACGGGAAGAAGGTCAACACCCCCAGCATGGGGCACTGACGGGGCGTCGCGCTTAAGCTCGAGCACCCGCCGCAGCGGGAAAGATAAACCCGCCGCGGCGGGTGAGGGCCCCCGAACGCTCCAGCTCGGCCACCAGCCGTTCCGCCAGCCCGGCCGCCGGAAGCCCTAGGAACCGGCGGTTCACTTCCCGGTAAGCGTCCACCGCCTCCAGGTAGGCGGGCAGGGCGGCGAGCGTCATGCGCCCTTTCTCCAGCAGGGAGAACATGAGCATGACCTTGAGGAAGTGGCGCGCGGTGCGGCAGGGATCCGCCTGGAACGCCTCCAACCGTTTGAACGCCCGCTCCAGGGCGGCCTCCACGTCGCCGAAGGGCGGGCCGTGGCCGGGAATCACGGTGTGCACGTCCAGGCGGGCGAGGGCCTCCAGCGCCTCCCGCGCCGCCTTGAGGCGCACCGGCTCCCCGCTCTCCGGGGCGATGACGCCGAATCCGTGCTCCCAAAGAGCGTCGCCGGACACGAGCAACCGCGCTTCTTCGCAGTAGAAGGCGAGCGCCCCCATGTCGTGGCCGGGCACCGGAATGGCTTCCCACTCCAGATCGCCCAGGGTCAACCGCTCGCCGGGTGCGATCACGTCGTCGTAGAGGAAGGGGTCGCAGTACTGGTCGGCGTAGTCGAGCCACAGGGCCCGGGTGTCCCAATGCGCCACCAGGGGCGCTTCCCCCTGGGGGATGCTCACCCGGCAGCGGTAGGCGCTACGTAGCGCCGCGTTGCCCCCCACGTGGTCGCTGTGGCAATGGGTGTTGACCAGCCGATCGAGCCGGCGGGCCCCCAGCGCCTCAGGGCGCTGGAGCAGGCGGAGAGTCTCGCCGGCGCAGGCCGAGTAGCCGCTGTCGATCAACGCCGTTTCCCGGCTGCCCCGGATCAGGAGGCTATTGGAGTTGAGCCAATCGCGCACGATGACGTGCACCTGGGCCGGCAGCTTGACCTGGAAACGGTCGGCGGGACTTGCGGACATCGCTCTCGCGGGAGTCGGGTATCAGGGGCAGGACGACGGGGTCGGACGGCCCCGGCTATCCGAGGCGCGGAAACCCGCCCGGCCTGCTCCGATTCTCGGCCGGCATGGGCACGGGCGTCAATCGGGCGCGCTCTTCCCGGTGACGGCCTGCCTGCGGGCTGATAACCTTGCATTTTTACTTGTTTATCCTCTCGATGCGCGCCCATGATACGGTGGCGCCCGCCGCTTCAGGCGGCGACTGGCGCACCTTGAGACGGCTGCTCCCCTACCTGTGGGAGTTCCGCGGCCGGGTGGCGGCCGCCCTCGCCTTCCTGCTCGCCGCCAAGCTGGCCAACGTGGCCGTGCCGGTGGTGCTCAAGGAAATCGTGGACGCCCTTTCCGGCAGCCGGGTGCTGGTGGCGGTGCCTCTGGCGCTGCTCGTCGCCTACGGGGCGCTGCGGCTGTCCACCACCCTCTTCACCGAGCTGCGGGAGATCGTGTTCGCCCGGGTCACCCATCGGGCGGCGCGGCGCATCGCCCTGGAGGTCTTCCGCCATCTCCATGCCCTGTCCCTGCGCTTCCACCTGGACCGGCAGACCGGGGGCCTCTCCCGGGACATCGAGCGGGGCGTGCGCGGCATTTCAAGCCTCATGAGCTACACGCTCTACTCCATCCTTCCCACCCTGATCGAGATCCTCCTGGTGACCGGAGTGCTCCTGTACATGTACGACGTGAGGTTCGCCCTGATCACCTTCGCGACCCTCGTGGCCTACATCCTCTACACCGTGACCGTGACCGAGTGGCGCACCAAGTTCCGGCGCCAGATGAACGAGGAGGATTCCCGCGCCAACACCCGGGCCATCGACAGCCTACTCAACTACGAGACGGTGAAGTATTTCGGCAACGAGGAGCACGAAGCGCGCCGCTACGACGAAAACCTGCGGCGTTTCGAGGCGGCGGCGGTGAAAAGCACCACTTCCCTTTCCGCCTTGAACACGGGGCAGAGCGCCGTCATCGCCGTCGGCGCCACCCTGATCATGTGGCAGGCGGCCCAGGGTGTGGTGGCGGGGCGCATGACCATCGGTGACCTGGTGCTGGTGAACGCCTTCATGATCCAGCTCTACATCCCGCTCAACTTCCTGGGGGTGCTGTACCGGGAGATCAAGCAATCCTTGACCGACATCGAGCGCATGTTCGGGCTCCTCGGCGAGCATCGGGAGATCCAGGACAAACCCCATGCGCCGGCCCTGGCGGCGGCGAACCCCACCATACGCTTCGAGGACGTGCGCTTCGGCTACGACGGCCGGCGAGAGGTTCTCCGGGGGGTGAGCTTCGAAATTCCCGCCGGGCGCACGGTGGCGGTGGTGGGCCATTCGGGCGCCGGCAAGTCCACGCTGGCGCGCTTGCTGTTCCGCTTCTACGACGTGACCGGCGGGCGCATCACCATCGACGGCATCGACATCCGGGACGTGACCCAGGCGAGCTTGCGAGCCGCCATCGGCATCGTGCCCCAGGACACGGTGCTGTTCAACGACACCATTTTCTACAACATCCAATACGGCCGGCCCGACGCCAGCCCCGAGGAGGTGGTAGCGGCCGCCCGGGCCGCCCACATCCACGAATTCATCGAGCGGCTGCCCGACGGTTACGAGACCCGGGTCGGGGAGCGGGGGCTCAAGCTCTCCGGCGGGGAGAAGCAGCGGGTGGCCATCGCCCGGGCGCTGCTCAAGAACCCCCGCATCCTGGTGTTCGACGAAGCCACCTCGGCCCTGGACTCCCAGTCGGAAAAGGCGATCCAGGCGGAAATCGACCGCATCGCCCGGGGTCGCACTACCCTCATGATCGCCCACCGACTTTCCACCATCCTGCATGCGGACGAGATTCTCGTGATGGAACAAGGTCGTATCGTGGAACGGGGACGCCACGAGGAGCTGCTGGAACGGGGCGGCGCCTACGCCCGGCTCTGGGCCCTGCAGCAGCGGGAGCGGGAGGCCTCAAGCCCCGGAGGCTTGTCCATGACCCAGCCAGCGGCTTGAATGGGGCGCCGCAAACGCCTCGAAAATACACTAAGTTTTCCGTTCAACCCTTTCCATAGGCTATGTTTTTTGCTATGGTAGTCATGGATCGAAAGCGGCCCAGGCAGGGGAGTGCCGCAGGGGCGGCCGGTCGAACACGGAATCAGGGAGGACTCCATGGGACGACGGCTGGCGATGCTGCTCGCCGCGATGATTATCGGCACGGCGCAGGCCCAGGACGAGGGCGCGGCTCCGCGCGGGAAAGCTTCTCCTAGGACAGCCGCCATGGCCCTCGCCGACGGACCCCATCTCAAATCGGCGGCCGCGCTGGTTTTGGATTACGCGAGCGGCACCGAGCTCTACGCGAAAAACAGCACGGAAGTGATGCCCATCGCTTCCATCACCAAGCTGATGATGGCCATGGTGGTGCTGGATGCCGGGCTCGACCTGGACGAGCCGATCGCCATCGCCGCGGCCGACGTGGATACCCTGAAGCACACCAGCTCCCGGCTGCGGGTCGGGACGGTACTCCCGCGCCGGGAGCTCTTGCGCTTGGCCCTCATGGCCTCGGAGAACCGGGCCGCCGCCGCCCTAGCGCGCACCTATCCCGGGGGAACCGAGGCTTTCGTCCGCACCATGAACGTCAAGGCCCGGATCATCGGCATGGCCCGCACCGAGTTCGTGGAGCCGACCGGCTTGGATGCCCGCAACGTCTCCACCGCGCAGGATCTGGCGAAGCTGGTGGAGGCCGCTGGGGGCTACGCGCTGATCCGGGAGTTCACCACGACGCCCCGGGCCAGGATCGAGGTCCCGGGCACCCGGCGTGCCATGGCCTTCAGCAACTCCAACCGCCTGGTGGCCCATAAAGACTGGGAAATCGAGGTTTCCAAGACCGGCTTCATCCGGGAGGCCGGCCGCTGCCTGGTGATGCAGGCCCGGGTCGCGGGCCGCCAAGTCATCATCGTGCTCCTGGATTCTTGGGGTAAACTCACCCGCATCGGCGACGCCAACCGCATCAAGCGCTGGATGGAGAGTTCCTCCCGGCTGCCTGCGGTATCAGGCTAAGCGAGCGGCTTTCCTTCGCGCTGGGGGTCCCGGGCGCGGGGCCGCTGACCAACCCGGCCCCCGGATTTCCATGGCGAACGAGCGTTCCGCTCCCGATCCCCCTTCGACCCCTGCGGGGATCCAGGCACCACGGTCCGTGGCACCCAGGGCGAGGCTGCACGCCCGCACCCCCGTCGCCGACCGGTTCCGGGAGGACGTGCTGGCGGGCCTCGCCGCTCGCCCGAAGCGGATACCGCCGAAATACTTCTACGACGAGCGGGGCAGCCGGCTGTTCGAGGCCATCTGCGAGCTGCCCGAATATCCCATCGCCCGGACCGAGACGGCCCTCATGGAGCAGCACCGGGACGAGATGGCGGCCTGCCTGGGGGCGGGGGTCTGGCTCATCGAATACGGCAGCGGCAACAGCCGCAAATCGCGCCTCCTCCTCGAGGCGCTGCGGCCGGCGGTGTACATGCCCGTCGACATTTCCCTGGAAATGCTGGAGCGCACGGCCCGCGGGCTCGCCCTGGACTATCCGTGGCTGCACATCGAGGCGGTGTGGGCCGATTACGCCGAAGTCTGGGAGCTTCCCCAGGCGGCGCCCCACACGCGCCGCATCGCCTACTTTCCCGGCTCCAGCATCGGCAATTTCGACCCGGAGGACGCGGGGCGCTTTCTGGCGCGGACCGCCCGCCAGGTGGGCGCGGGCGGCGGGCTGCTGATCGGTATCGACCTCAAGCGGGGAGTGGACCGGTTGACCCGGGCCTACGACGATGCGGGCGGCGTGACCGCCCGGTTCAACCTCAACCTGCTCCTGCGCATCAACCGGGAGCTGGGAGGGAACTTCGTCCCCGAGCGTTTCCGCCACCTAGCCTTCTACAACGAGGCGCTCGGCCGGATCGAAATGCACCTGCAAAGCACGGTCTACCAGCAGGTCACGGTCGCCGGGCGGCGCTTTTCCTTTTTCGCGGGAGAGGCGATGCACACCGAGAACTCCTACAAGTACTCGGTGGAGGATTTCGAGGCGCTGGCCCAGGGCGCCGGATTCAGGCTGAAGCGGGGCTGGATCGGGGGAGAGGAGCCCTTCGCCGTGCTCTATCTGGAGGCGACCTGATCAACGCCGCAGCGCCCGCACCGGCCGGTAACCGATGGCGTGGGAGATGTCGTCGGCCACCTCCTTGACCAGGGGGCCCCAGGCCTTGTTCAGGCGTTCCGAGGGCGCGGAGATGGAAAGCCCCGCCACGAGGCGCCCCTCGTCGTCGCGGATGCCGGCGCCGACGCAGGAGACGCCCCGCTCCGCTTCCTCGTTGTCGAAGGCGTAGCCCTGCCGGCGCACCCGTTCCAGCTCCTGGGTGAGCTTGGGCAGGGTATTGAGGGTGTTACGGGTGAAGGTGGGCAGGCCAGTGCGCTGGGCGTATTCCCGGACCTTTTCCGGCCCGTCTTCCACGAGAAACAGCTTCCCCACGGCCGTGATGTGGAGCGGCGCCCGGGCGCCGATCAGATGCACCACCCGCATGGCCGAGCGGCTCGACACCAGGCGCTCCACGTAGACCATCTCGTCCCCCTGGCGGATGGAGAGGTTCACCGTCTCGTGGATCTTCTCGTGCAGCTTCTGCATGAAGGGCAGGGCCTCGTCCCGGATGTTGATCCGACTCTTGACCAGGTTTCCCAGCTCCAGCAGATGGATGCCGAGGCGATAGGTGCCGGGCTCGATGCGGTCCACCAGGCGGTGCTCCACCATGACGCCCAGGATCCGGTGGGCGGTGGAAGGATGGAGGCTGGTCTTGACGGCGAGCTGCTTCAGGTTCAGCGGCTCGGGGCTTTCGGCCAGTGCGTCCAGCAGCGCCATCATGCGCTCCAGCACCTGGATGGAGGATTTGGTCCCGTTTTCGGCCAAGAAAATATCTCCCGCGGTGCACAAAGACCGGCGAAATTTTACATTATGAAATTTCCGGCGGCAACGGGCCCGGGCGGGGAAAGGTGGTGTGCTATGATCACGCGACCTTTTTCTGCCCCTTTTGCTTCCCAAGCGCCGTGCGCGTCGGGCTTTTCGTCACCTGTCTCGTCGATCTGTTGCGCCCCCGCATCGGGTTTGCGGCGCTCAAGCTCTTAGAGGCTGCGGGCTGCCAGGTGATAGTGCCGGCCACTCAGACCTGTTGCGGCCAGCCGGGCTATAACAGCGGGGAACGCCTCGGCGCCCAGGGGCTGGCGTTGAAGCTCGTGGAAGAATTCGCGGACTGCGACTACGTGGTGGTGCCTTCGGGCTCCTGCGCCGGGATGATTCGGGCCCATTACCCGGAGCTGCTCCAGGAATTTCCTGCGCGCCGGGAGGCAGTGGAGCGGCTTTGCGCCAAGACCTATGAACTCGCCGATTTCCTGGTGCGGGTGGCGAAGCTGGAAGCGGTACCCGGCCGCTTCGCCGGCACCGTCACCTATCACGACGCCTGCGCGGGCCTGAGGGAGCTGGGGGTGAAACGCCAGCCCCGGGAGCTGCTGGCGAAGGTGCCGGGGCTTTCCCTGGTGGAACTACCCGGCGCCGAGCAGTGCTGCGGCTTCGGGGGCACCTTCGCTGTGAAGTTCGGCGAGATCTCCACCCGCATCGTGGACCGCAAGTGCCAGGCCATCGAGGCCACGGGGGCCGACGCGGTGGTGCTGGGGGATCTGGGCTGTATGCTCAACATCGAAGGCCGGCTGCGCCGCCGGGGCGATCGCCGCACCCGGGTGCTGCACGTGGCGGAGGTGTTGGCGGGCGTCGACGGAGAGCTGTAAGGGAGCAGGGGCCCCATGCAAGCGACCTCCATGTACTTCAAGGCCCGGGCCCGGGAAAAGCTGCGGGACGAGCGGCTGCAGCAGGCGCTCGCCAGGCTGCAGACCAACTTCGTCGACGCCCGCGCCCGGGCGATCGCGGAACTGCCCGACTTCGAGGGGTTCCGGGAGGCGGCGGCCCAGATCCGGGAGCGCGCCCTGGCCGACCTGGACCTCTATCTGGAGGAGTTCGAGAAAAACGCCACCGCCCGGGGCGCGGAGGTGCACTGGGCGGCGACCCACCAGGAGGCGGCGCGCATCGTGTGCGAGATCGCCCGCCGCCACGGGGTACGCAAGGCGGTCAAGTCCAAGTCCATGGTGTCGGAGGAGTGCGATCTTAACGCGGCGCTGGAGGCGGCCGGCGTGGAAGTGGTGGAGACCGACCTGGGGGAATATATCCTGCAACTCGCCCACGAGCCTCCATCCCACATCGTGGCGCCGGTGGTGCACAAGAACAAGGACGAGATCGCGACTCTCTTCGAGCACCAACACCGGCGGCCGCGCCAGAGCGAGATCGAGGCCCTGTGCCGGGAAGCCCGGGAGGTGCTGCGGCCCCATTTCCTCACGGCGGACATGGGGATCTCGGGGGCCAACTTCCTCTGCGCCGAGACCGGCTCTACCCTGATCGTCACCAACGAGGGCAACGGCCGCATGGTGACGACGCTTCCCCGGGTGCACGTGGCGATCACCGGGATCGAAAAGGTGGTGCCGACGCTGGAGGATCTCGCCACCCTGCTGCGGCTTTTGCCCCGCTCCGCCACCGGGCAGTCCATCACCAATTACGTCACCCTGTCCACCGGCGTGAAGGGTGAAGGCGACCTGGACGGGCCGGAGCACTTCCACATCGTGCTGGTGGACGCGGGCCGCACCGCCCTCCTGGGCACGGCACTGCAGCCCATGCTCCGCTGCATCCGCTGCGGCGCCTGCATGAACCACTGTCCGGTCTACCAGAGCGTGGGCGGCCACGCCTACGGCTGGGTGTATCCTGGCCCCATGGGCTCGGTGCTCACCCCGGCCTACGTGGGGCTGGAGAACGCCCTGGACCTGCCCCATGCGGCCACCCTATGCAACCAGTGCGGGGTCGTCTGCCCGGTGAAAATTCCGCTTCCCGAGCTTATGCGCAAGCTGCGGGAAAAGCAGATGGAGCGGGGCCTGCGGCCCTGGCCCGAGCGGTCGGCGCTGCGGGCGTGGGCCTGGCTGGCGCAGCGGCCCCGGGCTTACGCCTGGGCGACGCGCCTCGGCGCCCGGCTGCTCAAGCGCATGGCCGGCGAAGAGGGGCTGTTGCATCGGCTGCCCTTCGGCGGCGGCTGGACCGACGGACGGGATTTTCCGGCGCCCGCGGGCAAAACTTTTCGCGAACTTTATCGGAGCCGAGGTGGATCATGAGCACTGCAACGTCTAGAGCGGCGAGGGAGCGGGAACCGGCGGTCGTCCCCCTGTGGATCGGCGGCCAGCGGGTGGAACCCTGCACCGAGCGCTCCGGCGAGGTCACCAATCCCGCCACCGGCGCGGTGATCCGGCGTGTGCCCCTCTGCGGGGCCGAGGACGTGGAACGGGCGGTAGCCGCGGCCCGCGCGGCCTTTCCCGGGTGGCGCGGCACCACGCCGTTGAGGCGCGCCCGGATCCTCACCCGCTTTCGCGAGCTCATGGAGGCGCACCGGGATGAGCTCACACGCCTCGTCACCGAAGAGCACGGCAAGACCCTGGCGGACGCGGCGGGGTCGGTGCAACGGGGGATCGAGGTGATCGAGTTCGCGGCCGGCGCGCCCCACCTCCTCAAGGGCGAGCACGCGGAGGACGTGGGCCGGGGCGTGGACTGCCACTCCCTGCTCCAGCCGCTCGGGGTCTGCGCCGGCATCACGCCCTTCAACTTCCCCGTCATGGTGCCCCTGTGGATGTTCCCGGTGGCCGTTGCCTGCGGCAACACCTTCGTGCTGAAGCCCTCCGAGAAGGTTCCCTCGGCCTCCCTGCGCATGGCGGAGCTCTTCAAGGAGGCGGGGCTGCCCGACGGCGTGTTCAATGTGATCCACGGCGATAAGGCTGCGGTGGACTCCCTGCTCGCCCACCCGGACGTCAAGGCGCTCTCCTTCGTGGGCTCTACTCCCATCGCTCGCTACGTCTATGAAACCGGCGCGCGCCACGGCAAGCGGGTGCAGGCGCTGGGCGGCGCCAAGAACCACGCCGTGGTATTGCCCGATGCCGATCTCGACTTCGCGGCGGAGGCTCTGGCAGGTGCCGCCTACGGGTCGGCTGGGGAGCGCTGCATGGCCATCTCGGCGGTGGTGGCGGTGGGGGAGGCGGCCGATCCCTTAGTGGAAAAGCTCGCCGCCCGGGCGCGCGGCCTCAAGGTCGGCCCGGGAGCCGAGCCTGGGGTGGAGATGGGGCCCCTCATCTCCCGCGCCCACCGGGACCGGGTGAAGGGTTACGTGGACCAGGGCGAGGCGGCCGGTGCCCGGCTGGTGGTGGACGGCCGGGGGCTGCAGGTTCCCGGTCACGAGAACGGCTTCTTCCTCGGCCCCACCCTGTTCGATCGCGTTACCCCCGAGATGTCCATCTACCGGGACGAGATTTTCGGGCCGGTGCTGGTGGTGCTGCGGGCGCGAGACTTCGACGAAGCCCTGGATCTCGTGAACCGCAACCCCTACGGCAACGGTACCGCCCTCTTCACTCGCTCCGGGGCCGCGGCGCGGCGCTTCCAGAATGAGGTGGAGGCGGGCATGGTGGGTGTGAACGTGCCCATCCCGGTGCCCATGGCCTTCTTCTCCTTCGGCGGCTGGAAGCAGTCGCTGTTCGGCGACCTCCATGTCCACGGCATAGAAGGGGTGTACTTCTACACCCGCACCAAGGTGGTGACCACCCGCTGGTCCGAGACGGACCTGCCGGGCAAAGGCCTGTCGATGCCGACGCTGGGATGAATTCCAGGGAAGAAATTCTGAGCCGCATCCGCAAGGCCCTGCGGCGCTCGAGCGGCGGCGCGCCCCTGGAGGTGCGCGAAGCGGTGCGCCACACCCTCGAGGCCCACATGCCCGGCCCGCGCCCCCCGTTCGACGGGCAGCACATCGAACGCTTCCGGGAGCGGGCCCTCGCCATGGCCTGCACCGTGGCGCGGGTCGATGCCCAGGAAAACGTGCCGGCCGCCGTCGCCGCCTACCTGTCCGAGCGGGGGCTGCCCCTCAAGGCCGTGGTGTGGCCGGAGCTGGCTGGCTGGGGCTGGGAGTCGGCGGGCATCTTGGCCGAGAGTCGGCACCCCGTGGGGGAGGACCGGGTGGGCATCACCGGCGCTTTCTGCGCCGTCGCGGAGACCGGCACCCTGGTAATGCTCTCGGGACCGGCCACGCCACCCGCGGTGAGCCTGGTGCCGGAAACCCATGTAGCCGTGGTGCCAGTCGAGCGCATCGTGGAGGCGCTGGAGGATGCCTGGGCGCTCCTGCGGGCCGAGCGGGGAAAGCCGCCCCGTGCCGTCAACCTGATCTCGGGCCCCTCCCGCACGGCCGACATCGAGCAGACGGTTACCCTGGGCGCCCATGGGCCGTCCCGGGTGCACGTCATCCTGATGGGCTGAAGGGGCGAAGCCGCATCAACCCCGCACCGATTCTTGCCGGATCTCGTCGGGCGGCGTGAGGGAGGAATCGACCCCCCGCCTGGCGCCCGCCCGGGCCATGAGGTGGGCAGAAACCGGCGCCGTCACAAACAGAAACAGGGTGATCAGCAGCTCGTGCAGGCTCAGCCCGGGGCCCGCGAAGCTGAAATGGAGCATGGACGCGATCAGCACGCCGCCCACTCCCAGGGTGGTGGCCTTGGTGGGCCCATGTAGACGCATGTAGAAGTCGGGCAGGCGGGCCAGTCCGATGGATCCCGTGAGCCCGAAGAAGGCGCCCGCCAGGATGAACAGGGAAACGATGGCCTCGGCGATCATGATTTGCAACCTCCTTGCTCCGGTTATTCGATCACCGGGCCTTGGGCCAGATACTTGGCCAGGGCCACGGTGCTCACGAAACCTACCGCCGCGATCAGCAGGGCCGCCTCGAAATACACCGTCGTATCCTGGGCGATTCCGAGCAGCATGATGATGGCGATAGCGTTGATGTAAAGGGTGTCCAGGGCGAGCACCCGGTCGATGGCGTCCGGGCCCCGCGCGAGGCGCCACAGGCATAGCAGAAAAGCGGCGGAAAATGCGCCCAGCGCGACGGTGACGGCGGCGGTCATCATTCGAACAGCTCCTTCAGCGGCTCCTCGTAGCGGCGTTTGATTTCGGCGACGGCGCCTTCGGGATCCTCCACGTTCAAGGCGTGGATCCACAGGGTGCGGCCGTCGGGCGACAGATCCACCGATACCGTTCCGGGCGTCATGGTGATCATGCCGGCGAGCACGGCGATGGCGTACGGATTGGTGAGGGAAAGCGGCAGGGCCAGAAAGCTCGGTTTGACCCGCAACTCCGGTGCCAGGATGATGCGCGCCATCGCCACGTTGGCCATCACGATGTCCCATAAGAAGTGCAGAAACAACTTCAGTGCCATTCCCAGGTGGATGGATTGCAGCCGCTCCGGGAAGAGCCCGGCGGTGAGTCGGGGGATGGCGATGCCCAGGAGCGCGGCGAGGAGCAAATGGGCCGGCGCCACGGAATTGGCGAGCAACAGCCACACCAGAGCCACAGCCAGGGAGAGTAGGGGATGGGGCAGAAGCCGGGATAGCGCCCTCATCGGGTGGTCTCCTCGGATGGTGCGCCCGGCAGACCGCGCTGGGGCAGGGCGGGATGGCCAAGCACGGTGGCGGCATAGCGTTCTGCGTTGAAAAGCTCCCGCGCGGTTTGATCGGTGAAGGCTTTGAACGGCGCGGCGAGGATCACCAGCCCGGCGAGCGCCGCCACCAGGGCGAGCAGGGGAGCCGCCTGGGCCGGGGAAGTGGCTTGCGAGGCGGGCGGCGGCTCCCGGGAGATGTCCCAGAAGAGGCGACTGCCGGCCCGGGCTACGGCGAAGATGGCGAGGAGTCCGGTGACCAGGAGCACTCCCCAGACCGGAAGCGCAGCGTCCGCCTTCCGGGCGCTTTCCAGGATCATCACCTTCCCTAGGAAGCCGGAGAACGGGGGCAGCCCCACTGCGGTGGCGGCGAGAAACGCGTACGTCCCGGACAGCAGGAGAGGCCGGCCGAGCCGGGGCCCGCGCTGAAAGCGGTCGGCGGCGAAACCACGCTCCACCGCCACCCGCTCCCAGAGGAGGAACAGGCCGGCGGTCACCAAGGTACTGTGCACCAGATAGAACAAAGCGCTCGACAGGGCTTGGGGGGTGAACAGGCCGACGGCGGCGAGCAGTGTGCCCACCGACGAGAGGGTGAGATAGGCCGCGAGGCGTCCCAGGTCGGTCGCCGCCAGGGCCCCCAGGGTGCCGAGGCCCAGGGTGATGAGTCCCGCCGGCAGGACCCAGGGTGCGGCCAAGCCGCCCGTCCCCTGTTCGCCGAAGACCAGGACGAACACCCGCAGGATCGCGTACACCCCCACTTTGGTCATGAGGGCGAAGAGGGCCGCCACCGGGGCTGCCGCCGCGGTGTAACTGATGGGAAGCCAGAAGTACAGGGGAAAAAGCGCCGCTTTCACGGCGAAGACCGCGAGCAGCAGGAGCCCCGCCACCTGGGCGAGCAGCGCCGCTTCCCCCTCCAGCCTTCCCACCGCGCGGGCCAGGTCTGCCATGTTGAGGGTCCCGGCCGCGCCGTAGAGCAGGGCGACTCCAATGAGGAACAGGGCTGAAGCCGTGAGGTTTACCGCCACGTAGTGAATGCCTGCCCGCGCCCGTCTGGTACCGCCGCCGTGCACCAGAAGCCCGTAGGAGGCGATCAGCAGCACTTCGAAGAAGACGAACAGGTTGAACAGATCCCCAGTTAGGAAGGCGCCGTTCAACCCCATGAGCTGGAACTGGAACAGGGCATGGAAATAGCGTTTTCCCGCGGGGCCCGCAGCATCCCAGCCGGTCATCGCGTAGGCGAGGCAGCCGAGCGCCACGCTCGCGGTGAGGGTGAGCATCAGGACGCTCAACCGGTCCAGCACTAGTACGATGCCGTAGGGCGCCGGCCAATTGCCCAGCAGATAGACGCGTGGGAAATCGTCCAGGGACGCGGCGAGCCCTACGCAAACGGCGGCGAGGGCCGCCGCGGCGGTTCCCGAGATCCAGCGCTGCACCGGCATGGGCCGGCCGGCGGCGAGGAGCAACACGGCGGCCGCGAGGGCGGGCAGGACGACGGGGACGATGATCCAGTGGTTCATCGGTCGTCCGCGGGCGCGCCGTCCACATGATCGGTGCCGCTCGCCCATCGGCTCCAGACGGCCAATACCGCCAGAAAGGCGGTCATGCCGAAGCTGATCACGATAGCAGTGAGCACCAGGGCCTGGGGCAGAGGATCGGCGTATTCGGAGACCCCTTCCACGATGCGCGGGGGTGCCGCGAGCCTGAGCCGTCCCATGGCAAAGATGAAGAAGTTGACCGCGTAGGAGAGGAGAGTGAGTCCCAAGAGCACGGGGAAGGTGCGGGCACGCAGCAGGAGGAACACGCCTCCCGCCGTGAGGGCGCCGATGCCGATGGCCACCAGCGCTTCCATCACGGGGCTCTTGATGCGGCCGACGGCGGCACGCGGGCCAGCCGGGTGAGGTAGACCAGGGTGGCGCCCACCACTGTCAAGTACACGCCCAGGTCGAAGATCACGGCGCTCGCCAGCTCTAGGTCGCCGAGCACTGGCAAGTGCAAGTGTCCGTAGGTGCTGGTGAGGAAGGGATAGCTGAGAAAGAAGCTTCCCAGGCCCGCGGCCCCGGCGACGAGCACGCCCCAGCCGATGATGGGCCGCGGGGCGAGCTTGAGCCGCTGCTGCGCCCAGGCGAGGCCGCTCGCCATGTATTGGATCACCAGGGCGATGGCGGTCACCAGCCCCGCGATGAAGCCGCCGCCGGGGTCGTTGTGGCCCCGCAGGAACAGGTAGACCGCCACCAGCAGCGCGAGGGGCAGAATCACCCGGGCCGCGACGGTGAGGATGAGGGACCCTCCTTCCGTGGGACGATTCCCCTCGACCGGGGTTTCCGCGTCACCCGCCGGGGCGTCGAACCCGGTGGGTGAGGGGTGCTGCTGGGCTTGCGTTTCCGAAGAAGCCCCTGCGCCGCGCTCCAGCGCGCCCGCGGACGGCGGAGCAGTGCCTGCCCCCGAAGGGGGTAGGTGCGACCCGGGAGCGGGCGGTGGCGCGCTGGACGCCGCCGGTGAGGGGTGCTGCTGGGCTTGCGTTTCCGAAGAAGCCCCTGCGCCGCGCTCCAGCGCGCCCGCCATGGCGAGCACGCCGATCGCGGCGATGGCCAGCACGATGATCTCCCCGAAGGTATCGAAGCCGCGGAAGTCCACCAGGATCACGTTGACCACGTTGGCGCCCCCGCCGCCGGGCACCGACTGCTCCAGGAAGAAGGGCGAGATGCTGGAGAGCGGCCGGTTCATGACGCCGTAGGCCAGCAAGCCGACCCCAAGGCCGGCGAGGACAGAGAGAAGCGCGTCCCTCGCCCGCCGCAGGGACGAGCTTTCCCGGGGGGAGCGCTCTGGCAGGCGCCGCAGGGCTAGGAGCAGCAGAATGATGGACACCACTTCCACCGAAAGCTGGGTGAGGGCCAGGTCGGGAGCGGAAAAGCGGAGAAAGGCGAGGGAGACGATCAATCCTGCCACGCCGACGAACAGGGCCGAAAGCAAGTGGTCATGGCGGTAGATCACGCTGCCCGCGACCGCCACCAGCAGGGCGGCGAGGACCACCACGCTCACCCCGTCCGCGGGCGTCGAGGACGGGACGAGGGGCAGCGCCGACTCGGTGAGGGGAGCGGCGGCCACGATCAGGGCGGTGGCGAGCAGGAGCGCCAGGGAGCGCTGCAGGGAGCCGTTGTCGAGCCGCGCCGTCGCCCACGCGGCGGCCCGGGTCACCAGGATGGCGCTCTCGTCGAATAGGCGCTTGGCGGTGCGGCGGGAGGGGATGTGGGCATGCAGGCGGAACTTGCGCTGCAACCAGAAGTACAGAGCTACGCCGCCTCCCAGCGCCGCGAGGCTCATGGCGAGGGGCAGGTTGAAGCCGTGCCAGATGGCCAGGCTGTACTCGGGGGGCGGCGCGCCGAGGACGCTCGCCGAGGCGAGGTGCAGCAAGGGACCGACGGTCACGGCGGGAAAGAGGCCCACCACCACGCAGGTGACCACCAGGATCTCCACCGGCACCTTCATCCAGCGGGGCGGCTCATGGGGCTCCCTCGCCAGATCCCGGGCCTCTCCGTGGAAGAAGACGTCGTGGATGAAGCGCAGGGAATAGGCCACGGAGAACATGCCGGCCGCCGCGGCCAGCAACGGTTCGATCCATCCGAGCAGCCGGCCTTGCAGCGCCTCGGCGAAAAACATCTCCTTGGACAGGAACCCGTTGAGCAGGGGCACCCCCGCCATGGCGGCGGCGGCCACCATGGCGAGCGCCGCCGTGTGGGGCATGTCCTTCCATAAGCCCGCCAGCCGCCGCATGTCCCGGGTGCCGGTTTCGTGGTCGATGATGCCGGCGGCCATGAAGAGGGAGGCCTTGAAGGTGGCGTGGTTCAGGATGTGGAACACACCGGCCACCACCGCCAGCGGCGAGCCCAGGCCCAGCAGCAGGGTGATCAGGCCCAGGTGGCTCACGGTGGAATAGGCGAGGAGCCCCTTCAGGTCGTGCTTGAACATGGCCATGTAGGCGCCGAACACCAGGGTCACCAGGCCAGTGGCCGTGACCAGGTAGAACCACGCCTCGGTGCCGGCGAGCACCGGGTGCAGCCGCGCCATGAGGAAGATGCCGGCCTTCACCATGGTGGCGGAATGCAGGTAAGCCGACACGGGGGTGGGCGCCGCCATGGCGTGGGGCAACCAGAAATGGAACGGGAACTGGGCCGACTTGGTGAAGGCGCCCAGGAGCGTGAGCACCACGATGAGCGGGTAGAAGGGGCTCTCCAGGACCGCTTCCCGGGAAGCGAGGATGTCGCTCAACTCGAAGCTGCCCGCCGCCTGGGCGAGGAGCAAAAGCCCGGCGAGCAGGGCAAGTCCCCCGCCCCCGGTCACCGACAGGGCGGTGATGGCGCCGGAACGGGACTCGTAGTGGTGGTGATGGAAAGCGATGAGCAGGAAAGAGCTCAGGCTGGTGAGTTCCCAGAACACCAGCATGAGCAGCACGTTCTCCGAGAGCACGATGCCGATCATGGCCGCCATGAACAGCATGAGGTAGCAGAAAAAGCGGCCATAATTGTCCGCGGGGGACAGGTAATAGCGGGCGTAGAGGATGATCAGCAGCCCGATGGCGAGGATCAGGAAGGCGAAGAGGAACGCCAGGCCGTCGATGCGGAAAGTCAGGTTGAGCCCCAGCGCCGGCAGCCATTGCCAGCCGGCGCGCAGGACCTCGCCCTGAAACGCGCGCGGGGAAAGCCATAGCAGCCAGCCCAAGGCCGCCGCCACCGGCAGCGCCACGCCCAGGACGGTGGCGTTGCGCCCATGGCGGCCGAGCATGGGGGCGATACCCGCGGCTACCAGGGGCAACAGAACGAGGACGAGGATGCTCATGGCCTTTTTCTGCTTGTTGCGAGGGGAAGGGCTCTCGCGTAGAGCCGCCAGAAGAAAGAAAAGTTTCCCTGACGCGGCCAGGGCGATTTTATCCCAACGGGCGGATTCAGCGATTCCCCCGCTCGGGCCGGTCGCCGCTGCGTCGCCCGGGTGCAGGTTTGGCGCGGCCCGCAGCGGGAGGCTACAATGAGCGCCCGCGCGCTGTCACCGCATGACCGGGCGACAACGATCACAATCAGAGGAGGGGGACGTCACCGTGCCAGCACCGGGTACACTCAACGCTGTCCGGCTTGCGCTGGGCTGCGGCGTCCTGGCCACCGCCGTGTGGTCCGTACAGGCCGCCGCCGCCGTCACGGCTGAAGCCGAGCACACGGCCTGGGTCTTCCTGTGGATCGCCCTGATCCTGGCAGCGGCCAAGACGGCGAGCCTGGTGGAGCGCCTCGGCCAGCCGGCGGTGTTGGGGGAACTGCTGGTGGGCATCGCCCTGGGCAACCTGTTCTTGGTGGGCATCGACTGGTTCGAGCCCATCAAGACGGACGAGATCGTCAGGTTCCTGGCCGAGCTGGGCGTCGTCATCCTCCTCTTCCAGATCGGGCTCGAGTCCAGCGTGGACTCCATGCGCCGGGTGGGGGTGCGGGCGTTCCTGGTGGCCGTGGTGGGCGTGGCGCTGCCTTTCCTGCTAGGGACCTGGATCGTGGGGCCCGCGCTGCTGCCCGGCCTTTCCTTCAACGCCTACCTCTTTCTCGGCGCCACCCTCACTGCTACCTCCGTAGGCATTACCGGGCGGGTGTTCAAGGACATGGGAACGCTCCAGACGGCCGAGTCGCAAATCGTGCTGGGCGCGGCGGTGATCGACGACGTGCTCGGGCTGGTGATCTTGGCAGTGGTCTCCGCCATCGTGTCGGCGGGCACCGTGGACGCCCTCGGTGTGGCCTGGATCATCGCCAAGGCGGTCCTGTTCCTGGTGGCGGCCCTCGCGCTGGGGCAGACGTTCGCCCCGCGCATCAGCCGGTTCTTCAGCCGCATCCACACGGGCGTCGGCATGAAGTTCATGCTGGTCATCGGCACCTGCCTGGTGTTCGCCTTCCTGGCCCAGCAGATCGGCCTGGCGCCCATCGTGGGGGCGTTTGCGGCGGGCCTGATCCTGGACGAGGTGCAGTTCCGGGACTTCGAGTCCCCCGAGTTCATCACCGACGTGTCGCGCGCCATCCAGGACATGGAACCCCCCGTGCGCCAGCGACTGGAAAAAGTGATCGCCCATCACCAGCAGCGCGGCCTGGAGGAGCTGATCAACCCGCTGGGGCATTTCCTGGTGCCGTTCTTTTTCGTGATCACCGGCATGGGCGTGCGCCTGGACGCCCTTTTCAACCTGCACGCGCTCCTGATCGCGGTGGGCATCACCGCGGCCGCCGTGATCGGCAAGGTGGCGGCCGGCGTGGTGGCGGGGAGGGTGAACAAGTGGCTGGTGGGCTGGGGCATGGTGCCGCGGGGGGAGGTGGGCCTGATTTTCGCCGTGGTGGGCAAGGGGCTGGGCGTGGTCAGCGACGAGGTGTTTTCCATCATCGTCATCATGGTGATGCTCACCACCCTTATGACGCCGCCCATTCTGGCGTTCTTGATCCGGCGCCGGGGCGGGGGGCGGCGTCTTGAACCGGGGAACCCTCCCTGAGGCGGCCCTAAGGCACTGGTCAAAAAACATCTTTCGAAGGTATGATAGCGGTTACGTTGCGAGCGCCAGACCGGGTGGTCTAGCCGGGCGTGAAAACGAACGCTGCGACAGAACGGCAGGCACGGTGCGGTTCTTGTACGCCGCAGGCGCCGGTCTCTTCGGCTTGCAGCGCGGTTTGAGCTATACCGTCACTGCCTTAACAACAAATTGGAGGAAGCGATGAGTGAGGTAATCCGCAAATCCGGGATCGAACAACAACCGAGTTCCGCCAAGGAGGAGAAGGTCAAGACTTCCCGCCGCAAGTTCCTGAAAGGCGCCGCCGCGGCGTCCGCCGGCGCTGCCATCACCGGCTTTCCTATGTTCTCGGTCGCCCAGTCCCCTGTCGTCTTGAAGATGCAGGGCGCGTGGGGCGCCAAGGACGTCTTCAACGAGATGGCCGAGGAGTATGTCCAGAGGGTGAACGAGATGGCCGGGGGCCGGTTGCGTATCGATTATCTGGTGGCCGGCTCGGTGGTGAAGCCCTTCGAGGTCATGGACGCGGTGAGCAAGGGGGTGCTGGATGCCGGCCACCACGTTCCGGTGTACTGGTACGGCAAGAGCAAGGTGGCCTCCCTCTTCGGCTCGGGCCCGATTAACGGCTGCGACGCGGCCCAGACCCTCGCCTGGATCCACAAGGAGGGCTACCCCCTGTACCAGGAGCTGCTCAAGAAGCTGAACCTGGACGTGGTGGGCTTCTTCGCCATGCCCATGCCGACCCAGCCCTTGGGCTGGTTCAAGAAGCCGATCAAGTCGGCCGAGGAGTTGAAGGGCCTCAAATACCGCACCGTGGGGCTGGCGGCGGACCTGATGCAGGAACTGGGCGTAAAAGTCACACAGCTCCCGGGCGGCGAGATCGTGCCGGCCATGGAGCGGGGCGTGATCGAAGCATTCGAGTTCAACAACCCCACCTCCGACCTGCGCTTCGGCGCCCAGGACGTGGCGAAGAACTACATGATGGGCAGCTACCACCAGGCCATGGAGTTCTTCGAGATCGTCTTCAACCGCAAGAGGTACGAGGCTTTGCCGAAGGACTTGCAGGCGATCCTCAAGTACGCTGCAGAAGCCGCCAGCACCTCCAACTTCGCCCTGGCCATGGACCAGTACTCCAAGGACCTGCAGGAGCTGATCCAGAAGCACCGGGTCAACGTCATCCGCACGCCCCAGTCGATCTTCGAGGCCCAGCTCAAGGCCTGGGACGTCGTCACCAAGCGGCTGTCGGACGAAGACCCCATGTTCAAGAAGGTGGTAGATTCCCAGCGTGCCTGGGCCAAGCGGGTCGGCTACTACTGGTTCTTCAACAACGCCGACTACAAACTGGGCTACGAGCACATCTTCGGCAAGCTGCCGTTCTGAGCAAAGCGGCGGAGTCGAAGGTTTCGTGAGGGTAGACGGGGCGGCGCTCGGGCGCCGCCCCATTTCGTATCCGGTCTCTCCCGGGTGAACCCATGGTCCAACGTCTGCTGCACGCCATCGATCAGTTGAGCCGGTCGGTGGGCCACGCCTTCGCGTGGTGCATCCTGATCCTCACTTTGGGCACGACTTACGAAGTGTTTGTGCGATACGTGCTCCGAGACCCCACCAGCTGGGCCTTCGACTTCAGCTACATCCTGTACGGGGGGCTATTCATCATGTCGGGCGCGTACGCTCTGTCGCGCAACGCCCACGTGCGGGCCGACATGTTCTACCGGCTGTGGCCGATCCGGGTGCAGGCCACCGTGGAGCTGGTGCTGTATTTTATCTTCTTCTTTCCGGGGGTGCTGGCGCTGGTCATCGCCGGCGGCGGTTACGCCCTGGAATCGATCCGCATCCGCGAGGTGAGCGTGAATAGCCCGGTGGGTGTTCCCATCTACCAGTTGAAGGCCCTCATCCCGGTGGCGGGCGCTCTCCTCGCCCTTCAAGGAGTGGCGGAAGTGATCCGCTGCATCATCGCCTTCCGTACCGGGCGCTGGCCCCAGCGGCTGCACGACGTGGAGGAGATGGAAACGGCGATCCTCGCCCAGCAGCAGGAGAGGGCGCGGGCGCAGGCCCAGGCGCACCAGGGAGCGAGCCGATGACCAACCCGGAAATCGCCCTCCTCATGCTGGGGGCGTTCATCTTCATCATCATGCTGGGTTTTCCCATCGCCTTCACCCTCATGGCGATGGGCGTGGGCTTCGGCTATTACGCCTACTACGTGCCGGACCAGGCCTTTTTCGACAACCGGGTGTTCTACCTGCTTTCCCAGAACACCTTCAGCATCATGAACAACGACGTGCTGGTGGCGGTGCCCCTGTTCCTGTTCATGGGTTATCTGATTGAGCGCTCCAATATCCTCGACCGCTTGTTCTACAGCCTGCAGGTGAGCCTGCGCTGGATGCCGGCGCCCATGGCGGTGGCGGCGCTGGTGACCTGCGCCCTGTTCGCCACCGCCACCGGCATCGTGGGCGCGGTGGTGACCTTGATGGGGCTGCTGGCCTTTCCCGCCATGATCAAGGCGGGCTACGACCAGAAGCTCTCGGCCGGGGTGATCTGCGCTGGCGGCACGCTGGGGATTCTGATCCCGCCCTCCATCATGCTGATAGTCTACGGCGCCACCTCGGCGGTGTCGGTGGTCAAGCTCTACGCCGCGGCGCTGTTCCCGGGATTCCTGCTGGCGGGCCTGTACGTGATCTACGTGCTGATTCGGGCCGTCCTCAACCCGAGGCTGGCGCCCAAGCTGCCCAAGGAGGAGACCCAGGTTCCTTTCCTCAAGATCGTGTGGCTGCTGCTCACGGCGTTCTTCCCCCTGGCGATCCTGATCCTCGCCGTGCTCGGTTCCATCCTGTTCGGCCTCGCCACACCCAACGAGGCGGCGGCGGTGGGCGCCTTCGGCGCCATCGTGTTGGCCGCCGGCTACCGGGCCCTCACCTGGGAGCGGCTGAAGGAGGCGGTGTTCCTCACCGCCCGCACCTCCGCCATGGTGTGCTGGCTGTTCGTCGGCTCCTGGACCTTCTCGTCGGTGTTCTCCTACCTGGGGGGCGAGGGATTGATCAAGGAGTTCGTGCTGGGCCTGGATCTCAACCCCGTGACCTTCCTGATCCTGTCCCAGTTCATCATCTTCCTGCTGGGCTGGCCCCTGGAATGGAGCGAGATCATCATCATCTTCGTGCCCATCTTCCTGCCCCTGCTGCCCCACTTCAACATCGACCCCATGTTCTTCGGCATCCTGGTGGCCCTGAACCTGCAGACTTCTTTCCTCACGCCGCCCATGGCCATGTCCGCCTACTATCTGAAGGGCGTCGCCCCGCCCCACGTCCAGCTCACCACGATTTTCCGGGGCTGCATGCCGTTTCTGGGCATGGTGTTCATCGCCATGATCATAGTCTACGTTTTCCCGGGTCTGGTGGCCTGGCTGCCGGACCGGCTCTATGGCGTCCGGTAACGGGAGGGGAACGACACCCATGGGCGGAATCGATCCAGGAACCGGGCTCCACCGGCTCGGCGTCTTCCAGGCGGCCGAGGCCCTCCGGGAAGGGCGCTTGAGCGCCGAGGAGCTGGTCAGCGCCTGCCTCGCCCGCATCGACGCGGTGGAGCCCCAAGTGCAGGCCTGGGTATACCTGGACCGGGAGTGGGCGCTGGAATCGGCACGGCGCGCCGACGAGGCCCGAAAGCGCGGCGAGCCCTTGGGGCGGCTCCACGGCGTACCCGTGGGTCTCAAGGACATCATCGACTGTCGCGGCATGCCGACCGAAGACGGCACGCCCCTTCATGCTGGGCGGGTAGCCCTGTTCGACGCTGCCCTGGTGCGCGCCCTCAAGGCGGCCGGCGCGGTCATCCTGGGCAAGACCGTGACCACGGAGCTCGCCACCTATACCCCGGGCAAGACGCGCCATCCCCAGGACCCCGGTCGCTCCCCGGGGGGTTCCTCCAGCGGCTCGGCGGCGGCTGTGGCAGCGTTCATGGTGCCGGGGGCGGTGGGCACCCAGACCAACGGCTCGGTGATCCGGCCGGCGGCGTACTGCGGCGTTTACGGCTTCAAGCCGAGCTTCGGCTTGATCCCTCGCAGCGGCGTGCTGCAGCAGTCCCGGCCCCTGGACCAGATCGGCGTCTTCGGCCGCAGCTTGGAGGACGTGGCGCTGCTCGCCGAAGCGCTGGTGGGATACGACGAGGAGGATCCCGATACGGTGCCGAGGCCCGTTCCGCCCCTGGTCAAGCTGTGCGGCGAGGAGCCGCCCCTGCCGCCCAAGATCGCCTTCGTGAAGACGCCCTTCTGGGAACTGGCCGAGGCCGAGACGCGGGAAGCGTTCGCCGAGCTGGTGGAGCACTTGGGGGAGGACGTGGAGGAATTCAAATTGCCCGAGCTGTTCGCCGAGGCGTGGGACTGGCATCGCACCCTCATGGAAGCGGACATCGCCAAGAGCTTCCAGCGGGAGTACGAGCAGGGGCGGGACCAGTTGAGCGAGTCGCTACGGGGACAGATCGAGCGCGGGCGCCGGGTGCTGGCGGTGGACTACAACCTGGCGCTGGAGCGGCGGCGGGCGGTGCGCAAGGGCCTGGACGAGCTCTTCGCCCAGCGCTACAGCGCCATTCTCACACCCGCCACCACCGGCACCGCGCCGCCCCCGGAAACCACGGGGGACCCGGTGTTCTGCACCTTATGGACCTACTGCGGCATGCCGGCGCTGAGCCTTCCCCTGATGCAGGGGGCCGACGGCCTGCCCCTCGGGGTGCAACTGGTGGGTCAGTACGGGGACGACGCCCGGCTGTTGCGCACCGCCCGCTGGCTGGAGCGGCGGGTGAACGAGGCCGGCGAGTGAACCGGGAAGGAGAGGACCGAATGGGAACGAAGCTAGTGACCGGGCTGATCGGGATGATCCTGATGCTGGCCTTCGTCTCGGTGGTGGCGTTCAAGATCCGGGAGCTTCCCCTCGTCATTGTGATCCTGATCGGCGCGGCGCTGATGGTGTGGGAGTTCCTCGAAACCCTCAAGCAGAAGGAAGAGTGACCGGGGCGCACCGGCAGGGATGCGGGCAGGGGATCAACGCCCGCGGCGCTCGAACAGGGCATTCGCTTCCAGATAGGGGATCGCTCCCTGGTGGAGCGCCTGGTACGTGCCCTCGCCGAACAGTTCCTCCGCGATCCGCCGCGCGAGCCCCATGGCCGCCCGCATGGGCCCCGACCCCAGGCTCACCCGCCGCACGCCCGCTTCCGCGAGCGCCGCGATGGGCGGGCAGCCCGGAGAAGCCAGCACGTTGAGGGGACCGGGGATTTCCTTGACCAGGGTGCGGATCGTGTCCGGTTCCACGGCGCCGGGGACGAACAGGCAATCGGCGCCCGCCTCCCGATAGGCGGTGGCCCGGGCGATGGCCAGGGGCAGCCGCTCCCGGGGCTCTCCCAGCTTGTGCCAGAACACGTCGGTGCGGGCGTTGATCACGAACGGCACGCCCGAGGCGTCGGCCGCCCGCCGGGCGGCGCGGATCTTTTCCACCTGGAGCGGTAGATCGAACAGGCGCCCGTCGAAAGCGGCGTCCTCCAGGTTGATGCCTACCGCGCCCGCCTGGATGACGGCTTGTACCGTTTCCGCCACCGCTTCGAGGGTGTCGCCATACCCAGATTCCATGTCGGCGCTCACGGGCACTTCCACGGCGCGGGCGATGCGCGCCACCGCCGCCAACATCTCTTCCCGAGAGACGCGCTCTCCGTCGGGACACCCCAGGCTAAAGGCTACTCCGGCGCTGGAAGTCCCCACTGCCACGCAGCCCGCCGCTTCGAACACCCGGGCGCTCGCCGCGTCCCAGGCGTTGGCCAGGATGAAGAGCCCTTCCCGGTGCAGGGCCTGGAAATGTCGCCCTCGAACGACTTGTCCTGGGTCGGGCGTCATTCTCGCCGCCGGTTCATCCTCGGGCGATGCGGCGGATCTGCCCGGCGTTGGGGCAGAAGGCGTCGAACCCGTCCCGCTGCCCCGCGTCGAGCCAGGCCTGGCATCGGCTGCCGTGGGGGCAGCGGACGCAGGTCCGCACCGCTTGGGAAACCTCCCACAGGGTTCCCGGCCGGCCCAGGGTGCTCAGGGCGACGCCCGAACGCTCCACCACGCGGGCGAAGCGTAGCCGCTCCCGGGGCGCCAGGCGGCGCCGGGCGGCCATGGCTAGCGCTGCTGCGAAGGTCGCTGCCAGGCAAAGGAGTCCGGTCGCGAGCGTGGTGTCCATGGCGTTTCTCCTATCGACATCTGATACATCAGTAATATATCAATCGCCATAGGGGGGGCTTTGATCCAGATCAAGGGTTGGGGGCCCTCGCGTTTCATTCGTTGAGGCGCGCACCGTCCCGATTGAGCCGGGCACGCACGTCCTCACCCAGGAGCTGGCGCGGTTCGCATCCGGTCTCGAGACACAGAGCTGCCGCGTGTCCTGCCGCCTGTCCATAGCTGAAGCACTGGGCGGTGACACGGGCCGAGGCCACCGCCTCGTGCTGGGCTGAAAGGCAGCGGCCGGCAACGAGTAGACCTTCTCCCTGCTGGGGCACTAGACATCCGTAAGGCACTTCGTAGAAGTCGTTGAGCAACCACTCAACCCGAGGTTTGTCGCCGCTATGCAGCTCGATGGGCCAGGGGGAGCGGGCAATGCCGTCACGGAACTTGCGGGCGCTTACTACGTCCTCGTTCGTGAGAAGCATCACGCCCCGGACCTGGCGAGTCTGGCGCACGCCTACCTGAACGCCGGTGTCGTTGACCCAGCTCGCTTCGCAGCCCGCCAGGTGGTCGCGGAAGAAGCGGGCATATTCCCGTACCTGCCGCCGCCCTTCCATCTCCGCCTCGGTGAAATCCGCGTAATACAACGTATTGAGCTCGCGCCCGTCGGCGCCGAGGACCCGGGTACAGTTGCACAATAGCTCTCCGGGACGGGGTGTGGTGAAAAGCCAGATCTTCGCTCTGGGCAGAAAGTAGCTGCGGCTGTGATGGCAGCGGATAAGCGCCGAGACCTGTTCGGGCATGATAGTGTCGGTGCCGTAGATACGCAGGAACTTTTCGGTGTCCACGCCACAGAGGCGGAAGATCATGGTGGGATTCTGTACCCGTCCTTCGTCGCCGACGAAAGAGGGAAATCCAGCCATGGCTACCACATCGGCGTCACCGCTCGCGTCGATGGTGAGGCGGGCGCGCACCATGACCGGTCCTTGCTTGGTGTAGAGGGCGAGGCCCTGGACCCGGTCGCCCTCCAGCAGCACGCCGGTGACAGTGCTGTGGTAGAGCACCTGCACCCCCGCTTCCCGCAGCACATGGTCGGCGGCCTCGCGCCATACCAGGGGGTCATGGACCCGGGTCCAGGTCTTGCCGTAGCGCACCGGCGGCGTCAGCCCGCCCCGCGCTTCCAGCAGTCGCACGAACTCATCTGCGAACCCGAATACCACCTGCTTCGGTGTTTTGCCCGGATCGCCGCTCGCCTCGTACAGCCCGCACACGGTGCCGGACATGCCAGCCACCGCGCCGCCGCCGCAGAAGCCATAACGCTCCACCAGGGTTACCCGTAAACCCTGGCGCGCCGTGGTGACCGCTGCAGCGACCCCTGCCGCCCCGCCGCCGGCGACGGCGACGTCGGTATCGATGCGGTATGCCGGACGCCGGTCCGCGGGGGCACCCAAGGCAGGATGGCTCACCTCTTCCTCCAGGCTACATCTGCGCCCGCTTTTGCGCCTCTGTCTGCTGCAGGGCGAAGATAGAGGTATAGCCGCCGGACCAGTCGGGGGGTACTAGGCAGGGGCGCGGGTCGTGGTGGGCCCACAAGGCCCGCTTGCCGCGGATGATGGCTTGGTCGTACTTGGAGCGGATCGGGTTCGCCGTGTAGGGGAACGCGTCGGCCGAGCTGTAGGTAAAGAGGAGCAGCGGCCGGCCCAGATCGGACAGATTCTTGGCTGAATAGTGGAGCGTGCGGCAGTTATGAATGGTGATTGAGCCGGCCGGTCCCGGCAGGAACACGGCTCGGGTGAGATCCAGCTTCGCGAGATCTTCCTCCGACAGACACCCGGTCCATTCTCCCCGCTTGTCGTATTGAGAAAAAAGGGGTTCGATCTTGTGGCTGCCCGGCAGCACCCCCAAGGGTGCTTGATCCATGCCGCAATCGTAAAGATAGGTGCCGACGGTCAAAGGCGAATAATTGGTGTGGGGCCAGAAGGAGATGTCGTAGTGCCACTTCACTTCTTCGCCCCCTTTGGCCCATTTGAAATTGAGCTTGGAGTGGTGGAACTTGACGTCGGGTCCCACCAGGTCGGCCACAATGTCCCCCAGCAAGGACTGGGAACAGTACTCCCAGAACACCGGATGCTGCTCCACCGGGTTCGACACCCGGCGCAGGCGCGGCGCCTCCGGCCGGTGGTCCGGCTCCAGGTCGTAGATGGAGTCCGACTTGGTGATGGAGCGGCTGCGCTCCACCAGCGCCTGGGTGGCAGCGCGCAGCCGCTCGAGCCAATCGTCCGGGATGATTCTTTCCAGCAACAGATAGCCGTGCTCGAAATAGAACTCCCGCTGCTCCTGGGTCAGCACGCGGGGAGGATGGGACAGGACTTGTTCCGGGGTCATGGCAGGATCTCCTTTATGCCGGCGCTAGCGGAAGCCGAGAACCTTCTCGGGCAGCCAGAGCACCGTCTGGGGAAAAGCGATCACGATAGCGAGGGTTGCGATTTGCAGCAGGATGAACGGGATAACGCCCTTATAGGCGTCCATCAGCGTAATGGAGGGGGGCGCGATCCCGCGCAGATAGAAAATGGCGGGCGCCAGCGGCGGCGTGAGGTAACTCGTCTGGATGATGATTAGGAACAGAATGCAGAACCACACCGGGTTGAACCCGGCGGCGTTCACCAGCGGCATGAAAATGGGGATAAAGATGAGCAGAATCGAAATCCAGTCGAGGACGAAGCCCGCCAGAAAACAGAGGGTGAGCAGCAACGCCAACAGCGCCCAGGGCCCGAGGTCGAGATGGGTCACCAACTGGTTGGTCAGGTTGATCCCGCCGGCGGCGAAGAAGACCCCGGTGAAGATGGTGCCGCCCAGCAGGATCGCCATGATCATGGAGGTGATGCGCAGGGTCTTGAGCACCGCGTCCTTGAGGGTGGGGAAACTAAACCTGCGGTAAAAAATGGTGAGCAGCACGGCGCCGAAGGCGCCAAGGGCCGCTGCCTCGGTGGGGGCCGCCCAGCCGAGCATGATGGAACCCAGCACGGCGAAGATCATGATGAGGGGCGGCACTAGGGCTCGCAGGGTGATCTTCAGTTTCTGCCCCAGATCGGGGTCGTCCGGCCCCGAGGGGATGCGCGGGCCGAAGTCCGGCCGCACCAGGCACACCAGGAAGATGAACAGCAGGTACAGCCCGGCCATGATGAGGCCGGGGAAGATCATGCCCATCAGCAGATCGCCCACCGACACGTTGGCCACCGGCCCCAGCACCACCACCACCACTGAAGGAGGGATGATGGTGCCCAGCGACCCGCCGGCGCAGATGGTGCCGCAGATCAGGGGCTTGTTGTAGGAGTATTTCAACATCGCCGGGATGGCGAGCAGGCCCACCACGGTTTCGGTGGCACCGATCACGCCGGTGGAGGCGGCGAAGATCACGCACATGGTGACCGTGCCCAGAGCCAGGCCGCCAGGCAGGCGCCGGGTCCACAGGTGCACCGCTTCGAACAACTGCTCGGCGATCCCGGAGCGCTCTAGCATGGTGCCCATGAACACGAATAGGGGCACCGCGGCCAGGACGAAGTTGGAGGCGATGTCCTCCACCTTTTCCATGAACTGGAAGATCACCGCGTCGTGGAACACCAGGTAGCCGAAGATCAACGCCGTGCCCATGAGGGCAAAGGCCACCTGCGCTCCCAGGAAGATGAGCACGAACATCGCCGCCAGCATGGCGAGGGGCAAGTACTCCATCACGCCTGCTCCTCCGGGAGTTTTTTGCCCGCGAGGACCATGAGGGCGCGGATGAGCTGGGCGATCGCCTGCAGCGACAGCAGGGCGAAGGCGGCGAAGAACACGGCCCGGTACGGCCAGATGGGAGGGTTGAATGCCGACATCCCCGAGCGCTCCTGGGTCTCGTAGGCTTTCAGCGCCTTCTCCCACAGGCTTGCGGAGAGCCACAGACACAGGGGCAACACCAGCACCACGTAGGTGAACGCGTCGATCAGCGCCCGGGCGCGCCGAGAGACGTGGCTATAGAACAGGTCCACCCGCACGTGCTCGTTCTCCCGCAAAGTGTAGGCCATGCCGATGAGGAAATGGGTGCCCATCACCATGTAGCCGATCTCGAACGCCCAGAGGGTGGGCTCGTTGAGCACGTATCGGGAGAAGACTTCGTAGCAACTCGCGGCGATGAGGGGAATTACGAGCCAGGCGGCCACGGCGCCGCTCGAGCCGCTCACGCGGTCAAGGAATCTGAGCAGGGGGATCATGGCGGTCGAGGGTTGGCAAAACGCGCACTCCGGCGGTCCGGCACCGGCCGCGGACGGTCTCGGCACCCGGCCAGCGAAAGCGCCGCGCGCCCTCGCCGGCTGGGTAATAGTTACGCCTGCTTCACCTTGACGTTACGGTATCGAGGCGCGTCCTTCCACAGCGCTTCGAACTCGCGCTGGCTTTTGTAGACTTTCTCGAACCAGGGATTGCCGGCTTTGGTTTTGTCCGCCCAAGCGAAGCCCCGCTCCCGGGCGGCGTACTGCACCTCCTCGTCCAGCTCGACGATCTCGTTGCCAGCTTTACGGTAGAACTCGAGCGCTTTGGCGTCTTCGTGACCGATGCGGGTAAAGGTCTCGAAAGTGACCAGCTTGGCGGTGAGCTCGATCAGCTTCTGGTCGCCGGCCGAGAGCTTGCCCCACACGTCCTTGTTGATACAGAGCTCGAAGGGGGCCGTGGGCTGGTGCACGCCCGGGATGATCAGGTACTTGGCCACCTTGTAGAAGCCTGGGGTGATGTTCTCCCAGAGGGTACCCCACTCGGTGGCATCGATCACTCCCCGCTCCAGTGCCGGGTAGATCTCGCCTCCAGGTGTGGTCACCGGGGAGGCGCCCAGCTCCTTGGCCATCTCGATCCAGGCGCCGGCGGTGCGCAGCTTCAGGCCCTTCAGGTCCGCCAGGGTCCTGACCGGCTTGCGCGAATGGAGGAAGACCTCGGCGGTACGAATGAAGAGCGGCATCGAGACGATGCCGAATTTCTCTTCCCGGAACTGGCGTTGCATCTCGGCGCCGCCGGCCTCGTACAGCCAATGCAGCATGTACTCGGAGTTGAAGCTGCCGGCATAGCCGCCGAAGAGCACGGTGGTCGGATCCGCACCCCAGTCGTAGCCCATCCAGGTGTGGCCCATCTCGGCGATGCCGTTCTTGACCGTCTCCGAGACCTTGAGCGCGTTGCCCAAAGCGCCGCCCGGAAACACTTGCACCCTCATTCGTCCTCCGGACAGAAACTCGAGCCGCTCCGCAAAGGCCTTGGCCCCGATGTCCATCAATGGCCCGCCGGCCCACCCGGTAGCCATCTTCCAGTTGTAGCTGGGCCCCTTCTGCTGGGCTGCTGCCTCGCGCGCAAGCGACGCGGTGGCGGCCAGGACGCCCGCCGCGCCGAGACCTCTCAAAGTATTTCTGCGACTCTGTCGCATGTGCCCCTCCTCCTATGGCAAGTGGTCGAACGAATCAGGCGGGCTGCCGGGCGGACACGGCTTCCGCTCGTGCTTCCCGCGGGGACTCTTCCTGGTTGACCCAGCGATCCATCTTGGTCTTCACCTCGGGCTTGACGTACTTCATGCTATAGCCGTTGAAGAGGTGGCCCAGCAGGCCTCGGTCGAGATCGCTGGTCCCCATCAGCCAGTCGGCGATGGGGAAAGTAAGGTTCATGTTGATGTCCATCATGATGCCCTTGTTGTGATGCACCGTATGGTGGCGCCGGATAGTGTTGATGAAGGGCATGTGGCGCACGAACCAGTTGTCGTGCACGTGGCAGCAGTAGTGGAACGTTTCGTAGATCAGGTACTGGCCGATGATGGTGATCATCAGGATGTAGCCGGCGTTGGGGTTGATCAGCCACCCGAGCAAGAAGGCGAACGGCGTGCCGAGCGCCATGAAGGTGAAGAGCGCCCGCCAGGGAAAGAAGATGATGCGCCACTCGCGGGTGGAGTCCACCGTCATCTCGTTGTCGGTGAAGTACTGGTGATGCTCCCGGGTGTGGCGCTGGTAGATGGCGCGCAGGGCGAATACGTCCACCAGGCGGTGCATCACGTTCTTGTGAATCCACCACTCGAACAGGTTAGAAAACAAAAAAATGGGGATCACCAGGAGCCACTCCCAGGTGGCGTTTTCCAGACGGGAGATGCACCACCAAATGGCGGCGGCGCCCACCACGTAGATCACGCCGATGTGGAAAGGCCCGTTATACAGCGGGTGGATCTTGGACTTGTATTGCTCGCGGAACTGGCGTTGGCGCTCGTTCATGGCGTGGCGCTCGACCAGCATGGGCTCGGACGCGATGGATTTCATGGTTGCCTCCTTAGACTCTACCGGATCTTCTACCGGTCCAATATAAGTGATATCGGTAATGTCTATATCGTCTATCACTGATATATGAGTGATATATGAGTATACGGGAACGAGAACGCTTGTCAAGACCCAAAAAGGCGGTGCCATCCCGCCGCGCCGCGAATCAGACGTCGGTGCTGACGGTGGCGCGGGTGAATTCTTCCACGTAGTCGATGAGACGGTCGCAGGCCTCCGCGGCGGCCTTTTCGTCGCCGCTGGCGATGGCGCGCGCTTCGTCGGCGTGCAACTTGGCGGCGCGGGGCATGTCCGCCACCTGCTTGTAGTGGATGTACCAGAAGCGCCGCGACAGAGAGTGCACGAGACCCATGGCGTTGGCGGCGAATTCGTTGCGCGCCGCCACCAGGCACAGCTCGTTGAACTCCCGGTCGACTCGCATGAAGGTGGTGTCGTCGTTGGTGCGCGCGGCCTGCTCGAAGCTGTCCGCGAGCTCATGGAAGCGCTGGCGTTCCTCGGGCGTCGCCCGACGCGCGGCGCTGCGGGCGACGAGCCGCTCCACCTCGCGCCGCAGTTCCAGCAGGCGCAACTGGCTCTTCACGTTGACTTCCGAGACCATGATGCCGCGCCGGGGGAGAATGGTCACCAAACGCTCCCGGGCGAGCCGCTGCAGGGCTTCACGAATGGGAGTGCGGCCGATGCCCAGTTGCCTGCTCAGGACGCTTTCGGAGACCGCGGCGCCGGGGGGGAGCTTCAGGGTGACGATCAGCTCCTCCAGATCCCGGTAAGCCCGGTCGGTCAAGCTCTCGCCGGACTGATCGGCGCGCCGGCGGGGGCGCGAGCGCGGGACCTGGGCGGCACGGCGCGGGACGGCGCTCCGGGCCCCGGTGCCCTTGACGCCGTTACGAGGCAAGGCGCGCCTCCTCGAAGCCCTGGTCAAGCTCGGCCGGCGGCTCATCGGATGCTGTCTGCTCGGGTGCCATCGTCGTTCTTCGTGGTTCGTGGCAAGGCGCGGAAAGTATATCCCAGCGCTCGGCTCCGGGCCTTGAGAGAGAAACGCGGGGCCGGTCAGATCTGCCGCCGGTGCTCGACCATGGCGAGAAAGCGCTCGTACTCCCGCTCGTCGACTCCGTAACTGTGCTCCTCGTCCGGGAAGACGCCGCCCTTGACCTCGTCCACGTAGCGCCGGATGCCCGCCACCGCCACCTCGGTTAGGTTGGCGTAACGTTTAGTGAACTTGGGCTTGAAATCGGTGAATACGCCAAGCAGGTCGTAGCACAGCAGGATCTGGCCGTCGGTGCCGGCGCCCGCGCCGATGCCGATGGTGGGGATCTCCAGTTGCTCCGAGATCACCTTGGCGATCTTCGCCGGCACCGCCTCGAACTCCAGCATGAAGCAGCCCGCGTCCTGGATCGCCAGGGCGTCTTCCAGGATCTTCATGGCCGCTTCCGCCGTGCGCCCCTGGACCTTGAAGCCGCCGAACATGGCGATGGTGTGGGGCGTCAAGCCGATATGGGAAGCGCAGGGGATGCCGGCGTCCACGATGGCCTTGAGGATGTGGGCCTGGGATTTGCCGCCCTGGGGCTTGACCGCGTCGCACATTCCTTCCTGCATGAAGCGGACGGCGTTGGCGAGGGCCCGGTCCACGGTGTTGTAGCTCTGGTACGGCATGCAACCCAGGACGAAGGTGTTGGGGGCGCCTCGCCGCACCGCCGCCGAGTGCATGATCATCATGTCCATGGTGGCCGGGATAGTGCTCGTGTGGCCGTGGGCCACCATGGCCAGGCTGTCGCCCACCACCGCCACGTCCACCCCGGCCATTTCCGCCCAGCGCGCCGAGGTGTAGTCGGGCACCGACATGTAGACCATCTTCTCCCCGGTCTTCTTGGAATCGCGGATCTCGGTGATGGTGCGCTTGGCCCGTTTTTCCTGCATCGGTCTGCCCTCCTTCCTCGTGCACCTGATATATTACTGCCATACCAGTTGCCGGGCAACGCCTCGGAGGCGCCCTGGGGGCAGGGCTAGGCGTCCAGGGAGCGCCGCCTGGGCCTCTGCGCCCGGAGCTTTTCCGGGGAGGGCACCCGCGCTGGCGGGCTTCCGGGGCGGGCGGGACGGTATAATGGCGTCGCGCCGTGCACGGGCGGACTGAGCCCGCGTGCGGGAATGCCCGACTTTTCCGCCCTCAGAACCATCGACCATGAAGCCTAAAGTCCTCGTCACTCGGGAAATCTTCGACGAAGTCCTCGATTTTCTGCGGCAGCACTTCGAGGTGAGCGACAACCAGGGCGACGCCGTGTGGGGTCCCGAGGACCTGGCGCAACGCCTGGCGGACAAGGACGGCGCGATGGTCTCCATCGTGGACCGGATCGACGCCGCGCTTCTCGACAAGGCGCCCAGGCTCAAGGCGGTGGCCAACATCGCCGTAGGCTACAACAACATCGACGTGGCGGAATGCACGCGCCGGGGTATCCTGGTTACCAACACGCCCGGGGTCCTGGATGAAGCCACCGCCGACTTCACCTGGGCCCTCCTCCTCGGGGCGGCCAGGCGCCTAACCGAGGCGGAGGCCTACCTGCGCGACGGCCGGTGGAAGCGCTGGGAGTTGAAGCAACTCCTGGGGGCCGACGTGCACGGGGCCACCCTCGGCATCATCGGCATGGGACGCATCGGCCAGGCGGTGGCCCGGCGCGCCCTCGGATTCGACATGCAGGTGCTCTACTGGAACCGCCACCGGATCGCGCCGGATGTGGAGCGCCGCTGCAGCGCCACCTTCGTATCCAAGGAGGAGCTCCTCGCCCGCTCGGACTTCGTGACCCTGCACTGTCCTTACACGCCCGAGACCCACCACCTGATCGGCGCCGCCGAGTTCAAGAAGATGAAGCGTACTGCCATCCTCATTAACGCCGCCCGAGGCGGGGTGGTGGACGACGCGGCGCTGGCGGAGGCCCTGCGGAACGGCACCATCGCCGCTGCTGGGCTCGACGTGTACGAAAACGAGCCGAATCTCCACCCCGAGTTCCTCCGGCTCAAGAACGTGGTGCTGGCGCCCCACATCGCCAGCGCGACCCGCTCCACCCGTTTCAACATGGCCAAAAAGGCCGCTGAAAACCTGGTGGCGGCCTTGACCCGGGGCGATCCTCCCGATCTGGTCAACCCGGAGGCGAAGGGCAAAAGATAGGCGGCGAAGGCCGGGACGCTGCCCACAGAAGAAGGGCAGGCCCGCGCGCCTGCGCTTCCCGCCAGCTTGCGCCCCACCGGGATTTGAGGACCGATGGACCGCTACTCCCAGCTCGTCGGCCTGATGGTGCAGGTGATGCTGCCCCTGTCCCTGCTGGTGGTGGCAGGGGCGCTCTGGCCCCTTGTCTTCCGCGACGCGCCTCTCGCCCCCCTGCGCAGCCAGCTCAACCGGCTGGTGATGTACGTCTTCTACCCGGCCATCATCTTCTCCGTCTCCGCCACCACGCCCATCACCGGCGACCTGCTGCGGGTGCCCCTGCTGGTGGGCATCGGCTCCCTGGCCTCCGGGGTCGTGCTGTACTGGATCCTCTATCGTTCTCCGATCGGCCGCCCTCTCAACGACACGACCCGGGCGGTGCTGATGGTGGGCGGCATGTTCGGCAACACCTTCAACATCGGGGTGCCGGTGCTGCAGTTCTTCTACGGGCCAGAGGCGCTGCGCTACGCGGTGTTCAACGACATGCTGATGACCATCCCGGTGGTGTGGAGCGTGGGGGTGTGGATCTGCACCCGCCTGGGGTCCCACCGGGGCAATGCCGCCGACCAGCCCTCGGTGTGGCGCGTCGTCGCCACCATGCCCCCCATCTGGGCCTTCGTGCTGGGTATCGGGCTCCAGTCCCTGGGCTGGGTCTACGAGCCCCTGGTCAACGCCACCCGCTTCATCGGCCAGGCCACCATCCCGGTGATCCTTTTCGTGCTCGGGCTCACGGTGCCGTGGCGCGCCCTGATCCCGAAGGGGGAGATCCTGGCGGTGGCCGCGGTCAAGCTTCTGGTGGTGCCGGCGCTGGTGTGGGTGGCCGCCCGCCTTCTGTTCGCCCCCATGGGGGAGCCCGAGTACGCGGCGGTGGTGGAAGGGACCACGCCCACCATGATGACGGCCCTGCTGCTGGCCGACCGCTTCCGCCTAGACCACGAAGCGGCGGCGCTCCTCATCGGCTGGAGCACCGTGGCCTTCTGGCTGACCCTGCCCCTGTGCCTTGCCCTTGGGTTTATCCAGTGACGCGCGCGGACGCCGGAACTTTTTTGCCGACCGCCCGCCAAACTCGGTAGAATTCGCACCGGCGCGCTTAAGCCGCGCCAGCCCCAAAGGGGAGTAGCTCGACGGAGCCCGTCTCAATGGGCTCTCGCGGCGGGATCGTCAATCCGGGCACCGCCCCGGTCCTGCCGGCAACCTGCGGTTGCAAGCGAGACCTTTGCCAGCGCCGGCAAAGGTCTTTTTTATTTTCAGGCCAGGCCGATGGCTGGCGGTTCGGGGACGGGGCACCCCGCCAACGAGCTGCAAAGGAGATAGTCATGCCAGAGACCATCGGTACCCCCTGGATGTGGGCGGCCTTCGCCGTCTTCGTCGTGGCCGCCCTCGCCGCGGACATCCTGCTCCTGGAACGCAAGGGCTCCCGGCGCGTCCCGCTGCGGGAGGCAGCCTGGTGGTCCGCCCTGTGGGTCGCCCTTTCCCTCGCCTTCGCCGGCCTGCTGTGGTGGTACCTGGACCTCCAGCACGGCCGCAGCCTGGCCAATCTCAAGGTGACCGAGTTCCTGACCGGCTATCTGGTGGAGAAGTCGCTGGCGGTGGACAACATCTTCGTGTTCCTGATGCTGTTCAGCTACTTCGCCGTGCCCCTCAAATACCAGCGCCGGGTCCTGATTTACGGGATCGTGGGCGCCATCGTGCTGCGCGCGGCCATGATTCTGGGCGGCGCCTGGCTCATCGCCCGCTTTCACTGGGTGCTGTATCTGTTCGGCGCGTTTCTCCTGGCGACCGGCGTCAAGATGTGGGTGTTCGCCGACGCCAAGCCGGACCTGGAGCGCAACCCGATGCTGCGCTGGCTGCGCGGTCATCTGCGGATCACCCCGGAATTCCACGAAGAGCGGTTTTTCGTGACCCGGAACGGGGTGCGATGGGCCACGCCCCTGTTCGTGGTCATGGTCATGGTGGGCGTGACCGACGTGGTCTTCGCCGTGGACAGCATCCCGGCGATCTTCGCCATCACCCTGGATCCATTCATCGTGCTGACTTCCAACGTGTTCGCCATCCTGGGGCTGAGGGCGATGTACTTTCTGCTGGCGGGGTTCGCCGGGCGCTTCCATCTCCTGAGCTACGGGCTGGCGTTGATCCTGATGTTCATCGGCGTGAAGATGCTGATCGCCGACTTCTACAAGATCCCCGTGTTCGTGTCGCTCGCCGTGGTGGCGGCGATCCTGGCCGCGTCCGTGGTCTTGAGCATGGTGTACAGGCCGGCCGCCGAAGGATCGCAAAAAGCGGGCTGAGAGGACAGGGAGGAGATTGCCGTCACGGTGTTGCTCTTTCTGATTGATGGCATCGCGGTCGCCCCACGGCGCTCGCCTTCGACATCCCGGCGATGATCGCAGTGGCGGTGGCCTGCCTGCCGATCTTTTTCACCGGCCACTTGATCGTCCGCTGGGAAGGGGCCTTGTTCCTGCTCTACTACGCCGCCTACACCGCTCACCTGATCCTCAAGGCCACGGAACACGACGCGCTGCCGGCGTTCGGCAGCGTGATGCTGCTGTTCGTACTGCCGCTGACCGGGATGACGCTGCTCGCGCTGGCGGTGCGCGTATGGCGCGCGGCTCAATCGAGGGCCGCGCCCGCACCCGATCGACCGGCTTCGGACCGAAGGGCGGCGAGCAGGGCCGGGAGCACCACACCCGACGGTCCGCGCAGGGAGTAGGTGGCGCGAGGGGTGAGGGGCGTTTCGGAGGGGTTGATTTCCACCACGACCGCGCCCGCTCCTAGGGCCATTTCCGGCAAGGCGGCCGCGGGGTAGACGAGACTCGAAGTGCCGATGCTGAGAAAGACGTCGCAACGGGCGGCGGCGTCCATGGCCGCCGCGAGCGCCCTCTCGGGCAGCATCTCCCCGAACCAGACCACGTCCGGCCTGAGCCGGCCGCCGCAGGCCGGGCAGCGGGGCGGGATCTCCCCCGTTTCCGCCCAGGCCTCCGCGGGGCGGCCGCAGGCGAAACACTTGCTGCGGGTGATGTCGCCGTGGAGTTCTAGCATCCGGCGGCTGCCCGCGCGCCGGTGCAGCCCATCCACGTTCTGGGTGATGAGGGTGAATTCGGGAAACCGGCGTTCCATCTCGGCGAGGGCGTAGTGACCAGGGTTGGGCTCGACCCCCGCCACCTTCTCTCGGCGCCAGGCGTACCACTCCCACACGAGCCGGGGATTGCGCTGGAAGGCTTCCGGCGTGGCCAGCTCGTGGGGATCGTACTGGGCCCAGAGTCCCGTTTGGGCGTCCCGGAACGTGGGGACGCCCGATTCGGCGGAGACGCCGGCACCGGTGAGGGCCGCAACGCGCCGGGCCCGAGGGAGGACCTGGATGAGGGATGCTGGAATGTCCATGGCTGAAAGCGCCCGGAAAAGGTCATTGTAAAATAAAAAATTTGCTTTCAGCTTCGCTTTCCCATGGTTGTGCCTGCCGCCTTGCGCGGCCGTCCCCTGCTGGAGCGCCTCTCGGCCCGACTGGCCGAGACCATGGCGCGCGACCGCCCGACCCTGGCGGCGGAGATCGCGCGCCTGGGCGCTCGGGGGAGCGACCCGGCTCGGCTGCGGATGCTGGAAGCCAGGCTGGAAGCCTCCGCCGCCCGTTTTCAGGAGCGACTGGCGCGGCTGCCCGTGCCCACGTTTCCCCCGGAGCTGCCGGTTTCCCAGAAGCGGGAGGAAATCGCCGCCGCCATCGCGGCCCACCCGGTGGTGATCGTCTGCGGGGAGACGGGCTCGGGGAAAACGACCCAGCTTCCCAAGCTCTGCCTGGAATTGAAACGGGGTGTCGCGGGGTTGATCGGCCATACCCAGCCGCGGCGCATCGCCGCTCGCACGGTGGCCGCCCGCATCGCCCGGGAGTTGGCCACACCCCTGGGCCAGGCGGTGGGCTACCAGGTGCGTTTCTCCGACAAGGTGTCGGAGACGACCTGCATCAAGCTCATGACCGACGGCATCCTGCTGGCCGAGACCCAGAGCGATCCGCTGCTTGCGGCCTACGACACCCTCATCATCGACGAGGCCCACGAGCGCAGCCTCAACATCGATTTCCTGCTGGGCTACGTGAAGCAGCTCCTGCCCGAGCGCCCCGATCTCAAAGTCATCATCACCTCCGCCACCCTCGATGCCGAGCGCTTTGCCCGGCATTTCGGCGGTGCCCCGGTGGTGGAGGTCTCCGGCCGGCTCTATCCGGTGGAGATCCGCTATCGTCCCTGGGCCGAGCCGGAGCGGGACGAGGAGCGGGATTTGACTGGCGCCATCCTCGACGCGGTGGACGAGGCCCATCGCACCGGGCCCGGAGACATCCTGGTGTTTCTCCCGGGGGAGCGGGAGATCCGGGAGACCTCCGAGGCGTTGCGCAAGCACCATCCGGCGGGGACGGAAATCCTGCCCCTCTATGCCCGGCTTTCCGCCGCCGAGCAGGAACGGGTGTTCGAGCCCTCCCGGGGACGGCGCATCGTGCTCGCCACCAACGTGGCCGAGACCTCCCTCACCGTGCCGGGCATCCGCTACGTCATCGATCCGGGCTACGCCCGCGTCAATCGCTACAGCTACCGCAACAAGGTTGAGCAACTTGTCACCGAGAAGATCTCCCAGGCCTCCGCCAACCAGCGGGCGGGCCGCTGCGGGCGGGTGGCGAGCGGGGTGGCGATCCGCCTGTACTCGGAGGAGGACTTCAACGCCCGGCCCCGTTTCACCGACCCGGAGATCCTGCGCTCGTCCCTCGCCTCCGTCATCCTGCGCATGCAGGCGTTGAACCTGGGCGAAGTGGAGTGCTTTCCCTTCGTGGACCCGCCGGCGCCCAAGGCTATCGCCGACGGCTATCAGCTCCTCGCCGAGCTGGGCGCCATGGACGAGAACCGCCGCATTACCAAGATTGGCCGGGAGCTGGCGCGGCTCCCCATCGACCCGCGCATCGGGCGCATGATCCTCGCGGCCCGCGACGAGCATTGCTTGAACGAGGTACTCGTCATCGCCTCCGCCCTGTCGGTGCAGGACCCGCGGGAGCGGCCGCTGGAGAAGCAGCAGGCGGCGGGGGAGGCCCACGCCGAGTTCGCCGACGAGCGCTCCGATTTCCTGTCGTACCTTAAGCTCTGGAAATTTTTCGACGAAGCGCTCAAGCACAAGAAATCCAACCGCAAGCTGCGGGAAGAAATCCATGGGCGCTTCCTTTCCTACCTGCGGCTGCGGGAATGGCGCGACATCCACGGCCAGCTCCATGCCCTGGTGACCGAGATGGGCATGCGGCCGAACGAAGCCCCGGCCACTTACGAGCAGATCCACCGGGCCCTGCTGGCGGGGCTTCTCGGCAACGTCGGAATGAAGGGGGAGGGGCCGGGGGAGTACCAGGGTGCCCGGGGCATCAAGTTCCTGATCCACCCGGGCTCCGGCTTGCGGCGGAAAGCGCCCAAGTGGATCGTCGCCGCGGAACTCGTGGAAACTACCCGCCTCTACGCCCGGTGCGTGGCCGCCATCGAGCCGGAGTGGATCGAGCAAGCGGGCGCCCATTTGGTCAAGCGCAGCTACTTCGAGCCCCGCTGGGAGAAGAGCGGCGCCCAGGTGGTCGCCTGGGAGCAGGTGTCCCTCCACGGCCTCGTGGTGGTGCCGCGCCGCCGGGTCCACTACGGCCCCATCGATCCGAAGGCGTCCCGGGAGATCTTCATCCGCCGCGGCCTGGTAGCCGGCGAGTTCGACACCCGGGGCGAGTTTTTCCGGCACAACGAAAGGCTGCGGGAAGAAATCGAAGCGCTGGAGCACAAGTCCCGGCGCCAGGACGTGCTGGTGGACGAAGAGCGCATGTTCGCCTTCTACGACGTCCGCATTCCGCCCGGCGTGTACAACGGCCACTCTTTCGAGCGCTGGCGCAAAGAGGCGGAAGCGAAGAATCCCCGGCTCCTGTTCATGGCCCGCGAGGATCTCATGCGGCATGAAGCGGAAGACATCACCGAGGACCTCTACCCGGAGCGGCTGGACGTGAACGGGGTGGAACTCGGGCTTTCCTATCGCTTCGAGCCCGGCCATCCCCTGGACGGGGTCACCGCCACCGTGCCCCTCCCCTTGCTCAATCAGCTCCCCGCCGCCCCCTTCGAGTGGCTGGTACCGGGCATGCTGCGGGAGAAGTTGAACGCCCTGATCCGCGGGCTTCCCAAGTCCTTGCGCCGGGCCTTCGTGCCGCTCCCGGAATCCGTCACCGAGGCCCTGACGGCCCTGGACCGGTTCTCGAAGGCAACGCCCTTGACGGAAGCCCTGAGCCGCGTGTTGACCCGGATGCGCGGCGTGGAGGTGCCCCCGGACGTGCTGCGGGCGGTGGCGCTTCCGGCCCATCTCCACATGAACTTCCGGGTGGTGGACGAAAAAGGGGCGGAGCTCGCCATGGGGCGGGACCTGAACGCGCTGCGCCGGGCGCTGGGGGAGCGGGCCCAGGCCGCGTTCGCCCCCGAGGGCGCCTGGGAACGCCCGGGGCTCGAGCGCTGGGGCGACCTGGAGCTGCCGGAAGCGGTGGAATTCCGTCGCGGCGGGCATGTCCTCATAGGTTACCCGGCCCTGGTGGACGAGGGAGAGTCGGTGCGGCTTACCCTGTTGGAGACCGCGGAAAAAGCGGCGGCGGCATCTCGCGCGGGGATCAACCGCCTGTTCCGCTTGGAGCTCAAAGAGCCGTTGAAGCAGATGGAGCGGAGGCTACGGGACGCACCCCAGCTCGCCATGCTCTACGCCCCTTACGGGGACGGGGAAGCGCTCAAGGAGGAGCTCGTCTCGGCGATCGCCGACCGGGCGGTATGGAGCGACGAATCCCCGATCCGGACCCGCCGCGATTACGAGGCCCGGGCCAAGCAGGTGCGGGCCAAGCTCCCGGTGGTGGGAGAAGAGTACATCCGGCTTCTCACCCAGATCCTGACCGAAGCCCAGGCGGCGAGAAAACTGCTGGCGAGTCCCGCCGCGCGGGCGTGGAAACACGTAGCGCCGGATGTGACCTGGCAACTGGACTCCCTGGTCCGCCGGGGCTTCCTCGCTGCCACGCCGTACCCGCGCCTCGCGGAATACCCGCGTTACCTCAAGGCCGTGCAGCGGCGGCTGGAAAAGCTGCGGGACTTCGGCGAGCGAGATGCCAGGTGGACGAGGGAAATCCAACGCCTGGCGAGCGAATGGCAGCAACGCCTGGAGCGCAGCCGCAAGACCGGCGCCCCCGACCCCCGGCTGGAGGAATTCCGCTGGATGCTGGAAGAACTGCGAGTGTCGCTCTTCGCCCAGGAGTTGAAGACCCCTTATCCCGTGTCGGTGAAGCGGCTCGAGAAGTTTCTCGCGGGTTTGCGCTGAGGAGCCGGCGTCGGCTGGGGCGAACGCTGGTACCATAGGGCCGCTGGAGGAAAGGCCCATGGAGATTCGGAATCGACCGGAGGCGGGCGAGGGCGACGGCGAGCGGATCGCCCGGGCGCGCCGCAAGGCTTGAGCCGGCCAAAAGAGGGGAGGATCGCCGATGGAGAGCGAGACCGAGCGCGACTGGCAGAGCTACCGCTTGCTCATGGATCTCTGGGCACGGGAAAACGTGATCAAGACCCAAAAGCTGCAGGTCCTGCTGCTGGCCAACGCCTTGCTGGCGATCGGGGTGGAGCTGGCGTTCGCCACGGATGCCCAGTCCTGGCCTATCTTCATCTACCTGGCCGGCTTCGTCGTCTCCCTGGTGTGGGTCTTCTCTATCGGCCGCACCGTCCTTTTCCAGGACGTGTGGGGCGCGAAGCTCGACGACCTGGCGGCCCGCTACCCGGGGGACGCTCGGTTTCACCTGCACGAAGGCGGTGCGGCCCTGGCGCGCGCCAAGCTCATCCACCGGGTCGCCGGTGCCGTGCCGTCGAAGTATTACCTGATCGGCGCGCCGGCGCTCTTTACCCTGTTTTGGCTGTACGTGCTACTGGGGCAGTTCTGAGGGCAAACGCCGCGCTGAACGGGGCGAGGCTCTGCCCCGGAGAGAAGGCAGCCCCGCGGGACGCAACGGTCAGTCGAAGTCAAGGATTTCTCCCAGCCAGGACTTGCGCCGCCGGCTAGAACGGATCGAGGGGTGCCGGCGAGATGAGCACGCCGAACTGCTCGCACCAGATCACCATGCTCTCGTAATTGGAAAGGTCCATGCCTTCCGGAATCGGGTAGTTCTGGCTACCCTTGAATACCTTGAGCCGTCCGAGATCCACGTACATGGTTCTGGCCGCGTCGGTGTCGGGCATCACGTTCTTCTCGGGCACCAGGTAGACGTGAAACTTCGGTCACGGGCCCACTTCGAAATTGCTTTCCAGGTGCACCAGGTCCCGATACACCGTCACCCGCCCCTTGCCGTAATGGATCGGATCTGAGGGATTGGCGTGGATGAAGGTTCCCCTTGCCACCACCTGGCGGCCGACGGGGTTGTTCACCTGTTCCGTCGCGACGATGTCGGCGAGGAAGATGTACGGATAGGCGAAAATGCCGGCGGCAAAGCCTGCGATGGCGCCGAGCAGGCCGCCGATGATCAACACCAGAAACGTTTTCATGGCGTCACTCCTCGAGGGCGGGGCCAGCCTGATGGGCCGGGTTCCGGTCGGCACCTGCCATCCCGGTTGCCGAGAGGCCCACAGGCTCTTGGATCCGCTCCCCGCAGTCGAAGGTGAAGCAGATCGCTTCCGTCAGGGTCTGCTCCACCAGGACGCCGTAGTCGGGGAAGAGTTCGGACTCCAGAGCGCTCACCTCTTCGTGCCGCGAGGCGGTCCGCGGCTGGGGAGAGAGGAGGGAGCAGCAGTCCTTGTACGGCCGGATGGAGGTCTCGTAGGTCCCGATCGCGCGGGCGAGGTCGATGATCTCCCGCTTGTCGTAGGCGAGGAGAGGCCTGAGGATCGGCAGCTCCACCGCCGCCGACATGGTGACCATGTTCTTGAGGGTTTGGGAGGCTACCTGGCCCAGGCTGTCCCCCGCCACCAGGGCCGGCGCGCCGAGGCGCCGGGCGAGCCGCTCGGCCACGCGGGCGGCGAAGCGGCGAAACAGCACTTGCTCGTAGGCGCTGCGGCGCTGGAGCAGCCCGATGTCGAAGCGGGCCGAAGGCACGACAAACAAGCGTGAGCGCAGCGTGTAGCGGGACAGCAGCCGCGCCAGCTCCGCTACCGGGCTCGCCGCCACGCTTTCCTGGTCGATGCGGGTCGCCGCCACGTGCAGGAAATCCACCCGGCAGCCCCGCTTCGCCATGAGGTAGGCTGCCACCGGAGAGTCGATCCCGCCGGAGAGGAGGGCCAACACCCGCCCGCTCGCGCCCACCGGCAGCCCGCCGATGCCTTCCACCCGGTCGGTGAAGAGGTAGGCGGCCTCCCGGGCGATGTGCACGCCGAAAACCCGATCAGGGGATTCCAGGTTCACCTTGGACCAGCCGGAGCCCGCGATGATCGCCGCGCCGAAGCGCCGGGCGAGCTCGCTGGAGTTGAGAGGAAAGCGCTTGTCGGAGCGCTTCACCCGGACCTTGAACGTCGGCTCGGGGGCCTTCGCCCGGGCGAGGGCGACCAGGGCCGCTTCGAGGCGCTGGACGTCCGTTTCGCTCCAGCCTGCGGCCGGCCGGGGAAAGGAATAGGCGGGAGCGAACCAGGCGATGCCCGGCACCTGGGCGACGGCGGTCACCAGCCGCTCCAGCTCGGCGCCGGGCGGGATCTCCACGTACAGGCCGTCGTGGGTCAAGCGCGCCCGGGCCGCCGCGCCCGCCCGGCGCAGCCGGTGCTCAATGTTCTGGCGCAGCAACTCGGCGAAGCGGGGCCGGTTCTGGCCCTTGATGCCGATTTCGGCGTAGTGCACCAGCAGCCGGTCGGGCGTGCCGAGCACGGGGCTCACGCTCAGCGCTTCCGGAGTCCCGGGCGCGGGGGGATGAACAGCGTGGATTTCGGCGCCCATGGATCGGAGATCTCGCTTCCTATTCGAACCTAGCAGGCATCGGGTGGGCCGGGAGGCGACAAACGCCGCGCCGGCTCTCGAAAGTTCGCGGCAGGCGGCGTTGCTCGTGCTCCGGTCCCACGGCGCGCAAGGTCGTTATTCTAAGCGCGCCGTGGGCCGCCGGGAAGGACGGCGGTGGAGCGGCTCCCCGGTGTTCTGGCGCTCGCGCATCGGTTAGCATTCTTCCATTGTGTTAGCCCGAGATGGCATCGAGAGGAGCCCATGGCCATTGAGCTCATGCCGATCCTGAAGTCCATCGGACCGCTCGTGTCCGTCGCCGAACGCATCGTCTCCTCGTGGATGACGGCCCGCAGCACCGGGCGGGAGCGGGACTTGAGCGCCCGGCTCGAGGCGCTGGAGCGCCATTTCACCGACCAGGCGAGGCTTACCGCCGAGCTTGCCGAGCAGATCCAGCGCCTGGCCCAGGCGCTGGAGAAGCAGGTCAACGCCAACGAAAGTCTGGAGCGGGCCTTGCGCGCTTCCCGCATGGCTGCGGGCGCCGCCCTGGGATTGGCGGCGGTGGCCCTGGCGGCAGCACTGGGGGCCGCGGGATAGATCTACCCGGAGAAGCCCCATGGGCATGCGCGACGCCTACCTGCGCTCGATCGGTTCCCGCCTGCGGGCCTGGGAAGCCGAGATCGATCGCCTCGAGCGCCGGGCCGCGCAACTTTCCGAAAGCGGCAGGCTGCGGGCCGACGAGCGGGTGCTCGCCCTGCGGCGCCAGGCCCGGGAGCTCGAGCGCCTGGTGCGGCGGCTTCCGGAAGCCCGGGACGCCGTCTTCGAAGACCTGAAGCACGAGGTCGAGCGTGCGGCCCGCAGGCTCCGCGATGCCGTGGAGGCCGCCAGGACCGAGTTCCTCTGAGTCGGCGTTCCGCGGCGGCAGCCGGCCCATGGCGTTGCGTATGGGCCTGCCTCACCATGCGCATCCCGTAGACATAGGCGACGGGATGCGCGAACGATAACGGATGTATTCCCAGGAGGGAGGCCTCGGGCATGGTCATCGCCACAAGCATGAGACCGAGGAGCGTCACCAGCATCGCCCTCTGCATGATGTTGGCCACGAATGTCGCGGCGTGCTCCAGATTGGCGCGCGGGTACGCGATGCGCTTCGCTGCGCTCCACGCACCCTGTTCGATGTTGGGATAGGTTCTGGTGTCGTGTCCTGCAAGTTGCTTGTCGTGACGGGGCACTGACGTCTCGACTTGGTGCATCGTCAAAGCGCACCGCACCACGGCGGGGCGGCGATGCCTCTGTCTTCGCCCACGGGCTGATTCTCCGGTCGCTTCGTATTCCGATTGAAATCAAGGCGCTCCTCCCGCCGCGTTGCGGGTGGCACAGACGTTGCGTTTGGGTTTTGGAAGCGAGCAGCGGCGGTGCGAGCCCGCGAGCCGTTGCGTGCCGCTGCCGCTGTGGAGCGGCGCCGAACGATTGTGACCAGCAGGGGTCCCGCGTGGACAACGAAGTCCTTCCTGACTGGCAGGCGGGGTGGATTTTTTTTATCGGTTGGAGCCGGACTTGGCGGCGCTGCTCGGAAACAACGGAGCTTCCATGCGCGTGATTCTGGTGGACGATACGGCCAGGGATGTGGGCCTGCTCAAGGAAGCCCTGACCGCGGTAGGGTGCGAGGTGGCAGCTCAGGCGCGCTCGGCTTTCGAGCTCCACGAGCTGGTCCTGAAACTCAAGCCCGATGTGGTCATCGTCGACGCCGAGTCCCCGAGCCGCGACGTGCTGGAGCAGCTCTGCGCCGTGACCCGTGCGACGCCGCGGCCCATCGTCCTGTTCACTGCCGACCGGAGCGCGCAGACCATCGAGGCGGCCATTCGGGCGGGCGTTTCGGCTTACGTGGTGGACGGCATCGACCCCGCGCGCATCGACAGTATTCTACGCGTGGCGATCGCGCGCTTCGAGGCGGACCAGGCGCTCAGACGGGCGCTGGCGGAAGCGCAAACGCGGCTCGACGAGCGCAAGGTGGTCGAGCGCGCCAAGGGCGTCATCATGAAGGCGCGTGGCGTCGATGAGGAGGAGGCGTACCGCCTCCTGCGCAAGATGGCCATGGACAGGAAGATGCGGCTGGCGGACGTGGCGCGGGATGTGATCGATTTCATGAAGCGATTGGGCTGATTTGGTGCAGCGGCGCACCGCGATGGTGCGGGCGGCATGGCGGGCACGGCCGGCGATGGCGGGATCGGCCTGCAACACCTTGGCACGTCTGGAAAAATGCGGGATGCGGGGAGCTGGCATGCTCCCTGCATGAAAGGCCTTCGGGCAAGCGTTCCAGCGTCGGAGCGCAGCCGCTGGGCGGAGCGCGGGAAAGACCGGCCCGGCGGAAGGACAAAGGCGTCCTGAATTGTGGAGCAAACCGCAATGTCAGGGCGCTTTCTTTTTTTGTGTTGTCTTTTGGGTGACCTGTTTCGAGGAGACGAAATGACCGAAAGCACGCATTGCAACGGCCATCCGGGGCCTGTCAACCCGGAGCGGCGCCGCGTGATCAAGCTGGCCGGCGTGGCGGCCGGCGCCTCCATCCTGTCGCTGGTGCCGCCCGCCATCCGCTCGGCCGCGTGGGCGGCAGGCTCCGAAGGTCTGGAGAAGACCAAGCTCATGCTCGGCATCATTCCCCTCACCGACTGCGCGCCCATCGTGGTGGCATTCGAGAAGGGCTACTTCAAGAAGTACGGCCTCGACGTCACGGTGTCGAAGGAGGCTTCCTGGGCCAACATCCGGGACAAAGTGGCGATCGGCGCGCTGGATGGCGCCCACATGCTGGCTGGGATGCCGATCGCCGCCTCCCTCGGAATCGGCGCCACGCCCAAGCCCACCATCACCGCCTTCAGCATGGATCTCAACGGAAACGCCATTACCGTCTCCAACGAGCTCTACGAGCGGATGGTGGAAGCCGATCCGGCGGCGATGAGCGAGCGCCCCTTGAGTGCTCGGGCGCTCAAGAAAGTGATCGACGCGGACAAGGCCGCGGGAAAGCCGCCCATGACCTTCGCCATGGTTTTCCCGGTGTCGACCCACAACTACGAAATCCGCTATTGGATGGCTTCCGCGGGCATCGATCCCGACAACGACGTGCGGCTGATCGTCATTCCGCCCCCGCAGATGGTGGCCAACTTGAACGCCAAGAACATCGTCGGCTATTGCGTCGGCGAGCCGTGGAACTCGCGAGCGGTGGAAATGGGCATCGGCCGCGTGCTTGTCACCAACTACGAGATCTGGAACAACAACCCGGAGAAAGTGTTCGGCGTGAACCTGGAGTGGGCGGAGAAGCACCCCAACACCCATAAGGCAGCCATCAAGGCGCTGATCGAGGCGGCCCAGTGGATGGACAAGCCGGAAAACCGCATGGAGGTCGTGAAAATCATCTCCCAGAAGGCCTACGTGAACGCGCCGGAGGACGTGGTGAAGATGTCCATGACCGGCACCTTCCGCTACGCGAAGGAGGAACAGCCCCGGCCGCTCCCGGACTTCAACGTCTTCTACCGCTACGCGGCCACGTTTCCCTGGCAGTCCCACGCGGCGTGGTTTCTCACCCAGATGTTGCGCTGGGGCCAGATTGAAACGCCCATCGACATCAAGAAAACGGCCGCTTCCGTGTATCGGGCGGACCTTTACCGGCAAGCGGCCAAGGAGCTGGGCGTTCCCTATCCCACCATCGACCACAAGCCGGAAGGTGTCCACCAAGGCAAGTGGACGCTGACCCAGGCCACCCAGCCCATCGAGATGGGCCCGGACTTGTTCTTCGATGGCATGCGCTATGACCCGAGCAAGCTCATGCAGTACTTGGCCGGGTTCAAGATCAAGAACATGAAGGCGGCGATGTCTGATCTGGCGAAACTGAATGCGTAGCCGCTTCGGGCCGATGCACCCGCGGCTGCGGCCGATCAAACCGGAGAGCTCACCATGACCGCAAAACCTGTCAACCTGGCAATGGTCGTGCGCGAGGAACGACGGGCGGAGACGCGAGACCCGACGCCGCGATCGCGCGGCGCACCGCGCGTGGCGCCCGCCAGCGTGGGGCGCAAGCCCGAGTCTCGGCTGGCTGCAAAGACGGCCGCGGCTCTGACTTCCATGTCCCTGGCGGGACTGACTTTCCTCATCGTGCTGGGGGCTTGGGCCTTCATGCAGGAGCACATCGCTACCGAGCTTCCCACGCCGGGCCAGACCTGGGATCGGGCCGTCGAGCTGCTTGCCAATCCGTTCTATGACAACGGACCCAATGACAAGGGAATTGGCTGGCAGCTTGCCTATTCGCTGGCGCGGGTCGGGGCGGGGTTCGGCCTCGCGGCGCTCGTGGGGATTCCGGTCGGCTTCCTCATGGGCATGAGCGTTACCTTCCACCGGGCGTGGCAGCCGCTCATCCAGGTGCTGCGGCCGGTGAGCCCCCTGGCGTGGCTGCCCATCGGGCTGCTTCTATTCAAGGCGGTGAACCCGTCGGCGGTGTTCGTCATCTTCATCACCAGCATCTGGCCCATGATCATCAATACGGCGGCGGGGGTGCGGGCGGTGCCGAAGGATTATCTCAACGTCGCGGCCGTGCTCAAGCTGGGGCCGCTGGAGATCGCGCGCAAGGTGATGCTGCCGGCAGCGCTCCCTTACGTGATAACCGGCATGCGTCTGTCCCTCGGCATCGCGTGGATGGTGATCGTCGCTGCCGAGATGCTGACCGGCGGAATCGGCATCGGCTTCTTCGTCTGGGATGAGTGGAACAACCTCTCCGTGCCCAGCATCATCGTCGCCATCGTCTTGATCGGCGCTGTCGGAATCGTGCTGGAAGCGGTGATGAACGCGCTCTCGCGCCGCTTCGACTACAACGCCCGCTGAAGGAGTGCGCACCGTGTCTTCCTATCTCCAGCTCGAGCGGGTCGGCATGACCTTCCACACGCCTACGGGCGCATATTGCGCCGTGGAGAACGTGGATCTGGCCGTGGACAGGGGCGCTTTTGTTTCCATCATCGGCCATTCCGGGTGCGGCAAGACCACGGTGCTCAACATCGTGGCAGGCCTTCTTGAGGCGACCGAGGGCATCGTGCTTTTGGACGGGCGCGAGGTGCGCGGCCCCGGCCCCGACCGGGCCGTGGTGTTCCAGAACCACTCCCTGCTGCCGTGGCTGACGGTGTACGAGAACGTGCGGCTGGCGGTGGACAAGGTGTTCCGCGACCGCAAGACTCGCGCCGAGCGCCACGAGTGGACGCTTTACAACTTGGAGCTCACCCACATGGCGGCCGCCAAGGACAAGCGTCCTTCGGAGATCTCCGGCGGCATGAAGCAGCGCGTCGGAATCGCGCGGGCGCTTGCCATGGAGCCCAAAGTGCTGCTGATGGATGAGCCCTTCGGCGCGCTGGATGCCCTGACGCGGGCCCACTTGCAAGACTCGGTGATGGAAATCCATGCCCGGCTCGGCAACACCGTGCTCATGATCACCCACGACGTGGACGAGGCGGTGCTTCTGTCGGATGCCATCGTGCTAATGACCAACGGACCCGCCGCGACGGTGGGAGAAGTGGTGCCGGTGGACTTGGCGCGTCCCCGGGACCGGGTGGCCCTGACGGCCGAGGCGCGCTACCACCAGTTGCGGGGCCGTGTGCTTGAGTTCTTGTACCGGCGCCAGATGCGCCCGGCGGCTTAACATCCCTGGATCGAAAGGAATCGAATCAAATGAAGGCAGGCTTCTGGAAGTCGGGCCACGCGCCCACGCTGCTGGCGGCGTTTCTTTACTTCGATTTAAGCTTCATGGTGTGGGTGATTCTGGGTCCGCTGGCGGTGCAGATCGCGGCGGACCTGGGGCTCACCGCGAGCCAGAAGGGACTCCTGGTGGCAACTCCCGTGCTCGCTGGCGCGTTGCTGCGCATCGTCATGGGGGTGCTGGTGGATCACTTGAAGCCCAAACGCGCCGGTGTGGTCGGACAGGTCGTGGTGATGGCCGCCCTCGCGGTGGCATGGCTGTGGGGCATTCACACGTTCCAGCAGGCGCTGCTCCTGGGCGCGTTCCTGGGGGTCGCGGGCGCCTCCTTTGCGGTGGCGCTGCCGCTTGCTTCCCGTTGGTATCCTCCCGAGCACCAGGGAACCGCCCTGGGCATCGCGGGCGCCGGCAACTCCGGCACGGTGCTGGCAGCGCTCTTCGCCCCCGGGCTCGCCCAGGCGTTCGGGTGGAACAACGTCTTCGGTCTGGCCTTGATCCCGCTCGGCATCGCGCTTGTGATCTATCTGGCGCTCGCCAAGGACAGCCCGGAATGCCCGGCGCCCAAGCCGCTTGCCGAGTACTTGCGCGTGCTTAAAGATCGGGACGCCTGGTGGTTCATGTTCTTCTACAGCGTCACTTTCGGCGGCTTCGTCGGTCTGGCCTCGTCGCTGACCATCTATTTCAATGACCAGTACGGTCTTGACGCCGTGTCGGCCGGCTATTTCACCGCCGCGTGCGTGTTCGCCGGCTCCTTGGTGCGTCCTGTGGGCGGGGCGATGGCGGACCGCTTGGGCGGAATCCGGTCGCTGCTCGCCATGTATACGCTGGCCTCGCTTCTGATCGGGCTGGCGGCCACCGGCTTGGGCCAGGCATGGATGGCGCTTTCGGTGTTCGTCGCGGCGATGCTGTGCCTCGGCATGGGCAACGGTGCCGTGTTCCAGCTGGTGCCCCAGCGGTTTCGGAAGGAGATCGGCGTCATGACGGGGCTGGTGGGCATGGCGGGCGGGCTGGGCGGCTTCTTTCTCGCCTCCAGCCTGGGCTACTCGAAAGAGCTGACCGGAGACTATCAGCTGGGGCTGCTTGTCTTTGCGGGACTGGGATTGCTGGCGCTCGCGGGGCTCTACGGGGTGAGGACCCGCTGGCGCACCACTTGGGGCGCGCCTCACATGACCGCCGCCAGGGTTTGAGCGTTTTCACCTTCCATGGTCAGCGCTGCGTCCGAATCCATCCGCCAAGCCGCGCCGCCCGGGCAGAGCGCGGCCGCGCGGCTCGAGGTGGAATTCGGCCACGCGACCGAGGCGGGCCGGCGCAGCCGCAACGAGGACTGCTTCGGCGTCGTCACCCCCGAGGACGAGCAACGCTGGTCCAAGGGCCTCGCCTTCGCCGTGGCCGATGGCGTGGGCGGCAACGGCGGCGGCCGCGAGGCGGCCGAGTGTACCGTGCGCGGGGTTCTCTCAGACTACTACGCCACCCCCGAGACCTGGAACGTTCCCTACGCCCTGGACAAGGTGCTGGCGGCCATCAACCGGTGGTTGCTCGCCCAGGCGGCTGTCCATCGGGAACTCCAGGGCATGGCGAGCACCCTGAGCCTGCTGGTGCTGCGGGGCCATCGCTACTGGGTCGCCCACGTGGGCGACACCCGCATCTATTGCCTGCGCAAGCACTCCCTGGAGCGGCTCACGAACGATCACGTGTGGGAGCGGCCGGACCTGCGCCACGTGCTGCGGCGGGCGGTGGGGCTCGACCAGCACCTGGCGGTGGACTACAGCGAGGGAGAGCTCGCGGCCGGGGACGTGTTCCTGCTCGCTAGCGATGGCGTCTGGGAGCCGCTGGGTGAGCGGCGCATCCACGAGATCCTGCGCCTCTACGAGGCGCCCCGGCGCGCCGCCGAGACCCTGGTGCGGGAGGCGCTCGCCCGGGGCGGCCACGACAACGCCACTGCCCTGGTGGTGCGGGTGAGGGAAGTGCCACCCCGGGAATGGCGGGATCTTGCGGACCTGGGTCGCCAGCTTCCCCTGCCGCCGCGGCTGAGGCCCGGGCAGCGCATCGACGATTTCGTGGTGGAGGCGCTACTGCACGAATCCCGGGCGACGCTGCTTTACCAGGTGCGGCACGGGGAAAGCGGCCAGGCCCTGGTGCTGAAAACTCTGCAGCCCGCCTTGCGGGACGACCGGGAAAGCCTGGAGGCGCTTCTGTCCGAAGAATGGCTCGCTGGGCGGGTGCTGGCCCATTACTTTCCGCAGGTCGTTCCGCTGCCTCCGGGCTCGCGCCGCTTTCTCTATTACGTGATGACCTATCACCCGGGAGCCACGCTGCAGCAGCACCTGGACCGGGGCAGGCACTTCAGCGTGGCGGAGGCGGTTTCTATCGGCATCCGTCTGGGCAAGGCCTTGGGCCACCTGCACCGCATGCGGGTGCTGCACCGGGACCTGAAGCCCGCCAACGTCCACCTGGGGGCCGACGGCCGGCTGCGGGTGCTAGACCTGGGGGTGGCGCTCCACGCCGGGGAAACGGCCGGGGCTTCCCCGGCAAACCCCGGCACCCCCAGCTACATGGCGCCGGAGCGCGTCGCCGGAGAACCCGCCAGCGTGCAATCGGATCTCTATGCCGCCGGGGTGAGCCTTTACCACCTACTCACCCGCCGTTATCCCTACGGCGAGATCGAGCCGTTCCAACGCCCGCGCTTCGGCGATCCAGTTCCCCCGTCCCGCTACCGGCCGGATATCCCCACCTGGTTCGAGGACGTGATCCTGAAAGCGGTGGCTCGGGACCCGCGGCACAGGTTCGAGACGGCGGAGGAGATGGTGCTGGCCCTGGAACGGGGAGACCAGCGGCCAATCGGGGTGCGGCGCGCGACCCCCCTGGTGGAACGCGATCCCCTGGTGCTGTGGCAATGGGCGGCCCTCGCTTCTTTGGCGGTGAACCTGATCCTGATCTACTTGCTCATGGCGGGGGCTTGAGCGGCACCATAGGCGTGCATCGCCGGCCAGAGCGCACCGCTCCGGTGCACTGAGCCGGAGCGACCCCAGGGGTGCGGAGGCGCAAGATCCGATCCCCGTGGGAGAAAAACCGTCTCCGGCCCTTTCCCGGCGCCTGGCACAGCAGTTGCTAAACAGGGAGTGAAGCGGGGGAGCGCGAAGGGTTCCCCCACGGGCTTCCGGCCAACGGCGGCCGAGCGATCAGACCCCAGCCCGATCGGCTAAGGGACGGAAGTTCTCGAGGACAAAGGCGTCCACGACCGTCGGACGGGCGGTTTCCGAGGTCTTGGGCGCTTTTTCGTTCATGGCCGGCATGGGATGAATCGCCTGAAGAAGGAGGGTGCGGTGATCAGACCGAGACTCGTGGTGGTGGGCAACGGCATGGCCGGGGTGCGGACCCTGGAGGAGCTGCTCAAGCTCGCCCCCGATTTGTACGACATTACCGTATTCGGCGCGGAAGCCTATCCCAACTACAATCGCATTCTGCTCTCGCCGGTGCTGGCGGGGGAGCAGACCCTCCAGGACATCATCCTAAACGATCTGGATTGGTACGTTCAGCACGGGATCCATCTCCACCTCGGCAAAAGGGTCGTGAAGATCGACCGGGTGAAAAGGGTGGTGGAGGCCGAGGATGGCACCCAGGCGCCCTACGACCGGCTACTGCTCGCCACTGGCTCCAACCCGGTGATCCTGCCCATTCCCGGCAACGACCTGGATGGGGTCATCACCTACCGGGACGTGGAGGACACCCACGCCATGATCGAGGCAGCGGCCAGACATCGCCATGCGGTCGTGATCGGCGGGGGGCTGCTGGGACTGGAGGCGGCCAACGGGCTCAAGCTCCGGGGCATGGACGTGACCGTGGTCCATCTCATGGAGTGGCTGATGGAACGGCAGCTCGACCCCACGGCGGCGGGACTGTTGCAGAAATCGCTGGAGGCACGGGGCCTCAAGTTCCGGCTGAAGACCCAGACCAAGGAAATCGTCGGCGGCGAAGACGGGCGGGTGAAAGCGGTGCGTTTCGCCGACGGCACCGAGCTTCCGGCGGAGCTGGTGGTGATGGCGGTGGGTATCCGCCCCAACACGGCGCTAGCTGAGGCGGCGGGGCTGCATTGCCACCGGGGGATTGTGGTGAACGATACCATGCAAACGTTCGATCCGCGCATCTACGCGGTGGGCGAGTGCGTGAGCCACCGGGGCGTCACCTATGGACTGGTGGCGCCCCTGTTCGAGCAGGCGCGGGTGTGCGCCAACCACCTGGCCATGATGGGCATCGGCCGCTACGAGGGCTCGGTCACCTCCACCAAGCTCAAGGTGACCGGCATCGACGTGTTCTCCGCGGGCGATTTCATGGGCGATGAGGGCTCGGAAGAGATCGTGCTCTCCGACCCGGTGGGAGGCGTGTACAAGAAGCTGGTGATTCGGGACAACGTGCTGGTGGGCAGCGTGCTCTACGGCGACACGGTGGACGGCGCCTGGTATTTCCAGTTGCTGCGCGACCGCCAGAACATCGCCGAAATCCGCGATCACCTGATGTTCGGCCAGACCCACCTGGGCAACGCTGGCCACCAGGGCCAGAACAAGGCCGCCGCCATGGCCGACGACATGGAGGTCTGCGGCTGCAACGGCGTGTGCAAGGGCGCCATCGTGAAGGCCATCAAAGAGAAAGGGCTGTTCACCCTGGAGGACGTGCGCAGGCACACCAAGGCCTCTTCCTCCTGCGGCTCGTGCACCGGGCTGGTGGAACAGATCCTCGCCTCCACCATCGGCGGCGCCTACGCGCCCCAGCCCACGGCGAAGCCCCTGTGCGGCTGCACCGATCTCACCCACGAGGAAGTGCGCAAGGCCATCCGGGAGGAGAAGCTGCTCTCCATCCCCGAGACCATGGAGTTCCTCAATTGGCGTACCCCCAACGGTTGCGCCACCTGCCGTCCGGCGCTCAACTATTATTTGATCTCCACCTGGCCCCACGAAGCCCGGGACGATCCCCAGTCCCGTTTCATCAACGAGCGGGCCCACGCCAACATCCAGAAGGACGGCACGTATTCGGTCGTGCCGCGCATCTACGGGGGGGTGACTTCGCCTCAGCAGTTGCGCCGCATCGCCGACGTGGCCGAGAAGTACCGGATCCCCACGGTCAAGATCACCGGCGGCCAGCGCATCGACCTCCTGGGGGTGAAGAAGGAGGACCTGCCCAAGGTATGGGCGGACCTGGGTATGCCCTCCGGCTACGCCTACGGGAAGGCGCTGCGCACGGTGAAGACTTGCGTCGGGAGCGAATGGTGCCGCTTCGGCGTGCAGGATTCCACCCGCATGGGCATCGAGCTGGAGAAGGCGTTCGAGCGCATGTGGGCGCCCCACAAGGTGAAGATGGCGGTCTCCGGCTGTCCGCGCAACTGCGCCGAGTCCACCATCAAGGACGTGGGCGTGATCGGCGTGGATTCCGGCTGGGAGATCTATGTGGCCGGCAACGGCGGCATCAAGGCCGAGGTGGCCCAGTTCCTGGTGAAGGTGAAAACCCACGAGGAAGTGCTCGAGTACTGCGGCGCCTTTCTCCAGCTCTACCGGGAGGAAGCCCGCTATCTGGACCGCACGGTGCACTGGGTGAGCCGAGTGGGGCTCGATTACGTGAAGTCCCGCATCGTGGACGACCCCCAGGGGCGGCGCGCCCTGTACGAGCGGCTGCTCTACGCGCTGCAGGGCGAGAAAGATCCCTGGCAAGCGTGCGTGCAAGGGGCCGCCGCCCAGGAGTTCCAGCCGGTGCGCATCGTGCCGCGGCGCGAAGCAGCGGAAGCGTAAGCGGGTCTTGTCGATCGAGCGGGGGATGCGTGGGAATGGATGCAGCAGCGATGGAAATGGAAGAGGCCGCGGCGAAGGCGGATCGGTGGATACCGGTTTGTGCCTTGGACGACGTACCGCGCCTGGGCGCCCGGGTGGTGGAAACCTCGGAGGGGAACATCGCCGTGTTCCGCACCGCCGCCGACGAGGTCTTCGCCCTCCTGGACCGCTGCCCCCACAAGGGCGGCCCCCTGTCCCAAGGGATCGTGTTCGGCCGCAAGGTGGCCTGCCCCCTCCACGGCTGGAACGTCTGCCTGGACACGGGGGAGGCGGTGGCTCCGGACGAGGGTTGCGCGCCGGTCTACCCGGTGAAGGTGGAAGAGGGGGTGATTTTTCTCCAGCTTTGCGATTCCGCGGCTCCGCGATGAGCGCCGATCGCCCCGGGTGAACGTCCATGCCCCACGTCAAATCCACCTGCTGCTACTGCGGCGTCGGCTGCGGGGTCGTGATCGAAACGGAGGGCGGGCGCATCATGGGCGTCGCCGGCGATCCGGATCATCCGGCCAACTTCGGCCGCCTGTGCAGCAAGGGCTCGACGTTGCACTTGACCGCCGGAGCAGACGGCCGGGCCCTGTACCCGGAGCTGCGGCGAAACCGCGATGAGCCGCGCCGCCGCGCGGGATGGGACGAGGCCCTGGACTACCTGGCCGAGCGCTTTGCCCGCATCGTGCTGGAGCACGGGCCGGACGCCGTGGGCTTATACATCTCGGGCCAGCTCCTCACCGAGGACTACTATGTCTTCAACAAGCTGGCGAAGGGGCTGATCGGCACCAACAACATCGATACCAACTCGCGCCTGTGCATGTCCTCGGCCGTGGCCGGGTACAAGGCGACCCTCGGCGCCGACAGCGTGCCCACCTGCTACGCCGACATCGAACACGCCCATTGCTTTTTCATCGCCGGCTCCAATACCGCTTACGCCCACCCGGTCCTGTTCCGGCGCATCGAGGAGGCGCGCCGCGCGAACCCCGCGGTGAAAATGATCGTGGTGGATCCCCGCCGCACCGACACCGCGGCGGCGGCGGATCTGCACCTTCCCATCCTGCCGGGTACCGACGTGGCGCTGTTCAACGGTATGTTGCACGTCATGGTGTGGGAAGGGCGGCTCGACACCGCCTTCATCGAAGCCCATACCACGAGTTTCGACGCCCTCAAAGACGCGGTGCGGGAATATACGCCCAAGACGGTGGCGAGCCTCTGCGGCGTGCCGGCGGAGGACATCGTGCAAGCGGCGCGCTGGTTCGCAGACTCACCCGCCACGCTCTCGCTTTATTGCCAGGGCCTGAACCAGTCGAGCCATGGCACCGATAAGAACGCAGCCCTCATCAACCTGCACCTTGCCACCGGACAGATCGGCCGGCCGGGTGCCGGTCCCTTTTCCCTCACCGGGCAGCCCAACGCCATGGGCGGGCGGGAGGTGGGCGGCATGGCGAATCTCCTCTCCGGCCACCGGGACCTGGCCAACCCGGCGCATCGCGCGGAAGTGGCGCGGCTGTGGGGCGTCGCCGAGGTGCCTGCCACACCGGGCAAGACGGCGGTGGAGATGTTCGAAGCGGCTCGCGCGGGCGAGATCAAAGTGTTGTGGATCGCGTGCACGAATCCGGCCCAATCCATGCCCGACCAGGCGCTGGTGCGCGCTGCCCTGGAGAAGGCGGAGCTGGTGGTGGTGCAGGAAGCGTACCGGGACACCGAGACCGCGGCCTATGCCGATGTGCTGCTGCCGGCCGCCACTTGGGGCGAGAAGGAAGGCACCGTCACCAATTCGGAGCGGCGCATCTCCCGGGTACGGGCCGCCGTGCCGCCGCCCGGCGAGGCGCGTCCCGATTGGGTGATCGCGGTGGATTTCGCCCGTCGCCTGGAGTGGCGCTTGCGCTTCGGCAACCGGGGAGAGCGCTTTTCCACCCTCTTTCCTTACCGCGCGCCGGAAGAGGTGTTCAACGAGCACCGGGAGACCACCCGGGGCCGGGATCTGGACATCACGGGCTTGAGCTACGCGCTGCTCGACGCCCTGGGACCCCAGCAGTGGCCGTTTCCTGCCGGAGCAGCCCGCGGCGCCGAGCGGCTCTACGCCGATGGCGTGTTTCCCACCGCCGACGGTCGCGCCCGGTTCGTGGCGACGCGCTATCGGACCCCCGCGGAATCGCCTGACGCGCGCTACCCGTTCCGCCTCAACACCGGCCGGCTGCGGGACCAGTGGCACGGGATGAGCCGCACGGGGCGGGTGGCGAGGCTGTTCAATCACGAAGAGGAACCGCTGCTGGCGATGAACCCGGAAGACATGGCGCGGCGCGGGCTGCGCGACGGCGATCTCGCGCGGGTGGCGAGCCGTCGTGGGGCGATCGTGGTACGCGTCAAGGCTTCCGAGGAGCAGCGTCCGGGCCAGGTGTTCCTGCCCATGCACTGGGGTTCCCGCTTTATGGCGGGCCACGGCACCAACGCCCTCACCGTGAGCGTTTTCGATCCCACGTCCAAGCAGCCGGAACTGAAGCACGCCGCGGTGCGGGTGGAGAAGGCGGCGCTGCCCTGGGAGCTGGTGGCCATGGCGGTGGGCGAGACACAGGCGCGCTTGACGCGCCTTCAGCCCCTCCTCGAGCGCTTCGACTGCGCGAGCTGCGGGCTGTTCGGGCATGACGTCGATTGCGTCATCCTGCGGGCCGCCAGCGCCTCGGCCGCGGACGGGGAACTGGTTGCCGAGATCGATCGTATTTTCGGCCTCGAATCCGAGGCCGGCGTGATGAGCTACGTGGACGCCCGGCGGGGGGTCGCCAAGCGGGTGCGAATCGCTGGCGGACGTCTGGCGGCGGCGCGCTTCACCGGCGAGACGGCCGCCCTGGCGTGGCTCAAGGACTGGATGACCCGGGGGGTGCCGGTGGAGGAGCTGCGCCGCTGGCTACTGGCCCCCGTGCCGGTGGCGCCGGCGGGCTTTTCCCCGCGCGGGCGCGTGGTGTGCAACTGCCTGAACGTTCCGGAGCGGGAGATCGCCGCCGCCATCGACGCCGGCGCCAACCTGCAAACGTTGCAGCAGACGCTTCAGTGCGGCACCCAGTGCGGCTCCTGCGTGCCGGAGTTGAGGCGCATGCTGGCTTCTCGCCGGCAGGCGGCGTAGCACGGAAGAATCGAACGCTATCCGATAACGGGCGGTGTCAGGCGAGCGGCCATGAACGCAAAACGTGGCAAGGTGTACCTCATCGGCGCAGGCCCCGGCGACGTGGAGCTCCTGACCCTCAAGGCGGTCCGGGCGCTGGGCGAGGCCCAGGTCATCCTGATGGACAAGCTGGTGAATCCCGAAGCGCTCCGGTTCGCCAAGCGAGACGCCCGGGTCATCCCCGTCGGCAAGCGGGGCGGTTGCCGCTCTACCCCGCAGGCGCTCATCGAACGGCTGATGGTGCGCTACGCCCGGCGCGGCTGGGTGGTGGCCCGGCTCAAGGGAGGCGACCCCTTCGTCTTCGGCCGCGGCGGCGAGGAGCTCGAAACCCTGGCCCGGGCGGGCGTCGAGGTGGAGGTGGTGAACGGCGTCACCGCCGGCATCGCCGCCCCAGCGGCGCTGGGCATCCCGGTGACTCACCGGGATTTCGCCCACGGCGTCACCCTGGTCACGGGACACGCCCGGGACGGGGCGGAGCCCGATTGGGAGGCCCTCGCGCGCTGCGGCACCACGCTGGTGATCTACATGGGCGTGGCGCGGCTTGCCTCGATCACCCAGGCGTTGCTGGAAGGCGGGCTCGCGCCGGAGACTCCGGCCGCGGCGATCCAGTCGGCCACCCTTCCCGGAGAGCGGGCGGTGGCGAGCACCCTCTCCCGCATCGCCGCCGACGCGCGGGCGGCGGGCATCGCCGCGCCGGCCATCGTGGTGATCGGGCGGGTGGCGGCGCTGGCGAGGCTTCCGGCGGACGCTCCACTGCTCCAGGCGGTGGCGTGAAACTACGCCGGTACCGGATGCTGGCCTAGAAGGGCGGAGCTGGCTCACCGGTCCTTCAGCCTGGAGGACTACTCCGGCAAATCCGGATCGTCGCGTGCAGACGCTCCCCACGAGAGCGGTGGCGCGGCGTCAGGGATCAGCACCCGTGATTCGCGGTATGGCGAAGTGGGCGGGTCCGGCACCAACGCGGTGCGCCATGCACGAACACGGTGCCTGCCCCGCCCAACCCTTTTCCGTAACGCGTTGACATAACAATCAAACTGTTCCGTGTAGGCGGTGGCACATCGTTTGCTTAAACTTTGGTACACCTACTGGTATACAAGTGAGTATCCCGATTGCCACAAGCCATCGCGGCAGCCTCCAGGGCCTGAGCTTCGACTTGGCGAGCCTTCAGGCCGCTTTTCGCGACGGGATTCTACGGCCGACTAAGCTGGTGCGGGAGATCTACCGCCGGCAGCGCTCGCTTGACGCGACCGGCCGCGCTCGCGGCGTGTGGATCACCCTGATGGACGAAGAGGAGGCGATTGCTCAAGCGCAGGCCATCGAGGCCCGTGGCGCCGGAGCGTCCCGGCAGCCCCCCCTTTACGGCATTCCTTTCGCGGTCAAGGACAACATCGACTGCGAGGGGCTTGCGACTACCGCCGCCTGTCCCGAATTCGCGTACAAGGCTTCCGCCGATGCCGCCGTCGTTGCACGCCTCAAGGCCGCGGGGGCGATTCTCGTCGGCAAGACCAATCTCGACCAGTTCGCGACCGGGCTGGTAGGAGTCCGCTCTCCTTACGGGATATGCGCGAACCCGTTCGATCCGCGGTATATCCCCGGAGGCTCCAGCTCGGGCTCGGCGGTAGCGGTGGCGCTGGGACTCGTAAGCTTTGCCTTGGGTACCGATACCGCGGGCTCGGGTCGGGTGCCGGCGGCCTTTAACAACGTAGTGGGCCTGAAGCCCACCCGCGGGCGGGTGAGCACCCGCGGTGTAGTGCCGGCGTGCCGCTCTCTCGACTGCGTGTCGATCTTTGCCCTCACCTGCGCCGACGCGTGGCGCGTCTTCCGGGTGGCGGAAGGGTTTGATCCGGCAGATCCCTTCTCCCGGGAGTGGCCGCAGGAGAGCGGGCCGGCGGCCTGCCCGGCCCCGTTCCGCTTCGGCGTGCCGCAGCCCGACCAGCAAGAGTTCTTTGGCGACGAAGGCTACCGCAGGCTCTTCGACCGCGCTCTTCAGCGACTCGTCGCCCTGGGCGGCGTTGCGGTGGAGATCGACTTCGCCCCCCTGCGCGAAGCGGCCGAGCTGCTCTATGGCGGCCCGTGGGTTGCGGAACGCTTGGCCGCCCTCGGCCCGTTCTACGCAGTTCACTCCGGTGCGTTGCACCCGGTACTGAAGGCGATCCTGGACCAGGCGGGCCGCTTCAACGCCATGGATGTCTTCCGCGCGTTCTACCGGCTCGAGGAGATCCGGCGCATTGTCGCCGCGATGTGGTCCACCATCGATGTCCTGGTTACACCGACGGCGCCCACCATCTACAAAATCGAAGACGTCATGGCCGAGCCGGTGCTGACCAACGACAAGCTCGGCACCTACACCAACTTCGTCAATCTGCTGGACCTGGCCGCGATCGCGGTGCCAGCCGGGTTTCGCGACGATGGGCTTCCGTTCGGAGTGACGTTGATCTCGCCTGCGTGGCGGGACGAAGCCCTGTGCGCCCTGGGCTCGCGGTTGCATCGCGCCACCGATGTGCCCCTGGGAGCGACCGGGCACACGCTGTCAGTGGCCGCAGAGAAGCGGTAGCCGATGGCTGCCGGCGAGGCAGTTTCGATGGTTCTATCAAATCGCCAGAAGGTAACGCCCATGAGAGTCACGCCCGAAGATCCGGCCCTGCGGCCGCGGCCCGCCGGCTTCCGGCGGCCTGCGCCGGATACCCACATCACGCTGCGCAACGTGACCAAGCGTTTCGCCGGCAGCCCGCTGTACCACGATTTCGACCTGGACATCCCGAAGCGGAAAATCACGTGCGTCTTCGGACCCAACGGGTGCGGCAAGTCCACCCTCATCAACCTGATCTCCGGGTTGGTGCCGTTGGATTCCGGCAGCGTGCTGTTCGACGGCAAGACGCTGCGGGAGACCACCATCGGCTACGTGTTTCAGAATTACCGGGATGCCCTTTTTCCCTGGCTGCGGGCGCGGGACAACATCGTCTATCCCCTCAAGATCCGGGGGCTCGGCAAGGCGGAACGGGAGCGCAGGGTGGACGAGCTGTTGGCCTCGTTCGACGTCAAGTTCGACCTCCATCGCTACCCCTACGAGCTCTCCGGCGGCCAGCAGCAATTGATCTCCATCATGCGGGCGCTGGCGCCCCATCCGGAAGTGCTGTTCCTGGACGAGCCGTTCTCGGCGCTGGATTACGAAATGACCCTCTTCATGCGGGACAAGCTGCAGGAAGTGTTCCAGGCCACGGGCACCACCATGGTGGTGGTGTCCCACGACCTGGAAGAGGCCGTCTACCTGGCCGACCAGGTCCTGCTTCTCACCCGGCGCCCGACGCGGGTGGCGGCGGTGGTGGACTTCACCGTCCCCCGCCCGCGGGACGCTCGCACTCTGTCCTGCGACGAGTTCATCCGGGTCAAGGCCCGCTGCCTCGAGATCTTCCAGCAGGAGGTGCGCCGATGAAAAGGCTCGCTGTTTTGCCTTTGCGGGCGCTTCTGATCGCGGGCGACGACGTCGCCCGGCCGCTGCCGTCCCTCGCCCTGCTGCGGCGCGTCGGCCACGGGCTGATCGGTCCGGCCGCCCTGATCCTGCTGTGGTGGGCCGCCACCGCCCTGGAGCTGGTCACCCACAAACTCCTGCCCAGCCCCTGGGGCACCTTCGGCACCCTGTTCGAGAGCCTGTGGAGCGGCACCATGCCGGGCGACTTCGCCGCCACGCTCCGGCGCACGCTGACCGCGTTCGCCGCCGCGCTGGTGGCCGGGGTGCCGGTCGGCATCGTGCTCGGCGCCAGCCAGAAGGTGTACCGATCGATCGAGTTCCTGGTCGACTTCTTCCGCTCCACGCCGGCCACCGCCATGTTTCCCCTGTTCCTGGTGATCTTCGGCATCGGCGACTTCTCGAAGATCGCCGTAGCCGCTTTCGCCGCATGGCTGGTGGTGGTGTTCAACGTGGCCTACGGCGTGATGAACGCACGTCAGACCCGCATTCTGGCGGCGAAAGTGATGGGGGCGTCCCGCTGGCGCACGTTCCGGGACGTCATGTTCTTCGAATCGTTGTCTCAGACCTTCGTGGGCCTGCGCATGGCGGTATCCATTGCCCTCGTCGTCATCATCGTGGCCGAGATGTTCATCGGCTCCAGCAACGGCATGGGCCACCGCGTCATTGACGCCCAGCAGGTGTTCGACCTGCAACAGATGTACGCCTCCATCATCGCCACGGGGATCATGGGCTACGGCTTCAACCTGTTCTTTCTCGGCATCGAAAAATGGCTGGTGCACTGGTCGGGCAAATAGGAAGTCGGAGGTTTCTTGGAAAGGAGAAGTGTCATGAAGAGGTTGCTTGCAAGCTTGCTCCTCGGCCTGTCCCTCGCCGCCGCTCCGGCGTGGGCGCAGAAGAAGGAAAAAGTGGTGGCCTCCTGGCTGCCCATCATGCAGACCATGGCGTTTTACGTGGCGTTGGAAGAGAAGTTGTTCGAAAAGGCGGGCATCGAAGTGGAGGCGGTCAAGTTCCAGAATCCGAACCAGATCATCGAGTCGCTGGTGTCGGGGCAGGCGGACTTCGGTCCGCCCGGCGCCGCGGCCGGCATCACGGTGCTGGCGGAGTCGCGCTACCCGGGAACGTTCAAGGTGTTCGGCCTGCAGGGCGGTAGCATCAAGGCCGGCTTCATCAACGACGGGCTTATCGTCAGGCTGAACTCGCCCATTCAGTCCTTCAAGGATCTGAAGGGCAAGACGGCCGGCACCGTTCCCGGCATCCAATGGAAGACCATCTTCCGCTATATCCTGCGCCAGAACGGCCTCGATCCGGACAAGGACGTGCGGCTCACCGAGATTGCCGTGCCTCTGCAGGTTCCGTCGGTGGTGGCCGGGACGGTGGACGCGACCCTTTCCCTGGAGCCGGTGGGTTCCATTGCGGAGGCCTCGAAGCAAGCCAGGCGGGCCATCACCAATCCGGTGGCGATGCACATTGCCGATCCGTTCTACTCGGGCGCCGCAGTGCTGAGCACCAAGTTCCTCAAGGAGCGTCCGGAAGTGGCGAAGAAGGTGGTGGAGATCCTGGATCAGGCCACGAAAATGGCCAACGAGAGCTTCGACAAGTACCGCCCCATCATTCCCAAGTACACCGCCATTAAGCCGGATCAGGTGCAGCACGTGGCTCAGCCCTACCTGCGCGGCTTCAAGGACCTGAACGAGACGGACCTCAACTCCTATCAAGCGTTCGTCGACGTGTTCTGGAAGGAAGGTGTGCTCAAGGAACGCATGGACGTGCGCAAACTCATTCTCAAGCCGTCCGATCTCGGCATTCAGGTGGGGGCGGCGAGCGGAAAATGAGCGGGCGGCGCAATACTCTCGATTTTTGACCGGCGAAGGAACGACGATGACCGTGAAGACTTACCGCGCTGCTGTGGTACAAACGCTGGCGGTCCTGGGAGACCTGGACGAAAATATTCGATTGCTTCGCCTCTACACCGCCGAGGCGGTGCGCCAGGGCGCGAAGCTGGTGGTGTTCCCCGAGTGCATGAATACCGGCTATTTGTTCGACTCGCCCGAGCACTGCCGCAGCCTCGCCGAGCCCGTCACCGGGCGCTACGTCCAGGCGATGGCGGAGCTGGCGCGCGAATACGGCCTCCATATCGCCAGCGGCTTCACCGAGTTCGACCCAATCACCGGCAAGGTTTACAACTCGGGCCTATTGCTGGACCCGCGCGGGGACTTGGTCGTGCACTATCAAAAGCAGTTCCTCGCCACCCACGACCAGAACTGGTTCGAGGTGGGGGCCAAGGGCTGCCCGGTGGCGGACACCGAGCTGGGGCGCGTGGGGCTCCTCATCTGCTTCGACGGGCGCATTCCCGAGATCGCCCGCTGCCTCGCGCTGCAGGGCGCCGAGGTGATCGTCGACATGGCCAACTTTTTCGCCATGGACCAGGCGGAGATGTGGGTGCCGGCGCGGGCCTACGAGAACGGGGTGTGGCTCGTTGCGGCCACCAAGGCCGGGGTCGAGCGCTCCATCTACTATCCCGGAGGCAGCCTGATCGTGGCGCCCGACGGCGAGATTAAGGCGCGCATGCCCTACGACGTGCACGGAGTGGCGAGCGCGGAGATCGACCCGGCCGCGGCGCGGGAAAAGCGCTGGCACGTTACCGGAGACCGCTTCGCCGACCGGCGGCCCGAAGTCTACGGGATTCTAGGCCAACCCTTCGCCGAGACGCCGCTGGCGGGCGAGCTCGAACGGGCACTGGTGCCGGAACAGGCGCTGGCCATGGTGGCGGCGGTCCAGGCCCACGCGACGCCCGCTGAAGGCAGCCTGGAATCCGCCTTGGAAATGGTGGACCATGCAGCCAAGCTGGGCGTGAAGGTGGCGGTGTTGCCCCAGTTCTTCGGCTCCTCCACCTGGCTTCCCGAGGCCGGTAAAACCCGGGAGGATGCGGCCCGGGCGCCCGGGCTCATCGACCGGGCGAGCGCCATCGCGAGGAAGTACGGTTTTCTGATCGTGATGCCCATCCTGGAATCGGAAGGGGGAAAGATTTATTCCAGCGCGGTGATGGTGGGACCCGACGGCGGAGTGCTGGGAAGACAGCGACAGGTCCACGTGGAACCGGAAACGAGAGCCTGGTGCGCCGCAGGCGACGGCTTCCAGGTGTTCGATACTCCGTTCGGCCGGCTCGGCGTGCTCTTGGGCTACGACGGCATGTTTCCCGAATCGGCACGGGTGTTGGCGCTGCTCGGCGCCGACTTGATTGCCTGGGCCAGCGCCTGGCGCCACCCTTACGATCGTTCTTTGCTTGCGGTGCCCAAGGCGGAGGACAATCGCGTTTACGTGGTGTGCGCGAACCGCACCGATTCCCCTTGCCCGGGCGGCTCCCTGGTGATTCCGCCCAACGGCTTTCCGCAGTGGGACCTGAACGCCGCTGCTCCCGTGGTGAGGCGGCACGGCGCGGTGATGCCCGCCCACGCCAACCTTGCCCTGGCGCGCCAGAAGCTTATGATTCCCAGGGTGGACATGGTCCGCAACCGGCTTACCACTACCTATGGGCCGATTCTTTCTTCGCGGGCACCAAGCTCGGGTGAGCGCGTCGCCGCCGCCTGACCCGGGAAAGAACAGCCCAATGGAAAAAGCGCCCGGCGTCAGCCTCCCCGAACTGGTCTACGCCCAGATCAAGGGGAGCATTTTTGATTTCCGCCTCTTGCCCGGCGAGCGCTTCACCGAAACTCAGGTCGCGGAGCAGCTCGGCGTATCCCGCACGCCGGTGCGTGAGGCCCTGTTTCGCCTGGAGCGGGAGGGCTATTTGCAGGTGAGCGCCCGCAACGGCTGGAGCGTGCGGCCGTTCGATTTCAAGCAGTTCGAGGATTTGTATGACGTACGGGTGATTCTGGAGGAGGCGGCGGTACGCCGTCTATGCGCCGCCGGTCAGATGCCCGATCTTTCGGCTCTCAAGGAAGTCTGGCTGGTGCCGCAGACGGAGCGGCTGGAGGACGAAAGGGAAGTCGCCCGGCTCGATGAGGCGTTCCACCAGGGATTGGTGCGGGCGACGGGAAACAAGGAGCTCGCCCGCATGCATCTGGAAATCACGGAACGCATCCGCATCATCCGCCGGCTCGACTTCACCCGCGCGGAGCGAATCGCTCTCACTTACCAGGAGCACGCCAAGATCTTGCGGGCGGTTCTGCAACGCAAAGTGGATCACGCATGCTTGCTGCTGCGCTCCCATATCGAGACCAGCAAAGCGGAAGTGCGCAAGATCACTCTGCACATGCTGCACGAGGCGCGCGAGCGCCATCGAAACCCTTAATCCGTTTCGAAAGCCTTTAGGTCAGGCGGCTCCACTGAACCGGGCGCCAGGCGACTTGCGGGGGGTGGGGCGCTCCGCTCGGGCCGGGGTGCCCGCGGTTTTGGCGGACTTGAGGAGCCGCTCCCGGCCGACCTGGGCCGCCCGGCAGGGGTCCCGGCGGGCCAGCTCCGCGAGCCGCACCGCTTCGTCGAAGGTTTCGAAGAAAACCTCGATCCGATACAAAGCACGGGCCACCCCCGCCCAGAATTGGGGGCGGTTTTTCAGGGTGAGCAGGGCACCGTAGACGACCGCCACCAGGGCGAGGAGTTGCCCGATGCCGAACACTGCGGTGATCATGATGAAATCCTCCGAGACGATAAAGACGTTTACATTCCTATTATACTGCATTGCAGCAAAACGTCCAATCCAGGAGATTCGCCTTTACCAACGAGGATTATTTTTAAATCAATGAGAAAATATAAGTAAGTGCTCGCTAATAAGGTATACAGAAGATTTCCTATTGCAACGCAAAAAACATCGGCACGGCTATGCCAAACGCCACGCCCGGTATCGGCGCCCTGATCGTCGGGGACGAAATCCTCCGGGGCAAACGCCAGGATAAGCACATGGCCAAGGCGATCCAGATTCTGGCGGCCCGAGGTCTGGCCCTGGCCTGGTGCCATTACGTGGGGGATGACCCGGCGCGCCTCACCCATGCCCTGAAAGTCTCCTTCGCCACGGGGGACATCGTGTTCAGCTTCGGTGGCATCGGCGCCACCCCCGACGATCTCACCCGCCAGTGCGCGGCCGCCGCCGCAGGACGACCCCTGGTCCGGCATCCGGAGGCCCTGGCCATCCTCCTGGAGAAGTTTGGCGAAGAGGCGTACCCGAAGCGGGTGCTCATGGCCGACTTCCCGGCCGGCGCCGAGATCGTACCGAACCCCTACAACCGGATTCCCGGGTTCAGCCTGGGCCACCACTATTTCCTCCCCGGATTCCCGGAAATGGCCTGGCCCATGATGGAATGGGTGCTGGACACCCAGTACCGGCACCTGTTCCACCCCGAGCCGCAGGCGGATGCGTCGTTGCTGGTCTATGAAGCGCCGGAAAGCCAGCTCATCGATCTGATGCGCGAAGTGGGCGCGGAATATCCCCGGGTCAAGGTCTATAGCCTCCCCGGCTTCACCGCCGAGGGACGGCGGGTGGAGCTGGGGGTGCGGGGCCCCGCGGAGGAGGTCGCCCAGGCCATCGAGGCCCTGCGCCGGGGCGTGAACGCTCTGGGCTTCCGCTGGAAGAACGCGCCGTGACGCCCCAGGTAGAATGCCGTTCGAGGAAAACGCCATGGATCCTGTCACCCGCCTGGTACACGCCGGCCAGGAAATCGACCGGGCGTACCGCAGCGTCACCCTACCCATCTACCAGACGTCCACGTTCCGCTTCGAGGACGTGGGCGCGACGAGCGGCTTCGAGTACACCCGGCTCGGCAACCCCACCCGCCACGCCCTGGAGGCGCTGCTGGCGGAGCTGGAGGGGGGTGCGGGCGCCGTGGCGGCGGCGAGCGGGATGGGGGCCATCTCCATCGCCCTGGCGGTGTTCGAGGCTGGCGCCCATCTTCTGTGTACACAGGACTGCTACGGCGGCACCTATCGGCTGCTGCAACACCTTGAGCGCCAGGGAAAGCTGGAGGTTACCTTCCTGGACTTGGGCGACCCCGCCGCCCGGGAGCAGGCGCTCAAGCCCGCCACCCGGGCGATCTGGGTGGAGACGCCGTCCAATCCCCTGCTGCGGATCACGGACCTGGCGGAGCTCACGGCTTTCGCCCACGCCCGGGGCCTCCTGGTGATCGCCGACAACACCTTCCTCTCGCCCCTGCTGCAGCGGCCCATGGACTTCGGGGTGGACCTGGTGGTGCATTCCACCACCAAGTATCTCAACGGCCACGCCGACGTGGTGGGGGGAGCGGTGGTCGCCCGCACCGAAGAGCTCAACCGGGCGATCCAGTTCGCCGCCAAGACGGGGGGCGCGGTGCAGGCGCCCTTCGACGCCTGGCTGGTGCTGCGGGGGATGAAGACCCTGCATCTGCGCATGGCCGCCCACGAGGAGAACGCCCGCGCCGTGGCGGAATTCCTGGCGCGGCATCCCAAGGTGGAGCAGGTCCACTATCCGGGCCTGGAAACCCATCCCGGCCATGCCTTGGCGAAGCGCCAGCAGCGCGGGTTCGGCGGCATGGTGTCCTTCACGGTGCGGGGAGGGCCGGCCGAGGCCCGGAAGGTGCTCAAGCGCGCCCGCGTCTTCGCCCTGGCGGAATCGCTGGGAGGTGTGGAATCCCTGATCGGCCATCCGCCCACCATGAGCCACGCGGCCATGCCGCCCGAATACCGGCGGGAAGTCGGCATCGACGACCACCTGTTGCGCCTGTCGGTAGGCATCGAAGCCCAGCAAGATCTCATCGACGATCTGGAGCAATCGCTCGCATGAGGTTCGGCCGCTTTTTCTGCGTGGCGCTGCTTTTCGTCGCCGGGCAGGCCGCCGCCCAACGCCTGCCCCTGTTCGACGCCCACATCCACTACAGCCGCGACGTCTGGGAGCTCTATCCCCCGAACATGGCCCTGGAGATTCTGGACCAGGCCGGCATTACCCGGGCCCTGGTTTCCAGCACCCCCGACGAAGGCACGGTGCGCCTCTACGAGGCGGCGCCCAAGCGGGTCATTCCGGTGCTCCGGCCCTACCGCAGCCCGGCGGACGTGGCCACCTGGCACCGGGACGCATCGGTCGTCCCTTATCTTGAGGAACGGCTGCGCCGCGGCATCTACCGGGGCATCGGCGAATTCCATCTCCATGGGGAAGAAGCCCGCTCGGAGGTGGTCCGGGAAGTGGTGCGGCTGGCGGGACGCGAGGGACTCTTTCTTCATGCCCACGCCGACGACCGGGCGGTGGAGATCCTGTTCGAGCTAGATCCGGGCGCCAAGGTGTTGTGGGCCCATGCGGGGATGACGGCGGATCCCGACACGGTCGGGCGCTTGCTGAACCGCTACCGCTCCCTCTGGGTGGAACTGTCCATCCGCAGCGATGTGGCGCCGGGCGGCACCCTGGATCCCCGATGGCGGGCCCTGTTCCTCCGGCATCCGGACCGGTTCATGTACGGCACCGACACTTATTCTCCCGCTCGCTGGCCCCAGGTCCCGGCGATGGCCGAGGCGGCGCGCCAGTGGCTCCAGCAACTTCCTTCGGAGGTGGCGGAGCGCATCGCCCACCGGAACGGAGCGGCGCTCTTCCCGGAATAAAAAACCCCGCCGAAACGGCGGGGCTTGTCCCGGTCCGAACCGGCGCTGCCCTCAGGCAGTGGCGGTTTCGGGCTTGGTTTCCTCGGTTTCTTGCCTGGGCGCCCGCTTGCCGGACGCCTGGGCTTGCTCCTTCAAGCGCTGCATTTCTTCCCGCGCTTTTTTAAGCGCTTCCCGTTCCCGGGCCATCTTCCATTCGTACCAGTCTTCGTAGCACATGGCAGGCCTCCTTCATCGGTCGAAAACCTCGCCCGCCCTCTTCTCCCCGCGCGGTCCACTTGTTAGAGGTTGTGAGCCTATCCTACGCCGCCGGGGCACCCGCCACAACGGGCCGGGCGAAGCGGCCTTGCCGCAGGAAGGCGCACACCTGGTGCGCCACCTCGGCGGAAAACAGCATCTCGGTGTGGGTCACAGGCAGCACCAGAGTGTCCGCGGCTCCGGGGATCCGGGTCTCTTCCACGCCCACGGTGCCGTCGTGGGGCCGGGGAGGGCGGCCGAAAATCATGCCCAGCCCCAGGGGCCGGTCGCCGGCGATGACGCCCAGCTCCCCCGCGCCGCTCCAGCGGGGGCGCGCCGTGAGCAGGCCTTCCCGCACCGAGCGGCCCAGCAGCCAGCGGGTGAGGGGGAAGCTCGCGAGCTGCTCGGCCACCCGGCTCCCTTGATAGGGGGTGCCCAGGAAGACGAGGCGCCCAGGGCGTCCTGGTGGCAAGTGCTCCAAGGCCTTAAGCACCACCAGCCCTCCCAGGCTGTGGGCGACGAAGTGCAGGAGCCCGGGCAGGGTTTCCGCGAAGCGCGCGAGCAACTCGGCGTTGCGCTTGAGAGGCCAGCGCAGGTCGTGGTAGGTGAAAGGGTGGGCCCGGAAGCCGCAGCGCTCGATGCGGCGGGCCAGGGGTTTCAGCAGCCAGCCGTTCATGTACAGGCCGTGGACCACCACCACGGAGGAGGGGCCGCTGGGCGTATGGCCGGTTCCGAGGCCGGGCATCCCAGGAACTCAAGCAAGAAAAAGCGGGAACGATATGGGGGTCTCGTTCCCGCGAGTGGGTCGGCACGCGCCCCCAGGGAGGTTGAGGCTGGGGGAGGCTATTCGCCAGGTGCCGGTGAACCGGTCGGTCAAGCCGTCTTCAGGGTTTCCAGGGCCGGGTGCTGGAACAGCCTCCACTGGTTGTCGGCTTCGTTTTTGAGCTTGACCGTGTAGAGGGTGAGCGGCAGGGCCGAGCTCTTGTCGAACTCCGCCCCCGCCTCTACCCCCACCCGGGCGATATCGGCCGGATTGTCGAAGCGGTTATAGGCTTGATGCATGGCCCCCAGCGCGTATTCGTTGCCCGATCCGATGGCCCAGAACTTGTGGTATTCGAACACCTCCCGCATCGAGTACACGGCGTAGATGCCCGAGGGATTAGCGATCAGCGCGGTGATCTGGCTCGATTCGTAGGGGTCGTCCTCGTCCTCGTTCGGGTTGAGGAAGTGCTCCTCCTTGAGGATCGGATGGATGCGCCGGAACGACTCGAAAATCTCGCTTTTGCTGTGCAGCTTCAAGTTCGGAGTCCCGCGAAACACGCTTTCCAGGACCAGATGGTGCGCCGCGCTGCCGCAGATGCCGATGTACGAATCCCCGTACTTAAGGATCTTGTCGTGGGAGGCGTCGTAGTGCGCCGGGAGCCGAGTGCTCCCGAACGTGGTCAAGGTGTCGGCGGCGATGGCGGCATAGCCGTTCTTCTTGACGACAGCGATCGTGGTCATGAACTACTCCGGAAAGTCAGGGGGTCCTCCCGGCGGCCCCCCGGACGGGGGACACGTGTTACCGGTCGAACGACGAGTACATTTTACCAGCCCCCTCCCTCATCCGACGCGGAGAATTTTTTGTCCATGCGGGGAACTTCATGAAACCGCCGTATTTAGAATAACTTAGTACGTGGCATCAAGTTTGCTTAGCAGGATTTCCTGGCGTAGCCGGGGCTTCGTCCAAAAGACCCCATTGCTAAATCAAAATTTGAAACAGCCAACAATCAGCGGCTTAGGCTGGGATAGGGCAGCAGGGCGCCGGCCTGGGAACGAAATGTATAGGAATCAATATGATATTTTTTTGCGGCCGGCGGGGGTTGCCGGAAGAGGGCTTTTTACTGCTTGAGCGCCAAGGTGAGCCCGTCCCCGATGGGCACCAGGGCGAGCTCCACCCGACGCTCTCCCGAGAGCCGCCGGTTGAAGGCACGCACCGCCTCCGTGGTGGGCTCATGGTTGTCGGGATCGGCCACCTTGCCGCTCCAGAGGGTGTTGTCGACGGCGATCAACCCGCCGGGCCGCACCAGCGCCAGGCAGCGCTCGAAATAGCCCCAGTAGTTTTCCTTGTCGGCGTCGATGAAGGCAAGATCGAAGCACTCCGTCTCGCCGGCGGCGATCAGGGCGTCAAGGGTGGCGAGGGCCGGAGCGAGCCGCAGCTCGACCTTGTGGGCGACGCCGGCCCGTTCCCAGTAGCGGCGGGCGACGCGGGTCCACTCTTCGCTCGTATCGCAGGCGACCACACGACCGTCTTCGGGAAGCGCCAGGGCAACCCATAGGCTGCTGTAGCCGGTGTAGACGCCGATTTCCAGGTAGCGCTTCGCCTCCATGAGCCGGGCGAGCAAGGCCATGAACTGGCCCTGCTCGGGGGCGATCTGCATGCGCGCCAGGGGATCCGCCCGAGTCTCCCGGCGCAGCTCCGCGAGGATGGGCGGCTCCCGCAGGGAGACGGCCAGCAGGTAGTCGTACAGCCGGTCGTCCAGGGTAAACGTTTTATTGGACATGGCTAGGATTATAAACTTGCCGTTACGGCCACTCCCATCCGAGCGGGCGATGGGCGGCGTTTAAGGAATCGTCCATGTGCCAATTACTGGGGATGAACGCCAATGTCCCCACGGATATCTGTTTCTCGTTCGAGGGCTTCCATCATCGGGGCGGGCGCACCGACCACCACCGGGACGGCTGGGGGGTGGCCTTTTTCGAAGGGCCGGGGGTGCGCCTGTTCATCGACTCTCGCGCCACCATCGAGTCGCCCATCGCCGATTTCGTACGCAAGTATCCGATCCACTCCCTCAACGTGATCGCCCACATCCGCCGGGCCACCCGTGGTCCGGTGGCGCTGGTGAACACCCATCCTTTCCAGCGGGAGCTGTGGGGGCGCTACTGGGTGTTCGCCCACAACGGCACCCTCAAGGACTTCGAGCCCACGCTGGAGGGCCGCTACCGCCCGGTGGGCCAGACCGACTCGGAGCTGGCCTTCTGCTGGATGCTGGAAAACCTGCGGCGGCTGTTCCCCAAGGGCCAGCCGGAGTTGTCCGCCCTTTACGAGGCCCTGTGGGACGCCGCCCGGGAATTGTCCGTGTTCGGGGTGTTCAACTTCCTCCTTTCCAACGGTGACTACCTCTTCGCCCACTGCTCGGACCATCTGTCCTACATCGTGCGCAAGGCCCCTTTCGGCCAGGCCCACCTGGTGGACGAGGATCTGACCGTGGACTTCAGCGCCCTAGCCGGCCCCGACGACCGGGTCTCGGTCATCGCCACCCAGCCCCTCACCGACAACGAGATCTGGACGCCTCTCCAGGCGGGAGAGCTCAAGGTGTTTCACAACGGGGAGCCGGTCCCCATGTAGGCGAGTGCCGCCGGCTTTCGCGGCACCCGCTCCAAGCGCCAATGGTTGCGGGCCCATTGCCATACGGTCGCCACGTCCGCCCGTGCCAGCGCCGACGGCGGGCGCTGGCCCAGGAAGGCCAGGGCCGCCGTTAAATGGGCCGCGGCCCGCGCCGGCTCGATGGGCCGGGCGCGGGTCTGCTTGGAGAGCTTTTCCCCCGCCTCGTTCACCGCGACCGGCAGGTGGGCGTAGCGGGGCGTGGGCAACCCCAACAGCCGCTGCAGGTAGATCTGTCGGGGGGTCGAGGCGAGCAGGTCGGCGCCGCGCACCACGTGGGTGATGCCCTGCAGGGCGTCGTCCACCACCACGGCCAGTTGGTAGGCGTAGATCCGGTCGGACCGGTAGACCACGAAGTCGCCCACCTCCAAAGCCAGGCGTTGCTGCACCCAGCCTTGAACGGCGTCCTGGAATCCCACGGGTTCCGAGCCGGTGCGCACCCGCAGGGACCGGGGGCGGCGGACAGTACCCCCACGGCAGGTGCCGGGGTAAACCGGCCCTTCCACGCCGGAGAGCCCCGAGTCCGCAACCTCCCGGCGGGAGCAGGCGCAAGGGTAGAGAACGCCGCCTGCCCGCAGGGCATGAAGCGCCGCGTGGTAGGCGCTTTCCCGGCGCGCCTGGTAGGTCACTTCCCCGTCCCATTCGAAGCCGCAGGCTTCTAGCGTGCGCAGGATCGCTTCCGCCGCCTTCGGCGCCACCCGCGGCCGGTCCAGGTCCTCCAGGCGCAGCAACCATTGGCCGCCCCGGGTTTTCGCCTCCAGGTAACTGCCCACCGCCGCCACCAGGGAGCCGAAATGGAGTTCTCCCGTGGGAGAGGGAGCGAAGCGGCCGCGGTAGATCGTCTCGTTCAATGAGGTTCGCCCATGACTTTTGTTCCTGCCGGCGAGTATAAGACGTTCCCGCTGCCCGGGACGAAGCCCGGGCGTCGTTCCCGGGCGACAGCCGATCCCGCCGCAAATCCTGGAGATGAAATCGGATTCCGACAAAGCGTCGCCTGGGCGCAACAGGCCCGGCCTGCCTGTGGGGGGGCGGCGCTTGTCCCCGCCGCATGACTAACCCATTGGCGCCCAAGAAAAAACGTCACGAGCGAAGCCGATGGCATACCTCTTGCGCGGGAATGGGCGAGGCCGATCCGGTCGGCTTTTCGAATCCCTCATGAGCCAAGGAGAGCGTGATGAAAGTCTCAGCGTTGATGGTTGCATTCCTACTTGTAGCGTCCACTGGCTGGGCCCAAGACAGACCGGCGCAGAAGACTCCGCCGGGAGGAGGTCCTCAAGCCGAGTTGTTCAAGAAGCTGGACGTGGACGGAGACGGCCACATATCCAAGCTGGAGGCGGCGGCCGTGCCTGCGGACACGAGGCTGGATTTCGACGGCCTCGACCGCAACCGGGACGGCAAGCTGTCCATGGACGAATTCGTCGCCCAGCCGGGCGGCTCGGGGGCGGCCGGCGGCGGCAAGAGGGCCTACTGACTGGGCGGTGAGGGGTAAAAACAAAGACTAGAGCTGCACACCGGTCGAAAGAGACCGCCCTGGGGGGCGCTTTCCCAGGGCGTTCCCTCGCCGAGGGCGTTCCGCAGTCCCCCCTTTTTTCGGGGGCGGGCTTCTTTTTTTACGTAAGTAACTGGGAGACGCAGGGTGAAGACGGCGGAAGCGTCGAAACGGCTTATGGCGGGCGCGTTCTCGGCGATGTTTCTGGTGGTGGCGGCCTCGTTAGCCGTACTGTCGGTGGCGGATTTCGTGCGCGCCTTCGTCGAGTTCCAGGACAAGGAGCTGATCAGCGGGGTAGTTCGCGCGATCAACACGGCGTTGATTTCCCATCGGACGGTGCCCGTTTCCGAAGGGTGGAAGCGGCAGGGGACGGCCCCGGGCGTCGGCACGGTTTTGCGCCCGGACGCAGCGTAAGCCTCCTTTTCGCCGTGATGGCGGGATCTTGAGCCTCGCTGCCCGCCCAGGAGCGCCGCACGGGAATGCGGTTCCTCCTCCTCTCGCTGCGGCGGAAAACGAACCGTGCGCCGCTCCTCGCCTCGCTCCGGCGCACGGTTCAGGGGCGAGTTATTCGGGTGGCGTCCCGTTCTTGAACAGTTGCCGCAGTTGTTGGCGGAACTCGGGAGAGGTCTGGTGGTGGTGAACGGCGACTGCATGCCGCACGGCAGCCTCCAGAAGCTCCTCCTCGGTGTCTGCGCACAACGCGAGCGTGCAGTTCATCTCGCTGGGGTATTCGCGACAATCGACGTATTTGCGGCTCATGGTGCCTCCCACCAAGTGGCTGCGGGCTTGGGCCATTTCCCGCGGCGGACTGACATGCCGCCGATGGACCCGGGTCAGGCGTCGATCGCGGACGCGTTGAATCCATCCCCGTGTCCATTTTCGGCATCTTTGCTAATCAAGCCCCCTTGGCGTAATTGCTCGCTCCGAACCAGTCGACCACGACGTCGATCAGACCGCTCAGCGGGCTTCAATCGCCTGATCGGCGAGCCCGGGGAATGGCGACGACGGCTTCGACGAGCCAAGTCTGCAGCGCAAACCGGTGCCTGCAAACGGCTACCTGGGCGGACGCTTCCAGATTAAAATAATTTCGATTTCCGTGTCTCGGGGTTAGCTTGCCGGAGAGGAGGACCCCGATGCGATTGCCTTTTGTTCTCGCCTACATCGGGCTCGTCCTGCTCATGACCTTGCCGGCCCATGCCACGGGTCCTTACGCCAAGATCTATCCCGGGAAAAAAGTCGAATCGAAGAGCCACCCCGCCGCAAAGACCCGGCGGCTCGCCATTCACGTGGTGAAGGGGGATTGGGGCAACGCGGATCCCCGGGACATCGAAAAGCTGCTTTATTCGGTGGCCCAGGAGCTCTGGGCTTATTTCCCGAAGCGTAGCCTCAAGCCCATCCTCGTGGTGCCCGCGGCGGGCAATCCGCTGACGCAATACGAAAAAGGGCCCCACGGCGAGTACATCGTGCATCTGAGCGCCAAGGACCGGCGCTGGTCCCAGTACGCCTACCAGTTCGCCCACGAATTCGCCCACATCCTGTCGAACTACGACCGGCACGGGGACAAGACGGCGGCTCACAATCAGTGGTTCGACGAAGCCGTGTGCGAGGCGGCGTCCCTGTTCACCCTGCGGCGGCTGGCCGAGTCCTGGCAGCTCTCCGAAGAAGCGCCGCCTTACCTCCACTGGAAGGAATACGCCCCGGCGTTCGAACGCTACGCCGAGCATTTCCTGGAAGAGGCCCATCGCCGGTTGCCTGCCGGCGTGACCCTAGCCGCCTGGTACCGGGAGCACCAGCTCCGGCTGCGCCGGGATCCTTATTTGAGGGAAAAGAACGAGCTGGTAGCCAATATCCTGCTGCCTTTGTTCGAAGAGAATCCCGAGTACTGGGGCGCCATCGGTTATCTCAACCTGGAGGAAGAGGACGCGACCGGCTCTTTCGAGCAGTATCTCGCCAACTGGTACCGGAACGCGCCAGACCAGTATAAGCCCTTCATCGAGAAAACCATCCGCATGTTCGGCTTGCAACCGCAGACCGCCGTGGCGGCGGCGACGTCCGTCCGTTGAACGGAGAGGGGCGATTTTCCTCACTTTCCGCGGGCCGGCCATGGGGTGGTGCCGACTCATCAATCCGGTTCCGTCCGTCGCCGCTGTTCAGCCAGGTTGACGATCAGGTGGGTGCCGAGGGGCCTTGTCCGGGCCGCTCGGCGCCGCCGACATCCTCAATGACCCTTGTGGTGGGTGTCCGGATGGCCCGTCGCGCCCAGGGGAGCGACGGTGACCGGGGCCTGGACGGTGCCCGCCTTTTCGAACTTCAGGGTGAGGGTGTAGCGGTCTCCTTCCTTGAGGGGCTGCTTGAGCCCGACCAGCATGAGGTGGAGGCCGCCCGGCTTGAACTCCACCGTCCCTTGGGCCGGCACCTCGATGGCGGGAAGCTCCCGCATCCTCATCACGCCGCCCTCCATGGACATGATGTGGAGCTCGACCCGTTCGGCGACCGGGGCGCTGGCGGCCACCAGCCGGTCGGCGGGGCCATCGTTTTTCAGGACGAGATACACGGCGCCCGTGGAGGCGCCTTCGGCGGTCGCTCGGGACCAGGCTTTTTCCACCGCCACGCTTGAGCCTTGGGCGAGGGTCAGGGCCCCCATCAGGCTTGTCCCGAACAGGACCAGCTTGAGAAAAATCTTCATGGGTTTCTCCTTCTTGTCGAGTACGTTAGAGAAGCGCGATCCGGTAGAGCCTTCTATCGGTGGTCAAGGCGCGCTTGTCTTCGGTCAGGCCGTGACGCCTGGAACATCGCATCCTGGCCGCGGCGCGGGCGGCGGCCGCGGGAGAGTTCACGGAATGATCACGAACCCGTCTCGGGAAAGCCGGTCAGGAAAACGCTGGCGGCCCCTGGGAAGGAGGCACCAGGCCGCGGCGGGTTTCTGCGGGTGCATCCGCATCGGACGGGATTGCCCGGAGGTCGGCCGCGGCAAGCGGCCGGAGGGCGGAAGGGGCAAGGGGCGGGTCACAACACGCCTGATGAAAGGCGAGGCACACCAGGCACTGGGAATGGGGCAGGGAGGCCGGTTTTTGCGGCGCGCCTCCCCGATCCCCGGACGTGCAGACGTCGGTCCCGGCCCAGATGACGGGTTGCGTCCAGGGCCCATGGGCTAGGGGCGACCCGATCAGGGAGGCAAGGGCGAGGGCGGCCAGGCCGGGGAACAGCCGGCGCGCGGGTCGTAGGAAACGCGGGAGCATGGAAGCGAGCCGACGGCGCGCCGGGATGCTAGCACCGCTCCCGGGGGAGGGGCAACCTGGCGGGTGAGCTCACCCTCATGCCACCCCCTGCACGGCGATCATACGAGCGCTGGCCGTGCGCTGGCGCAGGGCCTTCGGCTCCGCGTAGATCTCGGAAGCCCGCCAGGCTTTCGCTTTCTCCATGGACGGAAACGCCAGCATCACGACTCGCTTCGGCTGCCAGCCGCTCTCCAGCGTCTCGCGACGGCCGCCGCGCACGAGAAATCTTCCGCCGAAGGGTTCGAGCGTCTCCGGAACCCGTTTCGCGTACTCGGCGTAACCCTCAGCATCGATCACCTCCACGTCGACGATGATGTAGGCGGTCATGGCTTGGCCTCCTGATTGGAAACGATGGCGCTCAAGGGAGTAGTCGCCTCCTGATCGAACCAGTCCTCGATCAGGCGAAAGGCGATGGAAACGGGCGGCGGAAGCCGGAGCGCGCCAGCCCTCAAGCCCGCCGCCAGCTCGTCCCGGGAGAACCAGCGGGCGTCCTCCAGCTCCTCCGGATCCACGGCGAGGGGCGCCTCTTGCGCCCGGGCGAGGAAACCCACCATGAGGGAGCCCGGAAACGGCCAGGGCTGGGAGCTGTGGTAGCGGCATTCCAGCACCTGCACGCCGGTCTCTTCCTCCACCTCCCGGGCGAAGGCCTGCTCCAGCGCCTCGCCCGGTTCGACGAACCCGGCGAGGGTGGAGTACATGCCCTGGGCCCAGGCCCCGTGGCGGCCGAGGAGGCAGCGCCGCGGGCCGTGGACCAGGCCGATGACCGCCGGATCGGTGCGGGGGAAAAGCGCCTGGCCGCAGCCGGTGCAGCGGCGCACGTGGCCGCCTTCGGCGCTCACCGTGGGCCGCCCGCAGCGCCCGCAGAAGCGGCTCGCTTGGTGCCACAGGACCAGGGCCCGGGCGTAGGCGAGGAGCGCCGCCTGGTCCGCGGGGAGGGCCGAGGCCACCTGGCGCAGCTCACGCCAGTTTCCCTGCTGGGTAAGCCGGGCCGCCGGCCCTTCGTCCTCCAAGCCTGCGGCAAATACGGGAGCGCCCTCCGCCCGCCCCAGATACACCAGGGAATCGGCGGCCCCGAGCAAGGCCCCGACCTCTGAGGCCGAAAGCGTGAGCGGCCGCGGCGCGCCTTCCGCCATCCAGTGCAGGCCGCGCCACACCGGCAGGATGCGGGTGTCGGACCGGCCGAGCAGGCGGGCGAGCTCCGCCTCGTCTCGGCGCGAGCGGGCGTCCCGGTCGAGCCGCAGGCCGGTGAAGCCGTTTAGGGTCCACAACCCCGCACTTTGCCGCCATGCCATCGATCGCGCCTGGAGGAAGAACCGGTGGCGGCCATTATGGCCCAAGGGCAGGACCGGCGGGTGGTATCATGGGAGCCCTTTCGATCGTGCTGCCTGATGTTTTCTTCCCTCGCGAAAACGGCCCCTACCCTCGCCGAGATCCCCTATCGCCCGGACGCTGCGGTCCTGTTCGAGCCCTTCGCGGACCGGCCCTGGTCCGCGTTTCTGGATAGCGCCGGCGCCGGGCGCTATGACATCGTAGTTGCCGAGCCCGTCGCCTTGCTCATTACCCGGGGGCCGGAGACCGAGATCGTCCGGGACAGCGGCCGGGAGGTTTCCCGGGACGACCCCTTTGTTCTGATGCGGCGGCTCCTCGCCTCTTGCGGCAAAGGGCAGGAAGGGCCGCCCGCCCGGGCGCCCTCGTTGCCCTTCGCCGGCGGTGCCCTGGGCTATTTCGCCTACGACCTGGGCCGGCGCATCGAGACCCTGCCCGCCATCGCCCGGGACGAGGAGGGGTTTCCTGACATGGCGGTGGGAATCTATGACTGGGCGATCGTGGTGGATCACCGGGAGAGCCGGGCGTGGCTCGTCTCCGCGGGGCGGGACGAGAGGACCCGGGACCGGTGGGAGTCGCTCCTCGCCCACTGTTTCCGTCCGGAGCCGCCCCGGGCCCGGGAGCCCTTCCGAGTGCTCGGTCCGGTCGCCTCCAATTTCACCCGCCGCCGCTATGCCGAGGCCGTTCAGCGCATCCTGGACTACATCCGCGCCGGAGACTGCTACCAAGTGAACCTGGCCCAGCGCTTCAGCGTCGCCGTGGACGGGGACCCCTGGCTCCTGTACTGGCGGCTGCGGGCCGTCAACCCGGCGCCCTTCTCGGCCTACCTCGCCACCCCCTGGGGCCAGGTGCTGTCCTGCTCCCCCGAGCAGTTCCTGGAGGTGCGGGGACGGCGGGTGCAGACCAAGCCCGTCAAGGGGACCCGGCCCCGCTCCCCCGAGCCCGGCGAGGACGCGGCCCTGCGGGAGGCGCTGCGGGCGAGCCCCAAGGATCGGGCCGAGAACGTGATGATCGTGGACCTACTGCGCAACGACCTCGGCAAGAGCTGCGCCATCGGCTCGGTGCGGGTGCCCAAGCTGTGCGAGGTGGAGAGCTTCGCCACGGTGCACCACCTGGTGAGCACGGTCACCGGGACCCTCGCGCCGGGCAAGGACGCCCTCGATCTCCTGCGCGGCTGCTTCCCGGGCGGCTCCATCACCGGCGCCCCCAAGCTGCGGGCGATGGAGATCATCGAGGAGCTGGAGCCCCACCGGCGCGGCATCTATTGCGGCTCCATCGGCTACATCGGCTTCGACGGGGCGATGGACACGAACATCGCCATCCGCACCCTGGTGATTTCCGGCGGCCGGGCCCGCTTCTGGGCGGGCGGCGGCATCGTGGCCGATTCCGACTGGCGCTCGGAGTACCAGGAAACCCTGGACAAGGCGGCGGCTTTTTTCACCGCCCTGGAACGGGAGCCGCCGGCATGACGCGTCCGCCCCGCATCGTGATCGTGGGCGGAGGCGCTGGCGGCCTGGAGCTGGCCACCCGCCTGGGAGACCGCCTGGGACGGCACCGGCGTGCCGAGGTGGTGTTGGTGGACAAGTCCACCACCCATCTGTGGAAGCCCCTGCTGCATGAGGTGGCGGCAGGCACCATGGACCTGGACGATCACGCCCTGGAGTACCTGGCCCAGGCCCGCTGGCACCATTTCCGCTTCCAGTTGGGGGAGCTCGCCGGCTTAGACCGCCGGGCGAAGGAGGTGAAGCTGGCCCCCGTAGTGGACGACGACGGGGCCGAGCTCATCCCCGCCCGCGCCCTCGGCTACGATTTGCTGGTGATCGCCATCGGCAGCCACACCAACGACTTCGGCACGCCGGGGGCCGCGGAGTACGCCATCAGCCTGGACGACGCCCGGGACGCCGAACTGTTCCGTCGGCGGCTCATCCGGGCCTGCCTGCGGGCCAATTTCCAGCGGGAGCCCCTTTCCGAGGAGCAGCTTCACGTGGCCATCGTGGGCGCGGGCGCCACCGGGGTGGAGCTGGCGGCGGAGCTGCACAACAGCACCCGGGAGCTGGTGGCCTATGGCTTCGAGCGCATCGACCCGGAGCGGGACATTCGCCTCGCCCTGATCGAGGCGGCTCCTCGCATCCTGCCGGCCCTTCCTGAGCGGCTGGCGAAATCGGCGGAAAAGCTGCTGGGCGACCTGGGCGTGCGGGTGCTCACCGGCGAGCGGGTGACGGAGGTGACGCCGAAGGGCGTGCGCACCGCGAGCGGCGCCTTCGTGCCCGCCGAGCTCACGGTGTGGGCCGCCGGCATTAAGGCGCCCGAAGTCCTGGCCCGCCTGGACGGGCTGGAAGTGAATCGGCTCAACCAGCTCGTGGTGCGGCAGACGCTGGAAACCACCCGGGACCCGGACGTCTTCGCCCTGGGCGATTGCGCCTGCTGTCCCTGGCCGGGACACGAAGGCTGCGTTCCGCCCCGGGCCCAGGCCGCCCACCAGCAAGCCTCGGTGCTCGCCAAGACCCTGGAGCGGCGGCTCCAGGGAAAGCCTGCGCTCCCTTTCCGCTACCGGGACTTCGGTTCCCTCGTCTCCCTGGGAGAATACAGCACCGTGGGCAGCCTCATGGGCGCCTTGGTGGGAGGCGCCCTCTGGGTGGAAGGCATGTTTGCGCGCCTGATGTACCGTTCCCTGTACACCATGCACCTCTATGCACTGCATGGATTCGTGAAGACTTTTTTCGATACCCTGGCGCGGCTTATCCTCAGACGCATCGAGCCGCGGGTGAAGCTGCATTGAGGTTCCATAGGCGTTGCTCGAGCCCTTGGACGCGCGTATCATGTCTTACTTAAATCTTACTAAGGTGACGCCGAGAAACGGGATGGAAACGACCAAGCTTTCGTCGAAGGGGCAGGTGATCCTGCCTAAGCCGGTGCGGGACGCCTATAACTGGAAGCCAGGGATGCGCTTTGCCGTGGAGGCGGTGGCGGAGGGTGTGCTGCTCAAGCCCTTGAAGCCATTCGAGCCCAAGCGCCATGAAGAGGTCTTCGGCTGCCTCCAGCGCAAGGGACCGGCTCTCTCCATCGAAGACATGGAGCGGGCCATACTCAAAGAGGCGAAGAAGCGCAAATGATCGCCGTCGATACCAACGTCCTTGCCCGTTTCCTGACGAACGACGACCCGGCTCAAGCCGCCCGAGCGCTCAAGTTGATGAAGCGCGGGGGAATCTTTATCCCGAAGACGGTTCTCCTGGAGTTGGAGTGGGTGTTGCGGGGAGGCTACAAGTACGATCGCCAGGCGATCCTTAAGGCCATGGAGGACCTCCTCGGTTTGCCCAATGTTTCGGCCGAGGACAGCGTCGAGGTGACCGAGGCGCTCAAGAGGTACGAGGCGGGACTTGATTTTGCCGATGCGCTGCATTTGTCATCGAGCGCCGTGGCTACGCTGCGTTTCGCCACCTTCGACGGCAAGCTGGCCAAACGGGCGAAATCCCTCGTTGGGATCGACATACGGATGATTTGATTCAAATCCGTCTCGGAGCCGAGCAGGGCGCATGGGCGCTTCAGCGCGCCACGGAAGCAAGAGGGTTCTCAAGCGATCGAGGAATGCCATGAGACAGTATCAGCTCCAGAAGCAGGGCGAAGCCTACGTTCCGGTCATCACCGAGCAGGCGAAATCCGTCCCCGGTCCGGGGCAGGTCCTGGTGAGGGTGCGCGCCTGCTCCCTCAATTACCGGGACCTGATCGTGGCGGGAGGCCGCTTCGGCGACAAGACCCAGGGGCTCGTGCCCCTTTCCGACGGCGCGGGGGAAGTGGAGGCGGTGGGGGAAGGCGTCACCCGCTTCGAGCCCGGGGACCGGGTGGCGGGCTGTTTCTTCCAGGACTGGATCGACGGCCCCTTCGAGATGCGCTACCACGCTTCCGCCCTGGGCGGGGACGCGCCGGGGATGCTGGCCGAATACGTAGCGCTTTCCGAGCAGGGGCTGGTCCGGTTCCCCGAGCATCTATCCTTCGAGGAAGCGGCCTGCTTGCCGTGCGCGGCGGTGACCGCCTGGCAGGCCCTAGTGGTACGGGGCGGGCTCGAGGCGGGCGAGACGGTGCTCGCCCTCGGCACGGGGGGCGTATCCGTCTTCGCGCTGCAGTTCGCCGTCGCCCTGGGCGCGCGGGTGATCGTGACCTCGTCGAGCGACGCCAAGCTGGAGCGCGCCCGGGGACTCGGCGCGTGGCAGACCGTCAATTACAAGGCTGTAGCGGACTGGGACAAGGAAGTGTGGCGCCTGACCGATAAGCGGGGCGTGGACCACGTGGTGGAAGTGGGCGGCCCCGGCACCCTGGAAAAGTCCCTGGCGAGCCTGGCCGCCGGTGGCCACGTGGCCCTGATCGGGGTGCTGACGGGCTTCGGCGCGCCCACGGGCAGCCTCTTTCCCCTGGTGGCGAAGAACGCCCGCATGAACGGCATCTACGTGGGGTCCCGGGCCCATTTCGACGCCATGAACCGGTTCATCGCCGAAAGGCGCTTGACGCCCGTGATCGACCGGGTGTTCCCGTTCGAGCAGGCCGCCGAAGCCTACCGCTACCAGCAAAGCGGCGGGCATTTCGGCAAGATCGTCGTGGCAGTCCCGTGAACTCCCGGTTTTCCCGATGGTCACAACAGGACTTTTATTTTCACCTCCCAGGGGGATCGCGATGGCCGTCGTGGAGCTGACCAAGGACAACTTCGAGGAAGTCGTCACCCAGAACGACTTCGTGGTGATCGACTTCTGGGCGCCCTGGTGCGGTCCCTGCCGGGGCTTCGCCCCCGTATTCGAGGCGACCGCGGAGAGGCATCCGGGCATCGTCTTCGGCAAGGTGAACACGGACGAGGAGCAGGCCCTGGCGGCCCACTTCGGCATCCGCTCGATCCCCACCCTGATGGTGTTCCGCGAGCAGGTGATCCTCTACGCCCAGCCGGGGGCCCTGCCGGCCTCCGCCCTGGAGAGCGTGATCGAACAGGCCAAGGCCCTGGACATGGACCAGGTGCGCCGGGAGATCGAGCGGGAGCAGGCCGCGGACCAGGATTAAGGCAGAAGCTTCAGCCGCCCCCGGAACGAGGCGTCCCCGGTGATCCGCTCGACGAACCAGGCGAGCGCCTTGCCCCGGTGGGCCGTGCGCCAGGCGAGGAACAAGGGCGCCGGCGCCTTCTCTTCCCCGGTCCGCTTCGCGATCAGCCGCCCGTCGGCCAGGTAGGGCTCCGCCACGTGCCGGGGCAGGTAGCCCACGCCCAGGTTCAGCGCCTGGGCACGGGCCTTGGTGCCCAGGTTGTGGACGGTGAGCACGTCCTGGCCCGAGAGCAGGCCGGTGGTGCGCGCGGGCAACTGGCGGGAGCTGTCCGCGGCGGCCACCGACCGGTGCTGTAGGATCTGCTCGCTCGAAAGGGGTTCCTCCGCCGAGGCGAGGGGATGGCCCGGGGCCACGGCGAAGACGAACTCCACCCGGCCCAGGGGACGGACGGTGTAGCCGCCCCCCGGGGGACCTTCGCCGGGGGCGCCGATCGCCAGGTCGGCCCGGTCGGTGAGCAGGGCGTCCCAGCAGCCCCCCAGCACTTCGGCCTGGAGCCGGATGCGGGAGCCGCACTCGGCCCGGTAGAACTCGCCGATCAGCGCCAGGACGGGATCCACCGGCAGGATGTCGTCGTAGGCGATGCGCAGCTCCGCCTCCCAGCCGGTGGCGACCCGCTTGACCCGGGCTTCCAGGGCGTCGGCGGCCCGCAGAATCCGGCGGCCTTCCTCGAGCAGTTCCCTCCCCGCCTCGGTGAGAACGGCCCGGTGGCCGCTCCGGTCGAACAGTCTGACGCCCAGGTCCTCTTCCAGCTTCTGCACGGTGTAGGTGATGGCGGAGGGCACCCGGTGGAGCTCTCCGGCGGCGGCCGCGAAGCTGCCCTTGCGGTCGATGGCGTCCAGGACGTGGAGCGCCTCGAGGGTCAAACGCATGATTCAGGGGCTCTGAATGATTTCCCGGAATTATTTCGCTGGCAGCACCGCCGGTGCAACGTTAGACTAAGATATTTTTAGAAACTTTTTCTCAATTTTCCTTGAAGCAGGCAGCAAAGACAGCGCTGATCGCAGTTCTCGCCCTGGGGGTGCTGGGGGGCGCGGGCCTATGGTGGCGCAATTCCCACCCCCCTTCCGTGGCGGCGAAACCCGCCTCTTCGGGCGATCAAAGCCCCACGCCGGTGACGGTGAGGGCGGTGGAAGTCAAGCGCGCCACCTTGCGGGAGGAGGTGGGCGCCGTGGGCACCCTTCTCGCCAACGAGTCGGTGATCATCCGGCCGGAGGTGGACGGCCGGATCAGCGAGATCCACTTCAGCGAAGGCCAGTCCGTGAAGCGGGGCGCCAGGCTGGTGTCCCTGGATGCGTCCGAAATCGAGGCCCAGCTCGCGGCGGTGGAAGCCGAGGTCACCCTTAACCGCAACCGCTTCAAGCGGGCCCAAGAGCTCAGGGAAAAGAACTTCATCAGCGCCCAGGCCCTGGACGAGGCGCGGGAAAACCTGAACCAGTCCCTGGCTCGCCAGGCCGAGATCAAGGCGCGCCTGGACAAGATGGTGATCCGCGCCCCCTTCGATGGTGTCGTGGGCTTGCGGCAGGTGAGCCCCGGTGCCTACGTGAACAAGGGGCAGGACATCGCCCGCCTGGAGGGCATCGGCACCCTCAAGCTCGATTTCCGCGTTCCGGAGGTGTTCCTGAGCCGCCTGAGGGTCGGCCAGGAGGTGGCGGTCGCCGTGGACGCCTATCCGAACGAGCAGTTCAAGGGGCGGATCTACGCCATCGAGCCGGCGGTGGACGAGCAGACCCGCACCGTACTGCTGCGTGCCCTAATTCCTAACCCGGGTGTGAGGCTCAAGCCAGGCATGTTTGCCCGGGTGAGCCTCACCCTCGGAACGCGGGAGAACACTCTGGTGGTCCCCGAAGAGGCCATCGTGCCCCGGGGCCAGGACTTCTTCGTCTTCAAGGTGGTGGAGGGCCGCGCCGTGCTCGCCCGGGTGACCCTGGGCTTGCGCCAACCAGGGCAGGTAGAGATCTTGAGCGGGCTCGCCTCGGGCGAGCTGGTGGTGACCGACGGTCACCAGCGCATCCGGGACGGGGCTCCGGTCGCCCTCCTCGGGTCGGCGTCGGCGACGGCCGCGAAGCTCGGCAGCAGGTAGGCCTGCCCGGATATTTCACGATAGCGTCCCATGTTTCTTCCCGAAATATCGGTCCGCCGCCCGGTGCTCGCCACGGTGATGAGCCTCGTCATCGTGCTCCTCGGCGCGATTTCGTTCCTGCGGCTGACGGTGCGCGAGTATCCCAACATCGACGCCCCGGTGGTGTCGGTGCGCACCGTGTACAAGGGGGCGAGCGCCGAGGTGGTGGAGAGCCAGATCACCAATCCCCTGGAGGACGCCCTCTCGGGCATCGAGGGCATCAAGACCTTGAAGTCCGTCTCCCGGGAGGAAGTGAGCTCGATCACCATCGAGTTCGTGACCGAGCGGGATGTGGACGCGGCGGCCAACGACGTGCGCGACCGGGTGGCCCGCAGCCGGAGTCTCCTGCCCGAGGCCGCCGACGACCCGGTGGTGGCCAAGGTGGAGGCGGACGCCCAGGCCATCATGTGGCTGCGGCTCTCCAGCGACCGCCACAATCCCCTGGAGATCACCGATTACGCCGACCGCTACGTGGCCGACGCGTTGAAGACCATCCCCGGCGTCGCCAGCGTGATCATCGGCGGCGAGCGGCGCTACGCCATGCGCATCTGGCTCGACCGGGAACGGCTCGCCGCCTACGGCGTCACCGTGCAGGACGTGGAAGACGCCCTGCGGCGGCAGAACGTGGAGGTCCCCGCCGGGCGCATCGAGAGCCGCAACCGGGAATTCACGGTGCTCTCCGCCACCGACCTGCAGACCCCCGCACAGTTCAACAACCTGATCATCCGGGAGGTCAACAATTACCCGGTGCGGCTCAAGGACGTGGGACGGGCGGAGCTGGGGGCCTACGACGACCGCAACATCGTGCGGGTCGATGGCCGGGAGGCGGTGGGGCTGGGCATCGTCAAGCAGTCCACCGCCAACCTGCTGGACGTGGCCAACGGGGTGAAGGCCATGATCCCGCGCCTGCAGCAGACGCTTCCCGACGGGATGCGGCTCAACGTGTCCTTCGACCGCTCGGTGTTCGTGGAGGCCTCCATCGACGCGGTGTACAGGGTTCTCGCCGAGGCGCTGGTGCTGGTGGTGCTGGTCATCTTCTTCTTCCTGAGGAGCCTGCGGGCGACCCTGATCCCGTTCGTGACCATCCCCGTGTCCCTGATCGGCGCGTTCTTCGTCATCTGGGCGCTGGGCTTTTCCATCAACGTGCTGACGCTGCTCGGCATCGTGCTGGCGGTGGGCCTGGTAGTGGACGACGCCATCGTGGTGCTGGAGAACATCCACCGCCACATCGAGGAAGGGATGAACCGGCTCGCCGCCGCGTTCCAGGGGGCGAGGGAGATCGCCTTTGCGGTGGTGGCCATGACCATCACCTTGGCGGCGGTGTTCGCGCCGCTCGCCTTCGCCACGGGCAACACCGGGCGCCTGTTCACCGAGTTCGCCCTCACGGTGGCGGCGGCGGTGCTGGTGTCCGGATTCGTGGCGCTCACCCTGACCCCCATGATGTGCTCCAAGCTCCTGCGCCACCAGGCGCGGCACGGCCGGCTGTACAACGCCCTGGAGGGGTTCTTCCACTGGCTCGCCCGGGCCTACCGCTCCTCCCTGGAGAGGAGCCTGCGGCACCGGGGGCTGGTGGTGGCCGTCTTCCTCGGGGTCTCCGGCATCGGCGCGGCCCTGTTCATGCAGTTGCGCTCGGAGCTGGCGCCGCTGGAGGACCGGGGCATCTTCATCGTGGTGCTGACTGCGCCGGAAGGGGCGACGCTGGAGTACACGGACCGCTATACCCGGGATCTGGAGCGCATCCTCAAGGAGATCCCGGAGATCCGTTCCTTCTTCACCGTGGTGGCGCCGGGGCTGGAGAAGCCCAACCCGGTGAACAATGCCCTCGCCTTCGTGAACCTCCACGACTGGAGCGCACGGCGGCGCAACCAGTTGGACATCACCGACGAGCTGACCCCCCGTTTGATGAAGGAGCTGCCCGGGGTGCTGGCGTTTCCCATCAATCCGCCGTCCCTCGGCCAGAGCTTCCGCAGCGCGCCGGTGCAGTACGTGATCCAGGGCACCTCCTGGGAAGAGCTGGAGCGGGCGGCGGAGCGGATGATGGAGCGCGCCCAGCAATTCCCGGGCTTGATCAACGTGGACACGGACTTGAAGCTCAGCAAGCCCCAACTGGCCGTGGAGATCGACCGGGACAAGGCGGCGGCGGTGGGGGTGGAGATCGAAACCATCGGGCGCACCCTGGAGACGCTCCTCGGCGGCCGCGACGTTACCCGCTTCAAGCGCCAGGGCGAGCAGTACGATGTGGTGGTCAAGCTGGAGGACAAAGACCGGGTCGAGCCCTCCGACCTCACCCAGATCTACGTGCGCAACCGTAACGGCCAACTGATCCAGCTCTCCAACCTGGTGACGGTCAAGGAAGGGGTGGCGCCGCGGGAGCTCAACCACTTCAACCGCTTCCGTGCCGCCACCCTTTCGGCGCGGCTTGCGCCCGGCTACACCCTGGGCCAAGCCCTCGACTTTCTGGACCAGGCGGCGGCCGAGGAGCTGGGCAATCGCTTCACCACGGATCTGGACGGCCAGTCCCGGGAGTTCCGGGAGTCCGGAAGGCAGCTCTACTTCGTGTTCGTGCTGGCGCTGGCTTTCATCTACCTGGTGCTGGCGGCCCAGTTCGAAAGCTTCAGGAGCCCCTTCGTGATCATGCTCACCGTGCCGCTGGCCATCACCGGGGCGGTGCTCGCCATGTACGTGCAGTCGCTGATCAACCCGCGCTACGGCACGCTCAACGTCTATACCCAGATCGGGCTGGTGATGCTGATCGGCCTGATCACCAAGAACGGCATCCTGATCGTGGAATTCGCCAACCAGTTGCGGGACCGCGGGCGGGAGAAGCTGGAGGCGGTGATCGAGGCCGCGTCCCTGCGCCTGCGCCCCATCCTCATGACCAGCCTGGCCACCACGTTCGGCGCCGTCCCGATCGCGCTCGCCACCGGCGCTGGCGCGGAGTCTCGCCAGGCAATCGGCTGGGTCATCGTGGGAGGCGTGTCGGTGGGCACCTTCTTCACCCTGTACGTGATCCCCACCATGTACACCTTCATCGTCGGCAAGCGCGAGATCCTTACCACCGAGGAGCTGGAAGCCCAGGTGGCCGCCGCTCGCGGCGGAGCCGAAGCACCCCCGGCCCATGCGCCCGCCGGCCGGGCCGAGGGCGGCTAGGCAGTTTCACCACAAGACACAGAGGAAAGAAGAAAAAGAAATTTTCAGCGCGAAGGGCGCAAAGGGCACAAAAAAACTTCATAAAAAGAAAAGAGCTGTCTCTTCTTTTGCGTGCTCTGCGCCTTTGTAGCTGACCGCAGCGTCCTGCGGCGCCCTATGGCCGCTCACCGGCGGCTTCGAGGGCCTGGGTTCCCTCGGCCGCCTCGTCGGCGAAGCCTTCCGCCTCCAGCCACATGACGTTGATGATGCCGAAGGCCAGCGCGCAGCCGATCCCCAGAATCCAGGCGAAATACCACATGATCGCTCCTCAGTAGGACGTGTGCTCCTCGGACTTGATCTTTTCCACCGTGACCTTGCCGCCCAGCACCCGGTATACCCAGCCCGTGTAGGCGACGATGAGGGGCAGGAACAGCACCACGGCCCAGAACATGATTTCCAGCGTCTTGTGGCTGGAGGTCACGTCCCAGGCGGTCAAGCTGCTGTTGGGATCCGACGAGGAAGGCATGACGAAGGGGAACATGGAAAGCCCGGCCGTCAGGATCACCCCGGTGACCGAAGCGCTGGAGGCGACGAAGGCGATTCCGGAGCGGTTCACGGCGGCGAACAGCATCGCCATCGCCGCGCCGGCGAAGCCGAGGGCGGGGGCCAGCATCGTCCACGGATAACGCTGGTAGTTGTCCAGCCACGCGCCGGTCGCCTTTTCCACCACCTTGGCGGTCGGATTGGGTACCGCGTCGAGGGGCGGCATGGACACGATGCGGTAGCCCTCGACACCGTAGGTGATCCAGAATCCGCCCGCCGCGAACAAGGCCATCATGAGGACGGCGGCGATCCAGCCGGCGCGGCGCGCTCGTTCGTAGATCGCACCCGCGGTCTTGATCTGCAGGTAATGGGCCCCGTGCATCACCAGCAGGGCCACGCTCAGGAGGCCGCAGAACAGGCCGAAAGGGTTGAGCTGGGCGAAAAAGCTGCCGGTGTAGAACACCCGCAGATCCCGGTCGAAGTGGAACGGCACCCCCTGGAGCAGGTTGCCGAAGGCTACCCCGAAGATGAAGGCCGGCACCACGGCGCCGGCAAAGAGCGCCCAGTCCCAGGCGTAGCGCCAGCGCAGGTCCTGGATCAGGCTGCGGTACTTGAAGCCCACCGGGCGGAAGAACAGGGCGTAGAGAGCGAGCAGCAGGGCGATGTAGAAGCCAGAGAACGCCGCGGCGTAGGCCAGGGGCCAGGCGGCGAAAAGCGCTCCGCCCGCGGTGATGAACCACACCTGGTTGCCCTCCCAGGTGGGGGCGATGGCGTTGACCACCACGCGCCGCTCGTAGTCGTCCTTGCCGATGAAGGGGAGCAATGTGCCGATCCCCAGGTCGAAGCCGTCGGTCACCGCGAAGCCGACGATCAGCACCGCGACGAACAGCCACCAGATGAGCTTGAGCGTCTCGTAGTCGAAGATCATGCCGACCTCCCGAGAAGGTGTTTCCGCTTTCGCGGACCCGGCGTTTCCTTTACGCCCCTCCTGCCTGGGGCTGGCGTTCCCAGTAGTACCGCCCCGTGTGCAGCGACGATGGCCCGAGCCGCGCATACTTGAACATCAGGTACAGCTCGATCACCAGCAGGAGCGTGTAGAAGAACACGAACCCCGCCAGGCTGAACCAGACCTGCCTCGGCTCCAGCGGCGTGGCGGAAAGAAACGTGGGCAGGACCTCGGCGATGGTCCACGGCTGGCGGCCGTACTCGGCCACGAACCAGCCCGCCTCCGCGGCGATCCAGGGGAGCGGAATCGACCACAAAGCGAGCTTGAGCAGCCAGCGCCTCTGCTGCACGGTGCGCCGAGCGCAATACCAGAAGGCGAAGATAAAGATGAAGAGGAACAGGAATCCCAGGCCCACCATGAGGCGGAAGGTCCAGAACAAGGGCGCGATCCGCGGGATGGCGTCGTCCGCCGCCGCTGCGATCATCTGGGGCGTGGCGTCCACCACGTTGGGCGTGTAGCGCTTCAAGAGCAGCGCGTAGCCCAGGTGCCCGCGGGTCGCTTCGAACAGGGCCCGGGTGGTTTCGCTCGCGTCCCCGGAGCGCAGCTTCTGGAGGGCGCCGTACGCCTGCATGCCGATCTCGATGCGCCTCTTCGCCCGCTCCTTGAGCTCCTTGATGCCGATCACCGGTTCGTCCACGGAACGGGTGGCGATGATCCCCAGCACCCAGGGGATGCGTACGGCGTAGTCGGTGCGCTCGGCCTCCTCGTTGGGCAAGCCGAACAGGGTGAAGGCCGCGGGGGGGTCGTGGGTGTCCCATTCGGCCTCGATGGCGGCGAGCTTCACCTTCTGCACCTCCCCCACGGTGTAGCCCGACTCGTCGCCCAGCACGATGACGGAAAGGGCGGAGGCCAGGCCGAAGCCGGCCGCCACGGCGAAGGAGCGCTGCGCAAAGCCCACGTCGCGGCCTTTGAGCAGGTACCAGGAGGACACGCCCAGCACGAACATGGCCGCCGTGACGTAGCCCGCAGCCACCGTATGGACGAATTTCACCTGGGCGACCGGGTTAAACAGGAGCGCCCCCAGGTCCGTGAGCTCCATGCGCATAGTCTGGTCGTTGAACTCGGCCCCCACCGGGTAATTCATCCAGCCGTTGGCGATCAGGATCCACAGCGCCGAGAGGTTGGAGCCCAGCGCCACCAGGAAGGTCACCATCAGGTGCTGGACCTTGGTGAGCCGGTCCCAGCCGAAAAAGAACAGCCCGACGAAGGTCGCCTCCAGGAAAAAGGCCATGAGCCCTTCGATAGCGAGCGGCACCCCGAAGATGTCGCCCACGTAGTGGGAAAAATACGCCCAGTTGGTGCCGAACTGGAACTCCAGGGTGATGCCGGTGGTGACCCCCATTACGAAGTTGATGCCGAACAGCTTGCCCCAGAACTGGGTCATGTCCTTGTACACCTGCTTGCCGGTCATCACGTACACCGACTCCATGATCACCAGGATCCAGGCGAGCCCCAGGGTGAGGGGCACGAACAGGAAGTGGTACATGGCAGTGATGGCGAACTGAAGCCGGGAGAGGTCGACGACGTCCACTGGAGCGCTCCTTTCGGCCTAACGAGAGAGCCCTGCGGGTTCGGGTGCCATGCCGGCCACCGCCTGGCCCACCTCCTCGGGGGTGAGCCGGGCGTCGATGCGGTCGGAGAACCACAGCCACCAGATCAGGAACAGGAGGACGAACTTGACCGCCAGCGCCACGCCCAGCTCCCATCGAAGCGACGAGGGGCGCGGGAGCCGGAGCCGCTTGGGGCGGGCGGTGCGTAGCGAGAATCGCTTCATTCCAGGGCGTACTTTAACGCAAGAAACGGCCCGTGTGACCGCAGAAGCCGGCCGGCGCGTTGCCTTCCATCGGCGGGTCTGCGCCCGGCGCCGCGTTTCCTCCAGCGGCCCTCGGGAATCCAGCTACAGAACTTTTAACAACTTGTCATGCGCTCGGTTGCTATAGTGTTTCCATCCCCGGGTGGAGAAGCGGCGAGGTGCGGGATGGACGAAGGCAAGGCAGCGCTGGAGCACAGGCTGGAGGCGCTGGAGACAAGGGTGCGGCGCCTGGAGACTCTGGTGGGGGAGCGATGGGCGGAGACCTCCAGGGCGTCCGGTTCGCAGCGGCCGTCCAACGGCGGCGGGCACGGGGTCACGGGGCCCCGGGCGCCGGCTCCGGTTCGGCGAGGCGCGGCGTCCGCGCCGGGCGGCCCGGTGGCGGCGGGCGCGGCCCTCGAGGCGTTCCCCCACGTGATGCAGACCCTGGCGCTGACGTGGGGGCATCCCGAGTGCGAAGCCTATCTCGCCCGCCTGGTGGTGGACGAGCGGGGCTGTCGCCGGGGTTTCTCCGTGGACGCGATGGACGAGCTCTTGTTCCTGTCCGAGCTCCTGCGCTTTCGCAACGCCATGGCCCGGCTTCCGGCTCGGCCCGGCAAGCCCACGGACGTCTGGGAAGAGAGCGCCGGGCGCCGCGGCCGTCCCGTTTTCTAGCCGGAAGCGCGGGCGCCTCAGCGCCTCGCAAGGATCGGCGCGGGGTGCGGCGCCTGTGAACACCAGGTAGTCGCCCTGCCGGGCGTCGCCATAGTCCGACGGCGCCCGCTTGCGAGGGTCCACTTCCACCATGGCCACGCTCGCGATGCGCGCCCCCGGCGCGCGGATGGCCAGATAGCGGGGGATCCCCCAATCGGGCCGGGTATGGCTGCGGCCGGCGATGGCCACCACGGGCCCGCCCGTTTGGGTCCAGCCTTCCAGCAGGCGGTCCGCCATCCAGGCGTCGCGCAACTGCTGGACCGCCACCATGCCGGGAAGCGCTTCCCGGGGAAGCTGCCGGCAGTGGGATTCGTACAATTCCTCTTCCAGCCTTGACCGCTCGGCTTCCGGCAAGGCTTCCAGGGCGAGCCGTCGCAGCCGCTCGTCGTCCAGGGCAGCGAGGCCGCGGCTGCGCACTTCCCGCTCCAGCGCCCGGGGAGCCCCGGCGGCGATGAGGGCCATGCGGGCCTTGATCGCCGCCTCTGCGATGGGCTGATACAGGGACCAGGCCGGCCAGCCCCGTTCCTCCCAGCGTAGCGCCGCCCCTAGCCGCGCCGCATCGACGGGATCGTCCCGGGCGTGGACTTCCAGGGCGGCCGCTTCGTCGGCGGTGATCATCTCGAAGGCTACGGCTCCCTGGCCAGTAGTATGTCCGGCCCTCCCGAGTTGCTCCACGATCCAGGCCTGGATCCGGTGGTGGTCGCTGTTGTCGTGGATCTCGCCGAGGAGGACGAAGTCGGCTTCCCTGAGCCGGGCCAGGAGCTCCACCGAGGAGACGAACCGCTGGGCGCCGGGTGACCAGATCCGGCCGGTGAGGGGGTGGTCTAGCCCCAGGCTCAACGGCGGCATGGCCAAGGCCCACCCGCCCGTCCATTCCATCGCCAAGAGGACAAGGGCCAGGCTATAGCCCAGACTCCTCCAGAGACTCCAGCCCGCCCCCCGCTTTTTGTTATACCTATGAATTTCATAAGAAATCGTCGATTCTAGAGCAGTCATTTATTTTGAATGCTTTTATCAGAAAGTTCCGCTTTGAATCTTAAACATGCGCTCATATCATGAGCGGCGGTAGTGTGTTAATTAGATTCAATTCCATTGATGTTTTTGGAGGAACCGATGCTCGAGGTCCGCAGGAGCGGAGAGCGCGGTCATGCCCATCACGGCTGGCTGGACAGCTATCACAGCTTTTCGTTCGCCGAGTACTACGACCCCCGGCACATGGGGTTCGGGGCGCTGCGGGTCATCAACGAAGACTGGGTGCAGCCGGGCCGGGGCTTCGACCCCCACGGGCACCGGGACATGGAGATCGTCACCTACGTGCTGGAGGGGGCCCTCGCCCACCGGGACAGCATGGGGAACAGCTCCGTCATCCATCCCGGCGACGTGCAGCGCATGAGCGCCGGCACGGGGATCGTCCACAGCGAGTACAACGCCTCGAGGGAGGCGCCGGTGCACCTGCTCCAGATCTGGATCGTGCCCGAGCGCCGGGGGCTCGCGCCCGGCTACGAACAGAAGCACTTCCCGGAGGCCGAAAAGCGGGGGCGGTTGCGCCTGGTCGCCTCCCCCGACGGCCGGGACGGCTCCGTCACGATCCACCAGGACGCCCGTCTTTACGCCGCGCTCCTCGATGGCGCCGAACGGGCCGTGCATCGCCCGGCGCCGGGACGGCGGGCCTACGTGCACGTGGCGCGGGGGCAGGTGACGGTGAACGGTCAGCTCCTAGAGGCGGGCGACGCCCTCAAGGCCAAAGGCGTGGACGAAATCGTTCTCGACCAGGGCGAAGGGGCCGAGGTGCTCGTGTTCGACCTGGCGTAACTTAAGCTCGTCACAGCGTTTTACTTTGTCGAAAGGAGAATCCCATGACGACCAAGATTCAAGTCGTGTTCTACAGCATGTACGGCCACGTCTACAAGATGGCGGAGGCGGTCGCCGCCGGCGCCCGGGAGGTGGACGGGACCGAGGTGACCCTGTACCAGGTGCCCGAACTGGTGCCGGACGACGTTCTGGAGAAAAGCGGCGCCAAGAAGGCCCGGGAGGCTTTCGCCCACGTACCGGTCATCCGGCCCGAGCAGCTCGCGGAGGCCGACGCCATCCTCTTCGGCACGCCCACTCGGTTCGGCAACATGGCGGCCCAGATGCGCAACTTCCTCGACCAGACCGGCGGCTTGTGGATGAAGGGCGCCCTGATCGGCAAGGTGGGCAGCGTCTTCACTTCCACCGCCAGCCAGCACGGGGGCCAGGAGACTACCCTCACCAGCTTCCACTCGACCCTGCTGCACCAGGGCATGGTGATCGTGGGCGTGCCCTATTCCGAGCAGCGGCTGCTCACCATGGAAGAGATCACGGGCGGCACGCCCTATGGAGCGACCACCATCACCGGTGCCGACGGCTCGCGCCAGCCCAGCGGCAACGAGCTGGCCATCGCCCGCTTCCAGGGCCGCCACGTGGCCCAGATCGCCAAGCGGCTCAAGAGCGGCATCGCGTGAGGCGGCCCGTCGATTGCGTAGGGCTTCCCCGGTGCGCTGAACGTGCGCCTTGGCGCACCGTTCACCGGGATCTATGAGCCACGGATGGGCACGGATTTTCACGGATAAAGCAGGGATCGTCTTCTCTTCATGACGGGGGCATTGATCCAAGGCAAATGGACGCCGGGGTGGTACGACACCGGCCGGACCGAAGGCGAGTTCGTCCGCGCCGAAGCCCGGTTTCGCCGCTGGGTGACGGCGGACGGCTCGTCGGGATTCGAGGCCGAGCCCGGGCGGTACCACCTCTACGTCTCCTATGCCTGCCCCTGGGCCCACCGTGCCCTCATCTTCCGCAGCCTCAAGAGGCTGGAAGCGGCGGTGCCGGTATCCGTGGTGGAGCCGATCATGTCGGACGAAGGATGGGCTTTCAGCCCCAGCCTTCCCGATCGCGTCAACGGCTTCGGACACCTGCACCAGGTCTACACCGCCGCGAAGCCCGATTACACCGGCCGGGTGACGGTTCCCGTGCTGTGGGACACGAAGACGCATACCATCGTGAGCAACGAGTCCGCCGACATCATCCGCATGTTGAACTCGGCCTTCGACGCTTTCACCGAGGTCCGGGCCGACTACTACCCGGTGCGGCTGCGTAAGGAGATCGACGCGGTCAACGACTACGTGTATGCCCACGTGAACAACGGGGTCTATCGCTGCGGCTTCGCTACGACGCAAAAGGCCTACGAGGCGGCTTTCGACCGGCTGTTCGACGCCCTGGACACCCTGGAGCGACGGCTCGCGGACGCCCGCTATCTCGTCGGCGGCGTGCCGACCGAGGCGGACTGGCGCCTGTTCACGACCCTCGTGCGCTTCGACGCGGTGTACCATGGTCACTTCAAGTGCAACCTGCGGCGCATCGAGGACTATCCCAACCTTTCCAACTACCTGCGCGATCTGTACCAGGTGCCGGGAATCGCGGAAACCGTGAAGATGGACCATATCAAGCGCCACTATTACATGAGCCATCCTCACATCAACCCGACCCGCATCGTGCCCAAAGGGCCCCTGGTCGATCTCGTCAAGCCCCATGACCGCGGCCGTTTCGGCCCGGCGTGACCGCCGTGGAACAGGTCCTCGCCTTTTTCGAGCAGCACGGCCTCCTCGCCGTGTTCATCGCGGTGTTCCTGGAGCAGGTGGGCGCGCCGCTTCCCGCGCTGCCGGTGCTGTTCCTGGCGGGGGCGATGGCCGCGGGGCACCCCGCCTTCGGCGTGCTGGCGCTGGGCGCCGCCATCGTCGCCTCGACCCTGGGGGATTACGCCTGGTATCGGGCCGGACGGCGCATTCCTGGCGCGCGGCCCGTAGACCTGGACGACCTGGAACGCGCCGTCGACGACATCCCGCCCGGACAGGATATGATTGTCTAGTGCGCCTGCCCGAACGAAGCGACCGCAGTCAAGGTGGCGCGACTACTGGCGGCGCGGGGATTCCGCCGGGTGCGTCCCCTTGCGGGAGGCATCGACGCGTGGGTGGCAGCGGGGTTCGCCCTGGAGACCTTAAGCGGGGATAATTCTGGGGGATGCCGCTTGAAGGGACGGATCGCGGAGATGGGGCCGACGCCTGACGGGAATGGGGAGCGTGCCAACGCCGAAGCTCGGGGCTTGTTCGCGGCCCGGCCGCAGATCAGGCGGCTCGCGCTCACTCTCCAGGGGGGCGGGGCGCTGGGTGCGTACCAGGCGGGCGTCTATCAGGCGCTGGAGGAGCACGGCTTCGCACCCGATTGGGTCGCGGGCACGTCCATCGGCGCCATCAACGGCGCCTTGATCGCCGGCACTCCTCCCGGCGCCCGGACCGAAAGACTGCGGGCGTTCTGGCAGAAGGTGGCCGACCGCGACTGCGTCGAAAGCGATGGCGCGCCGCCGGCCGTGCGGCAATGGTCCGGCTGGCACGCGGCGTGCAACGCCATCCTTGCCGGCCGTCCCGGATTCTTTACCCCGCGCCTGCCATGGATGTTCAATTCCGAGGCGCCCGAATCCCTGGGTTTCTACGATACGGCGCCGCTCAAGGAGACGCTGCTCGAGCTGGTGGACTTCGACCGGCTGAACGACGGACGAACCCGGCTCTCCGTCGGGGCCGTCCACGTGAGGACGGGAAAGCTGCGCTATTTCGACACCCGCTTTCAGCGCATCGGCCCCGAGCATATCATGGCGAGCGGCGCGCTCCCGCCGGGCTTTCCGCCGGTGCGGTTGGACGGGGAACTGTACTGGGACGGGGGCATCTACTCCAACACGCCGCTGGAGATCGTCCTGGACGATTATCCGCGGGTGTCGACCCTTTGTTTCATGGTGGACCTTTTCGATCCCGCGGGAGCGGAGCCGGCGACGATCGCGGAGGTGCTGTCCCGGCGCAAGAGCATCGCCTACGCCAGCCGCTCGCGCCAGCACCTGGAAGACTACGCAAGAGTGCACAACCTGCGCCGGGCGGTCCAGGCGCTGTACACGCGCCTGAGCCCGGAGTTGCAGCAGGACCCGCTGGTGCGCAAGCTGGCGGGGCTCGGTTGCCAGACCACCATGGAGGTGGTGCACCTCGGTTACGCCGACCGACCGTGGGAGCTGGAGACCAAGGACATCGATTTTTCCCGCTGCGCCATCGACGCGCGCTGGACCAAGGGGTACCGGGACGCGTGCCGGGTCCTCGAGCGCAAGCCCTGGCTCGAGCCGGTGCCGCCCGGCACGGGAGCGGTGGTGCACGAGATTACGGAAGGCGAGGGGAAGCCATGAAGCTCAAAGACAAGGTGGCGCTGGTAACCGGCGCGGCGAGCGGCCTGGGCAAGGCCATCGCCACGATCTTCCTGCGCGAGGGCGCCCGGGTGGCCGTGGCCGATCTGAACCTCAAGCAGGCCCAGGCCGTGGCGGCGGAGCTGGGGCCGAACGCCCTCGCCGTGGGCATGGACGTGACCAACGAAGCCCACGTGGAGGAGGGCTTCGCGAAGACGGTGGAGCGCTTCGGCGGGCTGGACATCGCGGTGTCCAACGCCGGCATCCAGCACCTGGACAGGATCGTGGACCTCTCCTACGAGAACTGGCGCAAAGTGGTGGCGGTGCATCTGGACGCGGCTTTTCTCGTGACGCGGGCGGCCATGCGCCGGATGATCCGCCAGGAGCGCGGCGGCGTCCTTCTGTACATGGGCTCGGTGCATTCCAAGGTGGCTTCGCCCCTCAAGGCGCCCTATACCGCCGCCAAGCACGGCATCTTGGGGCTCGCCCGGACGGCGGCCAAGGAAGGGGCCGAGCACGGCATCCGGGTGAACGTGATCTGCCCCGGCTTCGTGCTGACGCCCCTGGTCAGGCAGCAGATCCCCCAGCTCGCGAAGGAGCAGGGCATCAGCGAAGAGGAGGTGGCCAGGAAGATCTTCCTCAAGGACACGGTGGACGGTGAGTTCACCACGGAGGAAGAGGTCGCGGAGGCGGCCCTATTCCTGGCGGCCTTCTCCACTAACGCTCTCACGGGGCAGTCCCTTATCGTGAGCCACGGCTGGCACATGGAATGATCCGCGGGTGAGCGGCGAATGAAGCGGCAGCCGGTCCTGTTCGTCTCCCACGGGGCGCCCACCCTGCCCCTGGAGCCCACCGCGGCGCGGGATTTCCTGCGCACCCTCGGGCGTGAACTGGAGCGGCCGCGGGCGGTGCTGGCGGTCTCCGCCCACTGGGCGACGGTGATACCCCACGTGACCGGGGCGTACAACCCTTCCACGATCCACGATTTCTGGGGCTTCCCCCACGAGCTTTACGCCTTCAAGTACCCTGCTCCCGGAGCTCCCGAGCTGGCACAGCGGGCCGTCGAGGCGCTGGAGGCCGAAGGCTTCGAGGCCGCGATCGACGCCGAGCGCGGCCTCGACCACGGCGCGTGGGTCCCGCTGCTCATCATGTTCCCCCAGGCCGACGTGCCGGTCGTGCAGCTCTCGATCCAGCCCCACTTGGGGCCGCGCCATCATTTGCACCTGGGCGAGGCGCTGGCACCCCTGCGGGAGGAGGGGATCCTGGTGCTGGCGAGCGGCTCCGCCACTCACAACCTGTACGAGTTCGGCCGTTATGCCCTGGACGCTGCGCCGCCCGCCTGGATGGCCGAGTTCAGCGACTGGCTGGCGCGGCACGTGGAGGCGGGAGACACGGAAACCTTGCTCGCCTATCGCCGGCAGGGACCCCAGGCGGCCCACAACCACCCCACCGAGGAGCACTTGCTGCCCCTCTTCGTGGCCTTGGGGGCGGGGGGCCGGGGCGAGCGGGTGCATCGGAGCTTCGCCCACGGTATTCTCGCCATGGACGTGTACCGGTTCCATTAAGGCGATGACGGATGCGGACGCGAGCAGGCTTCTTTGCGGGTTTCCTCCTGTGCCTGGGCGTGCTGGGCTACGCCCTCTACCTCCAACACGGCCAGGGGCTCGAACCCTGCCCCCTTTGCATCTTCCAGCGGGTGGTCTTCATCGTGCTGGGCGCCTTGTTTCTGCTGGCGGCGGCCCATGGGCCGGGGCCCCGCGGCGCGGCGCTCTATGCCGGCGTCCTGACGATAGTCGCGGCGGTGGGCGCGGGCATCGCGGTGCGCCATCTCTGGGTGCAGTTCGGCGCGCCGCCCCAGGTGGCCGACTGCGGCGCGGACCTGTATTTTATGCTGGATACCCTGCCGCTTTCCGAGACGCTGGCGCTGGTGTTCCGGGGCAGCGGCGAGTGCAGCGACACCCAGTGGAGCTTTCTCGGCCTCACGATTCCCGGCTGGTCCCTGGTGTTTTACCTGCTCCTGGCCGGGCTTGCCGTCGCCATCGTGCTCCAGGCCCGTCGCGGCGCTCGGGCATAGCTTGCGGTATCCTTGGCGCGGGCCGTTGCCGGTCTTGCCCGCGTGACCCGTTTGCCACGAGAAACAAGAAAGGACGCCCATGAAGCTCGTGCTCTCCGCGCTCGCCCTGCTGATCGGCGCGCTGATGCCGGTTCAGGTCGGCATCAACGCCTCCCTGCGCGCCCTGCTCGGGGAACCGCTCCTCGCCGGGCTCGCCAACATGGTGGTGGGGCTCCTGTGCGTGTTGCTGGTGCTGGCGGTGCTGCGGGTGCCGTGGCCTTCGGCCGCGGCGATGGCCTCGGTGCCGGCGTGGGCCTGGCTGGGTGGAGCCATCGGCGCCGCCGTCGTGGTGGTGACGCTGGTGGCCGGTCCGGCGCTGGGTGCGGCGACCCTGTTCGTGCTGGTGGTGACCGGCCAGATCGCGGCCTCCATTCTGCTCGACCACTTCGGCGTGCTGGGCTATCCCGTGCGGCCCATGAGCGGGCTGCGGGTCGCCGGCGCCCTGATGCTGATCGCCGGCGTGGTGCTGATCGTGAAAAACTAGACCAGGAGGAGAGACGATGAAGGCGATACGCGTGTTCGAGTTCGGCGGACCGGAGCAGCTTCGGCTGGTAGAAACGGAAGTACCCCGGCCGAAGGAGGGCGAGGCGCTGGTGAAGCTCGCCTACGCCGGCGTGAACTTCATCGACGTGTACATGCGAAACGGAAGCTACGTCCGCTCCCAGACCTACCAGACGCCCCTGCCCATGACGCTGGGCATGGAAGGCGTGGGCGAGGTGGTGGAGGTGGGACCGGGGGTGGACCGGGTCCGCGCGGGTGACCGGGTGGGCTATTGCCTGGTGCGCGGAAGCTACGCCGAGTACGCGGCGGTGCCGGCCTGGCGCCTGGCGAAGATCCCCGAGGGGATACCCGACCCCATCGCGACGACGCTCATGCTCCAGGGCTGCACCGCCCACTACCTGACCCATTCCTGCTACGAGCTCAAGCCCGGCAGCACCTGTCTCGTGCACGCCGGCGCGGGCGGCGTGGGACAGCTTTTGGTCCAGCTCGCCAAGCTGCGCGGGGCGACGGTGCTCGCCACGGTGGGCAGCGCCGACAAGGCCGAGATCGCGAAGGCCCGGGGCGCGGACCACGCGATCCTCTACCGGGAACGCGACTTCCGCGAGGCGGTGATGGAAATCACCGGCGGCAAGGGCGTGGACGTGGTCTACGACGCGGTGGGCAAGGACACCATCGCCCGCAGCATCCGTAGCCTCCGTCGCCGGGGCCTGTGCGTCAACTACGGCGGCGCCTCGGGGCTGGTGAACAGCATCGAGCCGCTGGAGCTGGGGGAGGCGGGCTCGGTGTACTTCACCCGGCCCCACCTCGCCGACTACACCGCCACGGCCGAAGAGATCGAATGGCGCACCGGCGACCTGTTCCGCTGGTACCTGGAAGGGAAACTCACGGTCGCCGTCGACCGGGAATATCCCCTGGCCGAGGCCGCCGAGGCCCACCGCCACCTGGAAGGCCGCGGCACGCGGGGGAAGCTGCTGCTCAGGGTGATGCATTGAGAAAGTGCGCAGCCGCCGATCGGCCTTATCAAGCGCGCAGGAGTAAGTTCGTCAACCAGTTTCCGCAAGCTCGACGATAAGGAGCGTTCATGAGCTGGCACGACTGTCCCGAGGCCCAATGCCGTTTCGCGGCAGCCGAGGTCGATCCCGTCGAAATGGTGATCGTGCCGCGCACGGGGATCTCGGCGGGTTCGAAGTGCGGCGGGCGCTCCCATCCCGCCAGCGGCGGATGGTGGGCCCGTTCGTCTTCCTCGATCAGATGGGTCCGAGCGACTTGCCCCCGGGCGCAGGGCTCGACGTGCGACCCCACCCCCACATCGGGCTCGCCACGGTGACCTACCTCTTCCGCGGCGAGATCCTGCACCGGGACAGCCTGGGTACGGTCCAACCGATCCGCCCGGGGGAGGTGAACTGGATGACCGCGGGGCGCGGCATCGTCCATTCCGAGCGTACCCCGCCCGAGCACCGGGCTAAAGGGACGGAACTCTTCGGCATCCAGGCCTGGGTGGCGCTGCCCGTGGCGGCGGAGGAGACCGAGCCCGCCTTTGCCCATCATGACCTGGCGAGCCTGCCGCTGATCGGGAAGGCGGGATCGACGGTGCGCCTCATAGCCGGATCGTTCCTGGGCGCGCGCTCACCCATCGAGACTTTTTCCGAAACGCTGTACGTCGATGTACAAATGGCTTCGGGCGCCGCCCTCTTCGTCGACGACGCCTACGAGGAGCGCGGGCTTCTATGTGGCCGAGGGCGAGGTCGAGCTGGCCGGCCAGGTCCATGGGGCGGGCCGGCTCCTGGTGCTACGGCCGGACCATGCCGTGATCGCCAGAGCGGTTAAGCCCAGCCGGATCATGCTGCTGGGCGTGGAGCCCACGGACGGGCCGCGCTCCATCTGGTGGAACTTCGTCTCCTCGCGCAGGGAGCGCATCGAGCGGGCGAAGGCCGACTGGCGCGCCGGCCGCTTCGACCCGGTGCCCGGAGAGACCGGGTTCATCCCGCTGCCCGACATGCCGGGACCTGAGGCAGATCTGCAAAGGAATGTGAATGGCCGTGGATAGAACCTATCTCAAAATTGCCTTAGCAGCATGGTGATACACGCTAACTGCACGAAACCCAGGGAGTTTGCGGCGTAGTATTCCCAGCGAACCAAGAGGCGGCGCTTCCATTGCAACCAGGCAATGAACCTCTCCACGATCCAACGCCGCTCGTAGCGCCGCAGCCGTCGCCCGTCCTGGGTCTTGAGCTTGCGGTTGGAGCGATGCGGCGCAATGAGCTCCACGCCCTCCTTCTTCAGCTCCTGGTCCAGGGTGCGACTGTCGTAGGCGCGATCACCAATCAAGATTCTCGGGTTTTGCTTCGATCATGTAGAAGTCGAAGCTCAACTGCACGGCTCTTTTGAATTTTGGGCTCTGTTGAATTTCGAGTGGGTTAACACGCCACATGCGGATTGAGTTTCGAGAAGTCGAGCTTGCCGGCCAGCAGGAAGATCACGGTGCGGATCGTGGAGAGCCGCACATAGCCGCGTGCCTTGCGTTTGGCGGCCTGGAACAATCCGTTCAAGGCCTCCAGGAACCCGTTGGTCGCGTGCGTCTGCGCCCAGGCGATGATCCCCTCGAAGTGACTGCGGATCAGCCTGGCGACCTCCTTCATCGGCTCGACCTTGGAGCGCATAACGTTCGTGCACCATTGGGCGAGCAGGGTGCGCACCACGTTGATCTGCCTGCGTTCGAGGATCTCGCGCAGCTGTTGCCGGTAAGCCCAAGCGCGCGCCGTGCGCTTGGTGCTCACCTGGGCGATGATGGCATCGAGGTCAGCCCGTTGGCTCTCCGGCAACCGATCCCGGTCCTTGAGCAGCGCCCAGCGCAAGCCCTTCAGATCGGGGTCGGTCTTCTGCTCCAGGCGGCGCGTTTTGTCGACGGCGGCAGAGGCATGGGCGATGACGTGGAATTTGTCGAAGGTGATGCGCGCGTTGGGCAAGTGGTCGGTCACGCCCTTGATGAAGGCCGGCGACATGTCGATGCTCACCGAGCTGATTTGGCTGCGCGTGGCCTGGCGTTCGGTGAGGTGCTCGGCCAGCCGCTCGATGGTTTCGGCGTCCTGGCCCTCGGTCACGAATATCACCTTGCGCTCTTTGGCATCGGCGGCAACGGTGAGGTCGTTGTGCCCACGCCGATAGGAGGTCTCGTCGAGGGCCAGCGCCGTCGTTGCGGACAGATCGGCCTCGGCCGCGGCCAGCTCCACATAGCGGGCGCAAATCGCCTGCACCCGGTGCCAGGATTCGCCCACCGTGCGGTCCACCGCCGCAAAGGGCATCTCGCGTGCAAGGGCGAGCACCAGCGCCTCGAAGAGCAGCGTGAAGCCCGAGAGCTTGCCCGCCCAGTCGGGTTCGACCAGCACCACCCGCCCGTCGGGCAGCTTCACCCGGGGCTGCCGCACTTCCAGGTAGCACTCGTGCTGGAAGAAGTTCAGATGCCGGTAACGCTTGACCTGGGTGTCGTGCACCGGGTGCAGCCCGGCGGCCGCCGGATGGGCAAAGCGGCTGCCGGCGGCAAAGTCGATTCGAATCGTCAGGGTCTTCTTGGCGGCATCGAAATCGATGCCCTGGACGAACCAGGGCGAGGTAACACCGAGGGCGGCTTCAAACAATCGGTTGTGCATGATCGCGTTGTTGTCTCCAAGGCTGGATGCCGCATTGTGCCGCATCCAGCCTTGGACGAGCGTATCGGCCTGAAGTCGCCGTCAAGGGTACGCTGCGCCGGACGGCAAAAGGCGCGCCGCCCGCCCTTGACCCCGGCTTCAAGCCGGTTATGCCAGTAGCACCCACTCGAAATTCAAAAGAGGCATAAAAGTAGTGTGGCAAAACGCGCGAAAAGTTCAGGAAAGGACGGCAACCAGCGCGACCGCCAGGGCGATGGCAAGGGCGAGGCCCACGACCAAGGCCTTGCGCGAAAGGGGGGAGTTCCGCGCCGCCTCCGCCCGCTGAACCGGCGCCGCCGGCTTGTCGGCGGCCGTTCCTGTGGGAGGCGTGATTCGCTTGGGCGGCGGCGCGGACCTGGCGGCGGGCGTGCCGGCGCGGGCGATCTTCTGGGTCTTGATGTACTCGCCGAACTGCTCCGCGGCGCCGGTGGCCGTCACCAGGCGCAGCGTGGCATCGAAAGAGTCAAAATGGGTGGAGATGCCCAGCGCCACCGGGGTTTCGGGCGGCACGGCCGGCTCGGGCGCCGCGTCCATCTTGCGGCCCGCCGGGAAGTTGCTGCCCACGATGGCGCCGGTGCCGCCGTCGGCCAGCCGGTTGGCCGAATGCTTGGGGAACGCATCGAGGTCGATGGAAATCTTGGGTTGAACCTGGGATTCCACGTGCTTGCGGCATTCCCGCAGGTCGGTGGCGAACTCCCGGGCGTCCTGGTAGCGGTCTTCGGGCGACTTGGCCAGCGCCTTGGCCACGACGAAGTTCAGGATCTCGGGTACCTCCGGATTGAGCACGCTGGGGGCGCGCGGGCTCAAGTGGACGATCTGGTACATGATGGCGGTGATCTCGGCGCCGGTGAACGGGCGCTCCCCGGTCAGCATCTCGTAGAGCACGATGCCTAAGCTGAAGATGTCGGAGCGGTGGTCGGCCCGCTTGCCCAGCACCTGCTCGGGGGAGAGGTAGCTCGGGGAGCCCAGCAGCACACCGGTCTGGGTGCGGATCTCGGAGGCGCGCATACGGGCGATGCCGAAATCCATGATCTTCACCAGCCCCGACCGGGTGATCATCAGGTTGGCCGGCTTCACGTCCCGGTGCACCACCTCGTGCTCGTGGGCGTAGGCGAGCCCGTCGGCCACCTGGGCGGCGATGTCCAGGGCCTGGGGAATGGGCAGGGGCTTCTTCGGCGCGAGTAGGCTCTTGAGATCCTGGCCCTCCAGCAGCTCCATGGCCATGTAGGTGGTGTCGCCGCTCTTGCCCACGTCGTAGATGGTGACGATGTTGGGGTGGCTCAGCCGTCCGGCCGCCTTGGCCTCGTGGTAAAAGCGGGCCTCGTACTCCGCCTGTTCGGAGGGGTCCAGGTAGACGGGAATGGTTTTGATGGCGACCGTGCGCTGGAGGACGGGGTCGATGGCCCGGTAGACGACCCCCATGGCGCCCTTGCCGAGCTCGCCCAGGAGCTCGTAGCGGCCAAGTTGCCGGAGCTCCATGGGCTTTCCTCAGCGGCCGGCCTTGACGCTGCGAAAAACCGGGCCCCAGACGGGATGTCCCGCCTCGGACGGGGCCAACTCCAGGTCGGGATCGAGGGTCAGGGCGCGCACGAAATTGTCCCGGCAAGCCCGTTCCCGGCCGGAGGCGCAGTCGATAAACGCCAGGTATTTATAGGCCTGCACCTGATCGCTTTTCCAGTGAAGCCCCTTGGCGAGGCTTGCCTGGAACCTGCGGTAGGCTTCGGCGTGGTTTCCGTTCTCGTAGTGCTGGATGCCGGTCGAGAGGTCTGCTTCGCCCGGGCCGCGCCACAGGGCCTGGACCTCCCGCTGGACCTCCTTTACAGGCTGGGTTTCGCAGCCCCCGAGGGCGAGGACGCCCATCGCCGCCAAAACCCACCCAGCTGCGCTCTTCATGGCCCTTCCTGGTCAGCGGAACTTGTGCTTGATTTTAACCCGTTCGCCCGCGTCCACGTGGATCGTCTGGCGATGGACGGGGAGGTCTGAATTGCGCACTTCGATGGTGTGGGTGCCGGGGGCCACGTCCAGCTTGTGCAGGGGCGGGCTCACTCCGGCGAGTTTTCCATCCACGTAGATTTCCCCCCATGGGGAGATGGCGAACTCCAAGTGGGCGCTAGGGATGGCGGCTGGCACCGCGCCAGGTGCCGGGGCCGGCGGCGGGACGGCGGGCGTCGCTGCCGCCTGTTTGCGCACGGCTTCCGGCGTGGACTGCGGCGCTGCCGGTGGAGCCGGCGGCTTCGGCGTCTCCTCAGGGGCCACCGGGACGGGTTCGCCTAGGCGTAGCGCTTCGGCCGGGCGGGAGCTTGCGGGGCGCGGCGGCGGGCTTTGCTCGGCGGGGGGCTCGGGCGCCGGCGCGCCGGCGTAGGGATCCGTTCCCGCCACGGGGGGCGGCGGCGAGGGGGGGACATCCCCAGACCGCGGAGGGGAGCCCTCCCGGAGGGCCAGGGCAACGACGATGAGGGCCGCCGCCCCAAGCGGCGCGCCTAGAAGCGCCCACCGGACCAAAAGGTAGGCCCGCCGGCCCGAGGCGGCGGGGGGGACGGGCTGCTCGGGGGCTTCCAGCGCTGCCAGCTTGACGGTGGGCGCGTCCTCGTTCGCGCCCCCGGGCGAGCGCAGCGCATACACCTCGTGGGCCCGCACGTGGTCGTCGGTGCGGGAGCCCAGGTAGTCGAAGCGCCGGGCGTGGGCGTCGGACAGGCGGCATAGCACCTCGTAGTACGGGCGCGAGGCCAGCACCTGCCCGGCCTCGGCGAAGGCCATGATCCGCTGGGCCACGTTGAGGCCGTCGCCGATGATGTTGGGCTGGCCGTTCACGTCCTTGATCAGCTTGACCGGGCCCAGGTTGATGCCGCAGCGCACGTCCAGGGTCGGGCCGTGGAGGTCGAGCAGCGCCGCGAGCCGCGCCGCCACGGTTAGGGCGTCCTCGGGATTGCCGATGAAGCTCACCGCGGCGCCGCTTCCGGTATCGAGGACGATGCGGTCCTTGGCCGGCACGGTCTTCAGCGCTTCCCCGAGCAGGGCGTTGAACCTTTCCTTGAGGCTCACCTGCTCGGCCACCGGCCTCTGGGCGTAGCCCGGGATCTCCAGGAACAGGACGCTGCAGATGAAGGTGCGGTTCGCTGATGCCTGCACTCGGTGCTCCTGATGGGCGGCTGCCCGCGCGGGGCCTCGGGCCTATTTTATGCGCATGCCGGGTTGCGCTCCGTCGTCCGGGGAGAGGAGAAAGATGCTTTCGCCATCGCCGGCGGCGAGCACCATCCCTTCGGAGACGCCGAACTTCATCTTGCGGGGAGCGAGGTTCGCCACCATCACGGTGAGCCGGCCCTTGAGGACCTCCGGCGCGTAAGCCGACTTGATCCCGGCGAACACGGTGCGCCGTTCCTCCCCCAGGTCCAGGGTGAGCTTGAGGAGCTTGTCCGCCCCCGGCACCGCCTCGGCCGCCAGGATGCGGGCCACCCGCAGGTCCACCCGGTTGAAGTCGTCGATGCTGATCTGGGGCGTCGCCTGGGAGCGCGCCCTGGCTTCAGCGTGAGGGGCGGGGGCCGCGCCTACCATCGATTCCCGGTTGGCCTCGATCAGGGCGTCGATCTGCCGGGGATCGATGCGGGTCATCAGGTGCCGGTAGGGCTTGATGACGTGGTCGTTCAGCAGCCTGCCGGAATCCGCCCACGTGAGCGGCGGCACGTCGAGGAAGGCTTCCACGTCCCCGGCCAGCTTGGGCAGCACCGGCTTTAAGTAGACAGTCAGCAGCCGGAAGAGATTGAGGCCGATGCTGCAGATCTGCTGCAGCTCTTTGGCGCGCTCTGCGTATTTCGCCACCTCCCACGGTTTTTGGTCGTCCACGTACTGGTTAGCCCGGTCCGCCAGGCCCATGATGGTGCGCAGCGCCTTGGCGTACTCCCGGCCTTCGTACAGCATCTCGATGTCGTGCCGGGATTGCTTGAGTTCGTCGAGCAAGGGGTGGGGGGGCAGGCTCTGCGCCAGCCTTCCCTCGAAGCGCCTGGTGATGAAACCGGCGCAGCGGCTCGCGATGTTCACGTACTTGCCCACCAGGTCCGAGTTGACCCGGGCGACAAAGTCGTCCAAGGAGAGATCGATGTCCTCCATGGTGGGGCCCAGCTTGGCCGCGTAGTAGTAGCGCAGCCACTCGGGATTGAGCCCCTGGGCGAGGTAGCTTTCGGCGGTGATGAAGGTACCGCGGGACTTGGACATTTTCTCCCCGTTCACCGTGAGAAAGCCGTGGGCATAGATCTTCGACGGCGTGCGGTAGCCGGAGTATTCGAGCATGGCTGGCCAGAACAGGGCGTGGAAGTACAGGATGTCCTTGCCGATGAAATGGACGAGCTCCGTCTCGTCCTCGGAGCGCAGGAAAGCATCCACGTCGATGGTCTCGCCCTTGCTGCGGCGTTTCTCCGCCAGGTTCTTGAAGCTGGCGAAGTAGCCGACCGGGGCGTCGAGCCACACGTAGAAGAACTTCTGGTTGTCCGTGCCGGGAATAGGGAAGCCGAAGTAGGGGGGGTCGCGGGAGATGTCCCAGTCCTGGAGCCCGGCGGCGAACCACTCCTGGAGCTTGTTCACCGCCTCCGGCTGCAGCGTCCCCGAGCGGGTCCACGCCTCCAGGAACGCCCGGCAGCGGGGATCCGAGAGGCGGAAGAAGTAGTGCTCCGAAGACTTGCGCACCGGAGAAGCGCCGGAAATCACCGAATAGGGGTTCTTGAGTTCCGTGGGGGAGTAGGTGGCGCCGCACGCTTCGCAGGCGTCCCCGTACTGGTCCTTGGCCCCGCAGCGGGGGCACTCGCCCTTGATGTAGCGGTCAGGCAGGAACATCTGCTTGACCGGGTCGTAGAACTGCTCCACCGAGCGACGGGCGATGAAGCCGCCCTCGTCCAGGCGGCGGAAGATCTCTTCGCAAAGCTCCCGGTTCTCGGGAGAATTGGTCTCGTAATAGTTGTCGAACTGGACGTGAAAGCCGGCGAAGTCCCGCTTGTGCTCCTCCAGCATGCGACGGATCAGGGCCTCGGGGGAGATCCCTTCCTTCTCCGCCCGCAGCATGATGGGGGTGCCGTGCTGGTCGTCGGCGCACACGTAATGGCACTCGTGGCCCTGCATCTTCTGGAAACGCACCCAGATGTCGGTCTGGATGTACTCCACCAGGTGGCCCAGGTGAATGGCGCCGTTGGCGTAGGGCAGGGCGGAGGTGACCAGGAGGCGGCGTTTTTGCATGGAGTCGGCAAGGCCCTCGAAAAACCGAATTTTAACAAAGTGCTGGGCTCGACGAGCGGCTGGCGGGTGGATTTCGTTACAATAATACGTTTAGCGGCATCGGCCGTAGGAGGGTTCTGTGGCGATCACCGAGCAGCAGGTTCAAGAGGCGCTCAGAGCGCTGATTGACCCCAATACCCACAAGGATTTCGTGACGGGCAAGTCCGTCAAGGGCGTGAAGGTGGACGGGGACCGGGTGTCCGTGGACATCGTCCTCGGCTACCCCGCCAAGAGCGTTCTCGACTCGATCCGCCGCATGGTGGCGGATAAGCTGAAAAGCCTGCCCGGGGTGGGCGGGGTCCACGTGAGCGTCGCCTACAAGATCGTCGCCCACGCCGTGCAGCGGGGGGTGAAGCTGGTACCGGGCATCCGCAACATCATCGCGGTCGCCTCCGGCAAGGGCGGCGTGGGCAAGTCCACCACCGCCGTCAACCTGGCTCTGGCCCTAGCCGCCGAGGGCGCCAAGGTGGGGGTGCTGGACGCGGATATCTACGGTCCCTCGCAGCCCATGATGCTGGGCATCCGGGGACGTCCCGAGTCCCGGGACGGCAAGAGCCTGGAGCCGATGGAAGGCCACGGGCTGCAGGCTATGTCCATCGGTTTCCTGATCGATCTCGATACCCCCATGGTGTGGCGGGGACCCATGGTCACCCAGGCCCTGGAGCAACTGCTCAACGAGACCCGCTGGCGCGACCTGGATTACCTGGTGGTGGATCTCCCGCCGGGAACCGGCGACATCCAGCTCACCCTGGCCCAGCGGGTGCCCGTGACCGGCGCCGTCATCGTCACCACGCCCCAGGACATCGCCCTGATCGACGCGCGCAAGGGGCTCAAGATGTTCGAGAAGGTGGGCATACCGATCCTGGGCGTGGTGGAGAACATGAGCATCCACATCTGTTCCAAATGCGGGCACGAGGAGCCCATCTTCGGCGAGGGCGGAGCCCAGCGCATGTGCCAGGACTACGGGGTCGAGCTCCTGGGGGCGCTGCCCTTGGACATCCGCATTCGCGAGCAGGCCGATTCCGGCAAGCCATCGGTGGTGGCCGACCCCGAGGGACGCATCGCCGAGATCTACAGGGCGATCGCGCGCCGCGTCGCGGTCAAGATCGCCGAGCTTGCCCAGGACCATTCCGCGGCGTTCCCCAAGATCGTGATCCAGAACACGTAAATTCACCGCAGAGGCACGGGGACACAGAGAGAAACGATTTTTTAAAACGCAAAGGGCGTAGAGAGCGGAAAGGAAAAGCCGGCTTTTTTTCCTTTTATAAAGTTTTGGGAACCTCTAATAATTCACTCATTCTAACGCCCCAACAACAAAACGCGAGAAACGACGATGCTCCAATCCGGTTTCTTTGATCTCGAAGATCGCTTCGGCAAGCTCGATCAGCTGGGCGATCCGCT
>NZ_JBRBEM010000011.1:0-141322 GCF_052805615.1 Pelomicrobium sp. P1
CAGAAACTGGCCGACTGGCTCCTCTTCTACAACACCCAGCGCCCCCACCATCGCCTCGGCCAGCGCACTCCTCTATCATTCCTCCTCCAACACCAACCCGAGTGCCAAAGGTGGTGGACTCATACACGGCGTTGACACCCTGCGCCGTTGCCGCAAAGATAGCGGGGCGTTTTTTCACCGTGACAGCCCGCCTTCCCGTGATGGAGTTTCGAGGAGCCGCCTCCCACCCCGAGCTGCGCAGCGCGGTCCGCGCCCTGTGCCGGACGTTTCCTCCCGAGTACTGGCGCGGGCTGGACGAAGAGCGGGCCTATCCCGAGGAATTCGTCCGGGCGCTGACCGAGGCGGGCTGGCTTTCGGCCCTGATTCCGGAAGAATACGGCGGCGCGGGGCTGGGCGTGACGGAAGCCTCCGTCATCCTGGAGGAGATCAACCGCTCCGGCGCCAACTCGGGGGCGTGCCACGCCCAGATGTACATCATGGGGACGCTCTTGCGGCACGGCTCCGAAGCCCAGAAGCGGAAATATCTTCCGGAGATCGCCGCCGGGCGCTTGAGGCTCCAGTCCTTCGCCGTCACCGAGCCCACCACCGGCTCCGATACCACCCGGCTCAAGACCACGGCGGTGAAAAAAGGCGACCGCTACGTGGTGAACGGCCAGAAGGTGTGGACCTCCCGAGTGCTGCACTCGGACCTGATGCTGCTGCTCGCCCGCACCACGCCCCTCTCCGAGGTCAAGCGAAAAGGGGAAGGCCTGTCGGTGTTCCTGGTGGACCTGCGGGGAGTCTTGGGGAAGCAGGCGAGCGTGCGCCCGATCCGCAACATGGTGAACCACGAAACCTTCGAAGTGTTTTTCGACGACCTGGAAATCCCGGCGGAGAACCTGATCGGGGAGGAGGGCCAGGGCTTCCGCTACATCCTGGACGGCATGAACGCGGAGCGCATCCTGGTCGCGGCGGAATGCGTCGGCGACGGCTACTGGTTCATCGAGAAGGCGGCCGGCTACGCCCGGGAGCGGGTGGTGTTCGACCGGCCCATCGGCCAGAACCAGGGGGTCCAGTTTCCCATCGCCCGCGCCTACGTGAACGTGGAGGCGGCGAACCTCATGCGCTTTCGCGCCGCCGAGCTGTTCGACCGGGGCGAGCCGTGCGGGGCGGAGGCCAACATGGCCAAGCTCCTGGCGGCCGACGCGTCGTGGGAGGCGGCCAACGTGGCGCTCCAGACCCACGGCGGGTTCGGCTTCGCCGCCGAGTACGACGTGGAGCGCAAGTTCCGGGAGACGCGCCTGTACCAGGTGGCGCCGATTTCCACCAACTTGATCCTGGCCTACGTGGCCGAGCACGTGCTGGGGCTCCCCAGGTCCTATTGAACGGGGGAAGACAGCGATGGCGCTGAAGGAAGGCTGGCGCGGGCGGTTCTACGAGGACTTCGAGGTGGGCGACGTGTACCCCCATCCCCTCGGGCGCACCATCACCCGCACCGACAACATCTGGTTTACGCTCCTCACCCAGAACACGGCTCCGATTCACTTCGACGCCCACTACTCGGCCCAGACAGAGTTCGGGCGGCCGCTGGTGGATTCCACCTTCACGGTGGCGCTGGTCACCGGCCAGAGCGTGATCGACGTGTCCCAGAACGTGTTCGCCAACCTGGGCTGGGACGAGATCCGGCTGCCGCACCCCGTGTTCGAGGGCGACACCCTCTACTCCCAGTCGGAGGTGCTGGAGAAGAGGGAATCCAGGTCGCGCCCCAACGTGGGCATCGTGACCATCAGGACCACGGGCTACAACCAGGACGGGGTGGTGGTGATCACGTTCAAGCGCACCCTCATGGTCTACAAGCGCGGGCAGGCGCCCGCCATCCCGCGGCCCAAGCTCGAAAGCGCGCCCTGAGCGCCCTTACGTTGGTCGTTACGGGCCGCCCGCTCGGGTCGGCCTCAGAACGGGACCACCTTGTCCGCCCACCGGGTCCAGGCGGTCAGCTCGGCCATGGTGCTGCGCTGGGCGCCCTCCACCAGCTCGGCGTCGGCGATGCCCCGGGCGTCCAGGCAGGTGCCGCATACGCCGATCTGCCCGCCGCGGCGGGCGACCATGCCCAGCATGTCGGCGATGTTGTAGTAGCCCTGGGGCACCTTCTGGCCGTTCTTGGCGCAGGCGGCCCCGTCGCCGATCAGGAAAACGCGGACCGCTTCGCCCTCGGTCTTGAGGAGAGAAATGGCCAGGCGCAGGCCGTTGTAGCTGCGCTCCGTGCCGTAGGGTGGATCGTTAAGGATGATGAGGGTTCTGCCCATGAAGGTTTCCTTTCGGGTTGGAAGGAGTCGAGCGGGTGACCGGAAAACCTTCCCGGTTCCACTGCTCCATGCCGCCCCGGAGCACCAGGACGCGGCGGAACCCTTTCCCCCGCAGCAGCTCCGCTGCCTTGGCCGAGCGCTTGTCGGTCCGGCACACGACGACGAGGGACTTGTCTTTGAACGGCCCCAGCTGGGGCAGCGAGTCCGGCAGGGCGGCCACCGGAATATTGAGCGCGCCGCGAATGTGGCCTAGCTCGCCGTGATACTCGTCGGGATTTCGCACGTCCAGGATCGCCTGCGGCTCGCCACCTTCAAGCCGCCGCTTGAGCGTCGGCGCGTCGATGATCTCCGCCATGGTATCCATCCCGCGACGGCGCAAGCGCTGCACCAGGCGCGGAAGGAACGCCACCGCCGCCAGGAGCGCCAGGGCGATGAGCCCGTTCTGAATCAGGGTTTCGCTTCCCGTCAACGCCTCCCGACCGGCATAACCCAGATAAGCATATGCCGCCGCCCCCGGCAGCATGGCGACATAGGAGGCCGCGACGTATTGCGCCAGCGGGATGCGGGTGAGGCCCAGCGCGTAGTTCAGTCCATTGAACGGAAAGAGCGGCACCAGCCGGACGAACGCGACGAACCGCCAGCCCTCCGCTTCGACCCCCTGGAGCAACGCCTGCAGGCGGCCGGCCGCGCGCCGCCGCACCCACTCGCCGGCCACGTAACGGGCGCAGAGGAAGGCCAGCGTCGCGCCGAGGGTTGCGCCCGCGAGACTATAGAACGCGCCCGCCACCGGCCCGAACAGGGCGCCTGCGGCGATGGTGAAGACCGAGCCGGGCAGAAAGAGCACCGCCCCCGCCGCATAGATGGCAATGAAGACAAGGGGGGCGGCCACACCCGCCCGCTCGAGCAGCGCCTGCAGCTCGAGGGAATCCGCGCCACCGGAGTGAACGGCGGCGGCCACGATGCCGCCGGCGAGCAGGAGCGCAAGGGCGCCGCGCAGCAGGCTAGCGGCCTTCATGGCCGCGCTCGAGACGGGGCGCGCGCCCGGCGCGGCCGCGGAAGGGGATGGCCAGCATGCCCGGCAACGTCGCGCAGTCGCGGGGGTCGCGAAAATCGGGGATTCCGAGGGTCATCCCCTCGTGCCCGCCCTCCGGCTGGGCCCGGTAGGTGCCGAACAGCCGGTCCCACAGGGATAGATTGAAGCCGAAGTTGCTGTCGGTCTCGCGGCGCTTGATCGAATGATGGACGCGGTGCATGTCCGGCGTCACGATCAAAAATCGCAGCACCCGGTCCACCGCCGCGGGAAGGCGCACGTTGCCGTGGTTGAACATGGACGTGGCGTTGAGCAGGATCTCGAACAACACCACCGCCATAGCGGGTGCCCCCAGGGCGACGATCACGCCCAGCTTGATCAGCATGGAGAGCGCGATCTCGATGGGATGAAAGCGGGCGCCCGTGGTCACGTCGAAATCCAGGTCCGCGTGGTGCATGCGGTGCACGCGCCACAACGCGGGTACCGCGTGGAAGACCACGTGCTGCACGTAGATGGCCAGGTCGAGGAGAACCACCGAGAGGAAGGCGGCGAGCCAGAACGGAACCGGCACCTGGTTGAACAGCCCCCAGCCCTGGGCGGCGGCGAGCATCGCCATTCCCGCGCCCGCCACGGGAACCAGAAGCCGGACAAGGAGGGCGTCGAGGGCCACGATCCCCAGGTTACCGGGCCAGCGCTGCCATCGGGGCAGAGCCAGAACCCGGCGCGGCGCCTTGAGCTCCCAGAAGGCCATGGCGCCCAGCACGCCGAAGAATGCGGCAAGGCGCAAGGGCACTTCCCATGCGGCGAAAAACTCGTTACCGTTCAAAAGCCTTCCTCCTGCTCCCGGCGCTTCTCTTTCGGAGCGTGGGGAAAATGGGTTAGTATTCAAGTATTCAATTGAATTGTAGAGAAGACTCTCCGGTCATGTCAAGACCAGGTGCCAAGCACGAGCTGTTCGCCCAATTCGCCCGGGTGGCTCGGGCCCTGGCTAGTGCCAACCGGCTGGAGCTCTTGGAGTTTCTCGCCCAGGGGCCCCGCAGCGTGGAGGAGCTGGCCAAGGTCTCCGGCCTGTCGGTGGCCAACACGTCCCAGCACCTGCAGGCTTTGCGGCAGGTCGGGCTGGTGGTGGCGCGCAAGGAGGGCTTACGCGTCTACTACGAGATCGCCGGGGACGACGTGGTGGGACTCCTGCACACCCTTCGCCAGGTGGCGGAGCGGCGTATCGCCGAGGTGGAGAAACTGGTGGGCAGCTACCTCACCAGCCGGGACGACCTGGAGCCCATTCCGGCCCGGGAGCTGCTGGAGCGGGCGCGCAAGGGCCTGGTCACGGTGCTGGACGTGCGCCCGCCCGAGGAGTACGCCGCCGGCCACCTGCCGGGAGCCATCAACATTCCGCTGGCCGAGCTGGAGGGCCGGCTGTCCAAGCTCCCCCGGGACCGGGAGATCGTGGCCTACTGCCGGGGGCCCTATTGCGTGCTGGCTTTCGAGGCGGTGGCGCGGCTGCGCCAGAAAGGCTTGAAGGCCCGGCGCCTTCAGAATGGCTTCCCGGAGTGGAAGGCGGCCGGCTTCCCGGTCGAATAGGGGATGGGCTGGAGCGGGGCATGGAACACGGCGACTCGAAAGGGCTCGCCCGTTTCGGAAAAGGATCCCGCCGTGGCCTGATCGCCGAGATTTGAGAGCGCGTCCCGACCCCAGGAGGCGGCTGGGAGCTCAACGCTCCACCGGCAGCCTGCGGTCGTTCCAGGCCAGCATGCCGCCCTTGAGGTTGTATACCTGCTCGAACCCCAGGCTCGTGAGGATCGCCGCCGCCGTGGTGCTGCGCACGCCGGCGCGGCAGATGGCCACCACGGGTCGGCTCTTGAGAGCCTCCAGCTCCCCGGCGCGGTTGGCCAGCTCCTTGAGGGGGATCGACCGGCTGCCGGACACGTGGCCCAGCTCGCCCCGGTACTCCTCGGGCTCGCGCACGTCCAGCAGCAGGACGTCCTGGCCGCCTTGAACGAGCTGGTAAACCTCTTCGGGCGAAAGCTGGCGCACCTGGGAAAGCTGGGCCATGGTGGGGAAGTGGACCACGTCGTCGTCCAGGGCGGTCTGGTTGGGTTGGAGCACCTCCTGGATCTTCTCCGGCAGGGGCAGCCCCAGGTTGTTCATGAGCTCCACGTACTGCTCTCGGGTGCGGCCGGCGAGCCGCGGATTCAGGCGCTTCTCCTCGCCGACGGTGGAGCGGGTGTTGCCGCGGTAGTCGTGGGCCGGGTAGACCAGGGTCTCGTCGGGAAGGGAGCAGAGCTTGCCCACGATGCTGTCATACTGCAGGCCCGGGTCGCCGCCGGCGAAGTCCGCTCGGCCGGTGCCGCGGATGAGGAGGGTGTCCCCCGTGAACACCCGGTCTTCCGCGTACAGGCTCATGCTGTCGGGGGTATGGCCCGGAGTGTGCAACACCTTGAGCGTCAGATTTCCCACTCGCAGCGCGTCGCCCTCGTCCACGTGCAGGTCCACGTGGGGGGCGGGGGCTTGGCGGTGCATCACCCGCTTCGCGCCGGTGAGCTCCCCCAGCTCGAAGAGGCCGGTGCGGTGGTCGGCGTGGGTGTGGGTGTCGATTACGTACTCGAGCCGGTAGCCGTGATAGGCCAGCACCCCCAGGTAGCGCTCGATCCGCTCGCGCAACGGATCGATAAGGGCGGCCCGGCGGGTCTCGTCGCAGCCTAACAGATAGGTCTTGCACTTGCCGTGATTGAGCTCGAGAAACAGCATGCTCGGAAAAGGGTGCGATGCGATGAAATTTTATTATATCGAGATGCTCTGACGCTTTTACCGCGCCGACACCTCGCGGACCGCGACGCCCCATCACTTCCCGTGATGGCCCGCCAGGCGATGGATGACCTTCTCGTAGTATTGGGAGTCGATGCGCAAGCTTCCCCCCAGGCCCCGGGACAGGGAGAGGCGAAGGGACAGCAGGTTGAGCTTGGCGATCGCCCGGCGCCGCTCCTCTCCCTCTGGCGCGGCTTCGATGTAGCGCGTGAGCTCCCGCAGCTCCTTGAGCTGCTCCACTTCCGGCGGCACGTAGCCCGCGTTCTTGAGCACCCGCAACGCGACGCGCAGCGCCTCGGGCACCATGCAGTCGTCGTCCAGGGCGAGGGGCTTGCCGGCCCCCGGCAGGTTGTCGAATTCTCCGGCCTCGATCGCTTCCTGGATGCGCTGCTCGGCGATCAGCTCGAAGATGAGCATGGGATGAGAGGAAAGAAAGCGGTGAAAGGGCGGCGCGATTCGTACCATCTTCCGCCCGGCCCGGGGTCGCGTCAAGGCCGGGACTGGGGGCGCAGGCGGGCGTACAGGCGCTTGAGGGGGTCCAGGGGCCCCGCCGCACTGGGAGCCTTGGACCAGGTGCCGCTTGCTGTGTCGCTCACCGTGGACTCGGTGGGACGATACAGGCGCAGGGTATTGCCGCCCGCGTCCCGGGCGGCGTTCATGGCTTCCTCGGCCCGGATGAAGAGCTTCTCGGGGCTGCCCCCGTGCTCGGGGAACAGGCTCAAGCCCACGCTCAAGGTGAGGCACAGCTCCTCGCCCCCGAGGAGGAGGGGCTGGGAGACCACCTGCACCACTCGGTTCACCTGATCGATGATGGCGCCCCCGTCGGGCTCGCCGGGCAGGAGCAAGGCGAACTGTCCGCCGCCGATGCGTACCACGGCGTCCTTTTCCCGCACCGAGACGCCCAGGCGCTGAGCCACGGCCCGCAGCACCTGATCCCCCATCAAGTAGCCGAGGCGCCGGTTGATCTCCTGGAACCCGTCCAGATGCAGCAGGGCGAGCCCCAGGGGCGAGCCGCTGCGGGCGCCTTCCGACATGGCCTGCTGCAGGCGCCGGTAGAGGTCGTTGCGGTTCGGTAGCCCGGTGAGGGGATCGTGGGTGGCCTGGTGCTGGATCGCTTCCAGGTGCTGCTTGCGCTCGGTTACATCCCGAACGAAGACGTCGAAATAGGCGATTTCGCCCCGTTTTCCGTACACCGCGCGCCCGCTCTGGAGCACCCACAGGCTTTCCCCGTCGCTGCGGTTGATCTCCACCTCGAAGTCGATGACCGTTCCTTCCTCCCGCAGCCGCCGCTGGAACTCGGCGAAGCGGGCGGGCTCTGCGTACAGTTGCAGCGCGATGTTGGAGACGGAGGCCATGAGCTCCCGGGGGGATCCGTAGCCGAAGAGGGAGGCCGCGGCAGGATTGGCGTAGAGCCAGGCGCCCTCGGGCGTGCATTGAAAAATCCCTTCGGCCGCGTGTTCCACCGTGCCGCGGAAGCGCTCTTCGGACTTCCTGAGGGAGCGCTCCCAATGCTTGCGGGCGGTGATGTCGGTCACCGTGCCCTCGACGGCGACGCAGCGCTCGTTGGCATCGATGATGCCGATGCCCCGCTCCAGCACCCAGCGCGCCTGGCCGAAGGCGTCGATCAGGCGGTATTCCACTTCGAAGCGCTGGCAGGCCGCCAGGGCCTCCTCGATCGCCCGGCGCACGCGCCGCCGGTGCTGGGGCAGGATCAATTCCTCGAAGGCCGCGCGGGAGCGAAACACCGGGTCGTCGGCGGGGAATCCCGTGACCACGAGGCAGCCGCCGCCCACGAACTCCATGGCCCCTTCCCCATCGGTGCGGTAGCGGTACACCATCTGGTCCAGGCGATCGAGCAAGCCCTGGAGGTCCATGCCCGCTGCCGGGCCTTTCCCTGAAGGTCCGGCGGACTGCTCGGCGGTGTGGATGAGCTTCAACATTGGTCGTCCCGTTCTCGGTGTCGTGCCCAGAGCCGTCGCGAACGGCCCCCGCGTTCGGAGCGCTGCAAGCACTGTGCCAGGTGTTGCGCGTCGCGGCATCGCGATGAAAGCGCTTACTGAACAAACGATTGGCGGCAAGTCGGGAGTGCCCGAACCAGGCCGCGATGACGTCCCGGAGTCGAATTTCCCACAGATAGTGTCGTAGACCCGGATCGTCGATACGGCGCCTCAAGGCGCTTTTGCCCGCAAGAAGTCCCGGATGGGCCGGATCTGGTCTTCGCTCATGAGGGCCGGGGCATGGCCGACCCCCGGAAATTCCACGTAACGGGCGCCGGGGCCCCGCTCCTGCATCCGCCGCACCGTATCCAGGGTCAGGAGATCCGAATCCGCGCCCCGCAAGACCAGCACGGGGCAGCGGACCGCGTCCCACACGTCCCAGAACTCCAGGTCCTGGAGAAAGGGCCGGCGGAAAGCCTCGCCGATGGCCGGGTCGTAGTTGGGCGCGTAGCGCCCGTCTTCCGTACGCCGGTGGCTGTGAAGGGCGAGATGGCGCCACTGGGCGTCCGAAAGGGGCCCGAAGGGGGCGTGGATTTCCCGCAAATAGGCCTCGAAGGCCTCCAGGCTATCGAACCGGGGGTCCTTGCCCACATAGCGGCCGATCCGGTTCAGGGCCTCCCGGGGAATGACCGGCCCCACGTCGTTCAACACCAGCCGGCGAATGGGGGAATTTTTCCGAGCGGCCAGCATCATGCCGATGAGACCGCCCATGGAGGTGCCCACCCAGTCCACCTTGGGTTGGGGGTCCCGCCCGGTCAGGAAGGCGAAAAAGCGCCACCAGAGGGAGGGACGGGGTCCGGTCACCCGGGCCACCAGCGCCGCCGCGTCCGAGACATAAAGGGGGTAGCCGTAATGGGCCGGCTCGGCCAGCCACTCGCTCTTGCCTCGGCCGGCCACGTCCAGGCAGATCACCCGGTAGTCCCCGGCCAAGGCCCGGGCCAGGGTATCGAAGTCCCGGCTGTTGCGGGTGAGACCATGGGTGCAGATCACCACGTGAAGGTTGCGGGGATCGCCCCATTCCGTGTAGGCGAGACGGTGGAAGCCCTGGGGCCCCAGGGCCAGAAAGCTTCTTTGTTTCACGGCGTTAGAATCGCTCTCGGACGGTTTCGCCGGCCGTTGGTTATATCCATGATTTCTAAAGGGATTATAAGCTTGCTGCGAAGCAATATGAGAAATTTTTGTTGAACCGGGAAACGATACAGGACTAAAATAGTCCTAAATCCCAGGGGAGCGGGAATCTCCATGATCCGCATGAGCAAACTGGCCGATTACGGCACGTTGGTGATGACCTACCTGGCGCGCCACCCGGCGGGCGTGCACAACGCCGCCGAAATCGCCGCTGCCACCCAGATCTCGCTCCCCACGGTGAGCAAGATCCTGAAGATCCTGGCCCGGGAGGCCATCTTGGTATCCCACCGGGGCATGCGGGGAGGCTACAGCCTGGCCCGGGCGCCGGAGGCCATTACCCTCATGGAGATCATCGACGCCATCGAGGGGCCCATCGGACTCACGGAGTGCTCGAGCGCCCCGGGGTCGTGCGAGCAGGAGACCTCCTGCTCGGTGCGGGTGAACTGGATGAAAATCAACGCCGCAGTGCGTCAGGCGCTCACGGGGGTGACCCTGGCGGACATGGCCCAGCCCACCCTGGCGGTGATCAACGCCGACCAGTTGCTCGCCCACCGCCGGGTCCGGGTCAACGCTTGAACGGATTGCCAGAGGAGACTCTTCCATGTCGACGGCCGCACAGCAACTGGACGAGCTGATTCGCCGGGAATACCAGCACGGCTTCGAGACCCCCATCGAGACGGATTTCGTCCCGAAGGGGCTGAACGAGGACATCGTCCGCCTGATCTCGGCGAAGAAGGAGGAGCCCGAGTTCATGCTGGAGTGGCGCCTCAAGGCCTACCGCCACTGGCTCACCATGCGGGAGCCCGGGTGGGCGAGCGTGCGCTACCCCAAGATCGACTACCAGGACATCTACTACTACGCCGCGCCCAAGACCAAGAAGGAGCGGCCGAAGAGCCTGGACGAGGTGGATCCGGAGTTGCTGCGCACCTACGAAAAGCTGGGCATTCCCCTGAAGGAGCAGGAGATCCTGGCGGGCGTGGCGGTGGACGCGGTGTTCGACAGCGTCTCCGTCGCCACCACCTTCAAGGACAAGCTGGCGGCCATGGGGATCATTTTCTGTTCGTTCTCCGAGGCGGTTCGGGAACACCCCGAACTGGTGAGGAAGTACCTCGGCAGCGTGGTGCCCTACACCGACAACTTCTTCGCCGCCCTCAACTCGGCGGTGTTCTCCGACGGCTCCTTCGTCTACGTGCCCAAGGGGGTCAAGTGCCCAATGGAGCTGTCCACCTATTTCCGCATCAACGCCAAGTCCACCGGCCAGTTCGAGCGCACCCTGATCATCGCCGACGAGGGTTCCTACGTCTCCTACCTGGAGGGCTGTACGGCGCCCATGCGGGACGAGAACCAGCTCCACGCCGCGGTGGTGGAGCTGATCGCGCTGGACAACGCCAAGATCAAGTATTCCACGGTGCAGAACTGGTACCCGGGGGACAAGGAAGGCAAGGGGGGCATCTACAACTTCGTGACCAAGCGGGGCGAGTGCCGCGGGGCGAACAGCCACATCTCCTGGACCCAGGTGGAGACCGGTTCGGCCATCACCTGGAAGTACCCGAGCTGCATCCTGAAGGGGGACAACTCGGTGGGCGAGTTCTACTCGGTGGCGCTCACCAACAATTACCAGCAGGCCGACACCGGCACCAAGATGATCCACGTCGGCAGGAACACCCGCTCCACCATCGTCTCCAAGGGGATCTCGGCCGGCCACGGCCGCAACGCCTACCGGGGCCTGGTGAAGGTGCTCAAGGGCGCCGACAACGCCCGCAACTACACCCAGTGCGATTCCTTGCTGATGGGGGACAAGTGCGCGGCCCACACCTTCCCCTACATCGAGGTCAAGAATCCGACGGCGCGGGTGGAGCACGAGGCCACTACATCCCGCATCGGCGAGGACCAGCTCTTCTACTGCATGCAGCGGGGCATTTCCGCCGAGGACGCGGTCTCCATGATCGTCAACGGTTTCTGCAAGGAAGTGTTCAAGGAGCTGCCCATGGAGTTCGCGGTGGAGGCGCAGAAGCTCCTGGGGGTGAGCCTGGAAGGAAGCGTGGGCTGAGGATCGAGGATCTCGAAAGGACATGACGATGCTGGAAATCAGGAATCTGCACGTAACGGTGGAGGGCAAGCCGATCCTCAAGGGGCTCTCCCTCAAGGTGAACGCGGGGGAGGTGCACGCCATCATGGGGCCCAACGGCTCGGGCAAGAGCACCCTCGCCAACGTGATCGCCGGCCGGGAAGGCTACCAGGTGACCGAGGGCGAAGTGCTCTACATGGGCCGGAACCTGCTCGAATTGCCGCCCGAGGAGCGGGCCCGGGCGGGCATTTTCCTGGCGTTCCAGTACCCGGTGGAAATCCCCGGCGTCTCCAACGTCTACCTGCTCAAGGCGGCGGTCAACGCGGTGCGCAAGGCCCGGGGCGAGCCCGAGCTGGACGCCATGGACTTCCTGAAGCTGGTGAAGGACCGGATGAAGCTGGTGCAGATTCCGGAGGAGTTCCTCTACCGCTCGGTGAACGAGGGCTTCTCCGGCGGCGAGAAGAAGCGCAACGAGATCCTGCAGATGGCGGTGCTGGAGCCCAAGCTCGCGATCCTGGACGAGACCGACTCGGGCCTGGACATCGACGCTCTCAAGGTGGTGGCGGAAGGGGTCAATTCGCTTCGCGGCCCCGAGCGCGCCATGGTGCTGGTGACCCATTACCAGCGGCTGCTCAACTACATCGTGCCGGATTTCGTGCACGTGCTGGCCCAGGGCCGCATCATCCGCTCGGGCGGGCGGGAGCTGGCGCTGGAGCTGGAGAGACACGGCTACGCCTGGATGGCGGCCCACGGGGGCAAAGGCAAGGAGGCGCGGACGTGAAGGTGGACGATCTCAAGGCGAACGCCGCGGCCCGCTACGCCGACGACTACGCGGCCGTGGCCGACCTGCTTCCGGGGCACGGGGTGCCCTGGGTGCGCAAGGCGCGGGAGCGGGCCCTGGAGCGTTTCCGGGCCCTGGGCTTTCCGACGCTCCGGGACGAGGACTGGAAGTACACCAGCGTCGCGCCCCTGGAGCGGCGGCATTTCCCGCCGGCCGCGGGGAGCGCACCGTCCAGCGGGCTCGAGAGTACCCTGGCGATCCACCGCTTCGCCCACCTGGACGCGGACCTGCTCGTGTTCGTGGACGGCTGTTTCGTGCCGCAGCTTTCCCGGCTGGGGAAGTTGCCGGAGGGCGCCACGGTGGCGGGGCTGGGCGGGCTTCTGGAGCAGGGGTCGGCGCTACTCGCGCCGTATTTCGGGGCCGAGGCGCCGGGCGGCGCCTTCGCCGCGATGAACACCGCCTTCGCCCGGGACGGGGCGGTCGTTCATTTGCAGCCCGGGGTGAAGCTTCCCCGGCCCCTGCACCTGCTGATCCTCGCGAGCGGCGGCGGGCGGGCGGCCCACCTGCGCCACCTGGTCCTGGCCGAGGAGGGAGCCCAGGCCCTGGTGATCGAGCACTACGCGGGCGTGCCCGGGGCGGTGGCGTTCACCAACACCCTCACCCAGATCTCGGTGGGCCCCGGCGCGGCGGTGGAGCACGTGAAGCTGCAGCAGGAGGACGTGAAGACCGTCCACCTGGCGGGCATTCATGCCGAGCAGCGCCGGGACAGCCGTTTCGTCTCCCATTCCATGGCGCTGGGGGCCCAGCTCGCCCGCACCGACATCGCCGTGGCGCTCGACGACGAGGGGTGCGAAACGACCCTGAACGGACTCTACCTGGTGGGCGGGCGCCAGCACGTGGATCATCACACCCGCATCGATCACGCCAAACCCCGCGGCACCAGCCGGGAGTACTACCGGGGCGTGCTGGACGGGGCCGGCCGGGGCGTGTTCAGCGGACGGGTGGTGGTGCATCCGGGCGCCCAGAAGACCGACGCGGAGCAGACCAACAACAACCTGCTCCTTTCCCAGGACGCCGAAGTGGACACCAAGCCCCAATTGGAGATCTACGCCGACGACGTGAAGTGCGCCCACGGCGCCACCGTGGGGCAGCTCGACGAGGATATGCTGTTTTATCTGCGTTCCCGCGGCATTGGGGATGTGGCGGCAAGGAATCTTCTTACCTACGCGTTTGCCAACGACGTCATCAACCGCATCGGCCTGAAACCTCTGCGGGTGCGGCTGGAGGAATTCGTGATCGGGCGCCTGCCCGAGGGTGAAGCCATCAGGGAACTGGTATGAGCGCGACGAAGGAAGCTCTGGTCCGGCACGTGGCCCCGGCATATCGCTGGCGGGAGGATTTTCCCGTCCTCAAGCAGCAGGTCTACGGCAAGCCCCTGGTCTATCTGGACAACGCCGCCACCAGCCAGAAGCCGGCGGCGGTGATCGAGGCCGAGCGGCGCTACTACGAGGAGTACAACGCCAATGTGCACCGCGGCGTGCACGCCCTGTCCCAGAAGGCCACCGATGCCTACGAGGGGGCCCGGGAGAAGGTCGCCCGGTTCCTCAACGCCCGCTCGGCACGGGAGATCGTGTTCGTGCGCGGCTGCACCGAGGGCGTGAACCTGGTGGCCCAGAGCTACGGGCGCGCCGTTCTCAAGCCCGGCGACGAAGTGCTCATCACCGCCATGGAGCACCACTCCAACATCGTGCCGTGGCAGATGGCGTGCCAGCAGACCGGCGCCGTGCTCAAGGTGGCGCCCATCAACGACGCCGGCGAGATGGTGTTCGAGGAGTTCGAGCGGCTCCTTTCCGAGCGCACCAAGATCGTGGCGGCGGTGCACGTGTCCAACGCCCTGGGCACCATCAACCCGGTCGGGCGCATCGTGGAGCGGGCCCACGCCGTGGGGGCCAAGGTGCTGCTGGACGGGGCCCAGGCGGCTCCCCACGTCCCGGTGGACGTGCAGGCCCTGGACTGCGACTTCTACGCCCTCTCCGGCCACAAGATCTACGGCCCTACCGGGATCGGCGCCCTCTACGGCAAGGAAGCGCTGCTCGCGGCCATGCCGCCGTACCAGGGCGGGGGCGACATGATCAAGGTGGTCACCTTCGAGAAGACCCTCTACAACGACCTGCCCTACAAGTTCGAGGCGGGCACGCCCCACATCGCCGGCGCCATCGGCCTGGGGGCGGCCTTGGATTACGTGGCGGGCATCGGCATGGAGGCGATCGCCGCCCACGAGCACGCCCTGCTCGAGTACGCGACCGAAGCGGTCGCCGGGATCAAGGGCCTGCGCCTGGTGGGCACCGCCCGGCAAAAGGCCGGGATCCTGTCCTTCGTGATGGACGGGGTGCATCCCCACGACATCGGCACCATCCTGGACCACCAGGGGGTGGCGATCCGCGCCGGGCACCACTGCGCCATGCCGGTGATGGACCGTTATGGGGTGCCGGCCACCGCCCGCGCGTCCTTCGCCCTGTACAACACCCGGGAGGACGTGGATGCCCTGGTGGCGGGCTTGCGCAAGGTGCAGGAAGTCTTCGGCTGAGGCCTGTTTCGGACCCTTAGCGACGACGAGGCTGAATCGTGGCGGACCTGCGGGAGCTGTACCAGGAAGTCATCTTCGACCACAACCGGAACCCGCGCAATTTCCGGAAGATGGAGGACGCCCATCGCCATGCCGACGGCTACAACCCCATGTGCGGGGACAAAGTGACCGTGTACCTGAAGCTGGAGGGCGACACGATCGGCGACGTGAGCTTCCAGGGGTCGGGCTGCGCCATCTCCACCGCCTCCGCGTCCCTCATGACCGAGGCGCTCAAGGGAAAGACCCTGGAGGAGGCGGAGCGGCTGTTCCACGCGTTCCATGCCATGGTGACCGACTCGGACGAAGGCAGCCACGCCGACCTGGGCAAGCTAGAAGTGCTCGCGGGCGTGCGGGAATTCCCGGCCCGGGTGAAGTGCGCGACTTTGGCCTGGCATACCCTCCACGCCGCCTTGAGCGACCAGAAGACGCCGGTATCCACGGAGTGAAAAGACGCCCATGAGCACCCATTGGGAAGACGTGGCGCAAAGGCAGGACGAGGCGATCCCCCAGGAAGGGCTGGAGGGCCAGGTGATCGCGGCGCTGCGGGAGATCTACGATCCCGAGATCCCGGTCAACATCTACGACTTGGGACTGGTGTACGGCTTGGAGGTGACGCCCGAGGGAGAGGTGGCGATCACCATGACCCTCACGGCCCCCGGCTGCCCCGTGGCCCAGACCTTTCCGGACGTGGTCCGGGACCGGGTGAGCGCCGTCGAAGGGGTGAAGGACGTGAAGGTGGAACTCACCTGGGAGCCGCCCTGGACCATGGAGCGCATGTCCGAGGCGGCGAAGCTGCAACTGGGGATGTTGTGAGAACCGGAGAGCCGAAGGCCCGGTGCCTCGCTTTCGACGACTGATTCATTCATCCGACATGGCCGAGTGGTACGACGTCGCTCCCGTGGAGGAGATCCCTCCGGGCGCCTGCCGCACCGTGGATCTGGACGGGCGGCCGGTGGCGGTGATCAACCTGGACGGGGAGTTCTACGCCATCGAGGATCTCTGTACCCACGACGGCGGGGATCTCGCGAGCGGCGACATCGAGGGCGACGTGATCGTGTGCCCGCGCCACGGAGCCCGCTTTTCCATCAAGACCGGAGAGGTGCTGGCCCCCCCGGCGTACGAGGGCGTCGCCACCTTCCCGGTGCGGGTGGAGAACGGGATAGTGCAGGTCTGCGATCAGCCCGCTGGATAGGCGCTTCTGCACCCGCCCGCCGGCGGGCCGATCGGCCAACGGAGGAAGCTCGATGGCAACGCTCCATTTGCCCGCAGCCGAGCAAGAGCGCTTGCGAGCCTGGGTGGAAAAGGGCTATCCCCAGGAAACCTGCGGCGTCCTCATCGGCCGCAGCCGCGATGGCGTCACCGAAGTGGTGGAAGTCTTCCCGGCCTGTAACCTGAACCAGGAGCGGGCCCGGGACCGCTACCTGCTGGATCCCCAGGATTACCTAAGGGCCGACGAGTCCGCCCGGGAGCGGGGGCTTTCCATCGTGGGCATCTGGCATTCCCATCCGGACCATCCGGCCCGGCCCTCCGCCACCGACCGGGCCCACGCCTGGGAGGGGTGGTCGTACCTGATCGCCTCCGTGGGTCCGAATGGCGTCACGGATTTGCGCTCCTGGCGGCTCGAGGACGGCGCGTTCGAAGAGGAGACGGTGACCCCATGACCACGGTCAAAATCCGCATTCCCATGCCGCTTCGCCCTCACACCGGCGGCGCCGAGGAGGTGGAGGTTTCCGCAGCCACGGTGGGGGAGGCGCTCCAGGCCCTCGGCCGCCGCCACGAGGGATTGTTGCCGCGGGTGCTGGGGCCCGACGGGGAACTGCGGCAGTTCGTGAACGTTTTCGTCGCCGGGCGCAACGTGCGCAGCCTGAGCGGCCTGGCGACTCCTGTGGCCGACGGAGACGTGATCTCCATCGTTCCGGCGGTGGCGGGGGGTGGACGTACGTCGCGGCGCGGCGAGTGGGATTTGCTCTTCAAGAGATCGTCATGAAAGCGCGGGACCTGAGACTGGCGGAGCTCAAGCGCACCATTCCCGAGGTGACGCCCACCGAGGCCCTGGCCCTGCAGGCCAAGGGCGCGGCCCTGGTGGACGTGCGGGAAGCAGAGGAGATCGCCCAAGGCAGCCCCCCGGGGGCGCACCGGCTCGGGCGGGGCTACCTGGAGCTCAAGATCGAGGATGCGGTGCCGGACTACGAGCGTCCCATCGTCACCCTGTGCGCGGGCGGGGTGCGCTCCCTCTTCGCCGCGGAAGAGCTGAAGCGGCTCGGGTACAAGCACGTCTATTCCATGGCGGGGGGCTTCACCCGCTGGAAGAACGAAGGACTGCCCGTGGAAGTGCCGCCCCGCTTCGAGCCCGCCGATCGCGAGCGCTACTCGCGCCATCTCCTCATGCCGGAGGTGGGGGAGGCGGGCCAGTTCAAGCTCACGCAGTCGAAGGTCCTGCTGATCGGCGCCGGCGGCTTGGGCAGTCCCGCGGCCCTGTACCTGGCGGCCGCCGGCGTGGGCACCCTGGGGATCGTGGACCACGACGTGGTGGATCGGAGCAACCTGCAGCGCCAGGTGCTCCATACCGACGACCGGGTGGGCACCTCCAAGGTCGCTTCCGCCAAGAAGACCCTTAACGCCTTGAACCCGGCGGTGAAGGTGGTGGGTTACGAGACCCACCTCTCCAGCCGCAACGTGGAGGAGATCTTCTCCGGCTACGACCTGGTGGTGGACGGCTCGGACAACTTTCCCACCCGCTACCTAGTGAACGACGCCTGCGTGAAACTCGGGATTCCTAACGTGCACGGATCGGTATTCCGCTTCGAAGGCCAGGCTACGGTGTTCTGGCCCCAGTATCCGAAGCGCCGCGGGCCCTGCTACCGCTGCCTCTATCCCGAGCCCCCACCGGCGGAGCTCGCCCCCTCCTGCGCCGAGGCTGGCGTGCTGGGGGTGTTGCCCGGGATCATCGGGCTGCTCCAGGCCACCGAAGCCATCAAGCTGATCCTGGGCATCGGCGATCCCCTGGTGGGGCGGCTCCTCTACTACGATGCCCTGTGCGGGCGCTTCGACGAGCTGGCCCTGGAGCGGGACCCCAGTTGCCGCTACTGCGGCGACGGGGCCCAGTTCCCCGGCTACATCGACTACGAGCGTTTCTGTGCCAGCGCCACGCCATGAAGCCGGCACGGCCGGAAGCCCTCGCCTCCCATCCCCTCATCGCTCGCATTGGGGGGACTCCCCTGGTGGAGATCCAGCTCGCCCGGGAGGCGGGGGTGCGGCTGTTCGCCAAGCTGGAGAGCGTGAACCCGGGCGGTTCCATCAAGGACCGGCCGGTAGCCCGCATGCTGATGCAAGCCGCGGCCGACGGGCGCTTCGCCGGAGGGCGTCGGCTGCTGGACTCCTCCTCGGGCAACGCCGGCATCTCCTACGCCATGCTGGGGGCGGCCCTGGGCATCCCGATCACCCTAGTGGTGCCGGGCAACGCCAGCGAAGAGCGCCTCGCCCGCATCGCCGCCCACGGCGCCGAACTGATCCTTACCGATCCCCTGGAGGGCTACGACTTCGCCTTACGGGAGGCGAAACGGCTGGCCGAGACCTATCCCGACCGCTACTGGTACTGCGACCAGTATTCCAACCCGGAGAACTGGCGCGCCCATTACGAGACCACCGGCCGGGAGATCCTGGACCAGTTGGCCCAGCAAGGGCTGGGCCCTCCGGACGCCTTCGTCGCCGGGGTGGGCACCGGGGGCACCGTTACTGGCGTCGGGCGTCGGCTCAAGGAAGCGCGCCCCGACGCCCACGTGGCGGCGGTCATTCCCGAGACCTTCCCGGGAGTCGAGGGGTTGAAGCCCCTCGGCCACCCGGGCGACATTGTGCCCGCCATCCTGGACGAAGCCTTGATTGACCAGCGCATCCCCGTCACTCTGGACGAGGCGGTGGCGCTGTGCCGCCGGCTCGCCCGGGAAGGCCTGTTCGTCGGCCCCTCCTCGGGCGCCTACGTGCACGGGGCGCTGCAGCTCGCCGCCACCGGCCGTTTCCGCACCCTGGTCACCCTGCTCAACGACACCGGGGAGCGCTACGTTTCCACCGGCATGTGGAAACGGGCCGCATAGCCCGGAACGCCCCGGAAAAGCGCGCCGAAATCCGCGCCGTCGTTCTCAGGGGCGGGGATTTCCGCTAATCTCGCTCTGCAGGGCCGCCCTCCGGCGGCCCTGCAAGACCCGCTCCCGGAGCGCCCGTGAACCTGCGTGACGAAGACAACGCCGAGCTGGTCGAGGATGTCCTCGCCCTGATCCGCGCCCGCGTTCCCCTGCGGGAGCAGGCCCAGGTGGCCGAGTTCACCCGGCAGTTCTACCGGCAGGTGGACCTGGAGGACCTGCGGGAGCGGGAGACGGCCGACCTGTACGGCGCCGCCCTATCCCAATGGCATTTCGCGCGCCGCCGTTCCGGAGACGGGCCCAAGGTGCGGATCTACAACCCCCGGATTAAGGAGCACGGCTGGCAGAGCCCCCATACGGTCATCGAGCTGGTGAACAGCGACCGGCCGTTCCTGGTGGATTCCGTGCGCATGGAGGTCAACCGCCAGGGCTACACCATCCATCTCATCATCCATCCGGTGATGCGGGTGCGGCGGGACAGAGAGGGGAACCTGCTGGAGATCCTGCCGCTGGAGCCCACCGCGGCGGAGGAGGCGGAGGACGCCCGTTATGAATCCTTCATGCACGTAGAGGTGAGCCGGGAGACGGATCCGGAGGACCTGGCCCGGCTGGAGCAGGGGCTCCTCCGGGTGCTGGAGGACGTGCGCGCCGCGGTGGACGACTGGAAGCCCATGGTCCAGCGCATGCGCGAGACCGTGGAGGCGATCCGCGAGTCGCCGCCGCCCCTCGCGCGGGAGGAGATGGTCGAGGGCATCGCCTTCCTCGAGTGGCTCATGAACGATCATTTCACCTTCCTCGGCTGCAGGGACTACGATCTGGCCACCGAGGGGGGCGAGGACGTGCTCAAGGTGGTGCCGGGCTCCGGGCTCGGCATCCTGCGGGAAAAGGGGGGCGAGGCCCGGTCGGTGAGCTTCGCCATCCTGCCGCCGGAAGTGCGGGAGCAGGCGCGGGTGCCCGAACTCTTGATCCTCACCAAGTCCAACTCTCGCGCCACCGTGCACCGGCCCGGGTACATGGACTACGTGGGGATCAAGCGCTTCGACGCCGAAGGGCGCGTGGTGGGCGAGCGCCGCTTCCTCGGGCTCTACACCTCCACCGCCTACAGCGCCAGCGCCCAGGAGATCCCGGTGTTGCGCCGGAAAGTGCAGGCGGTGGTGCAGCGGGCGGGGCTGCTGCCCGGCAGCCACATGGGCAAAAACCTGCTCACCATTCTGGAGACCTATCCCCGGGACGAGCTGTTCCAGATCTCCGCCGACGAGCTCCTGCGGATCGCCATGGGGATCCTGCGTCTGCAGGAGCGCCAGCGCACGCGGCTGTTCGTGCGCCGCGACCGTTTCGGCCGCTTTCTCTCCTGCCTCATCTTCGTCCCGCGGGACAGCTACAACACCGAGGTACGCCAGCGCATGCAGCAGGTGCTGATGGAGGCGTTCAACGGCGTCTCCAGCGAATTCAGCGTGAGCCTGACCGAATCGGTGTTGGCCCGGGTGCTGATCGTGGTCCACACCCGGCCCGGGACGGTGCCGGACTACGACGTGCGGGAGCTGGAAGCGCGGCTCACGCGGGTGGCGCGCCGCTGGGAGGACGACCTGGCGGAAGCCCTCATCGCCCGGCTGGGGGAGGAGCGGGGCACGCGGCTCGCCCGCGCCTACCAGGGCGCCTTTCCGGCGGGCTACCGGGAGGAGTGCAGCCCCCGCGCCGCGGTCCACGACATCGAGATCATAGAGGGGCTCGGGGAGGAGGGCCTGGGCATGAGCCTCTACCTGCCCCTGGAAGCCCCCGAAGGTGAGTTGCGCTTCAAGCTGTTCCGGCGCGGTTCTCCGGTGCCCCTGTCCCAGAGCCTGCCTATGCTGGAGCACATGGGCGTGCAGGTGCTGGACGAGCGCCCCTACGAGATCAAGCCGGAAGGCGCCGCGCCGGTGTGGATCCATGACATGGGGCTTGCCACCGGCAAGGGCGCCGAAGTGGACATCGACGCAGTGCGGGAGCTGTTCCAGGAGGCGTTCCTGCACGTGTGGCGCGGCGAGGCGGAGAGCGACGACTTCAACCGGCTGGTGCTGGGCGCCCGCCTCCATTGGCGGGAGATCGCGGTGCTGCGGGCCTATGCCAAGTATTCCCGCCAGTGCGGAGCCGCCTTCAGTCAGGCGTACATGGAGCACACGCTGGCGGCCCATCCCGGCATCGCCGCCAAACTGATCGCCCTGTTCCACGAACGCCACGATCCCTGGCGCCCCGCGGGGGCGCAGGAACGGGCCCAGGCCTTGGCGCGGGAGATCGAGGAGGCCCTGGAAGAGGTGGCGAGCCTGGACGAGGACCGTATCTTGCGCCGCTTCCTGGCGCTCGTCCTGGCGACCTTGCGCACCAACTTCTACCAGCGAACGAGCGACGACCGGGCCAAGCCCTACCTTTCGTTCAAGCTCGATCCGTCCAAGGTGCCCGGGATGCCCGAACCCCGGCCCATGTTCGAGATCTACGTCTACTCGCCTAGGGTGGAGGGAGTGCATCTGCGGGGCGGGAAAGTGGCGCGGGGCGGCATCCGCTGGTCCGACCGGATGGAGGACTTCCGCACCGAGATCCTGGGTCTCATGAAGGCCCAGATGGTGAAGAACGCCGTCATCGTGCCGGTGGGGGCCAAGGGCGGTTTCGTGGTGAAGCAGCCGCCTCCGGGGGATGACCGGGAGGCCCTGCTCAAGGAAGGAATGGCGTGCTATTCCGTCTTCATCCGGGGACTGCTGGATCTCACCGACAACCGGATCGGAAGCCGGGTGGTGCCGCCGCAGGACGTGGTGCGCCACGACGACGACGATCCCTATTTGGTGGTGGCGGCGGACAAGGGCACCGCCACCTTCTCCGACATCGCCAACGGCATCGCCCGGGAATACGGGTTCTGGCTGGGCGACGCCTTCGCCTCCGGGGGCTCCACCGGCTACGACCACAAGAAGATGGGCATCACCGCCCGGGGGGTGTGGGAGTCCGTGAAGAAACACTTCCGTACCTTGGGCGTGGACATCCAGGCGACCGATTTCACGGTGGCGGGCATCGGCGACATGTCGGGGGACGTGTTCGGAAACGGGATGCTGCTCTCCCGCCACATCAAGCTGATCGCCGCCTTTGACCACCGGCACGTCTTCATCGACCCGGATCCGGATCCCGAGACGAGCTACCGGGAACGGGAGCGGCTGTTTCGGCTGCCCCGCTCCTCCTGGGCCGACTACGATCCGAAGCTCCTCTCCCAGGGTGGCGGCGTGTATCCCCGCAGCGCCAAGTCCATTACCCTCTCTCCGCAGGCGCGCCGGGCCCTGGGGATCGACGCAGAGGCGCTCACGCCCGCGGACCTCGTTCGCGCCATCCTCAAGGCCCCGGTGGACCTGCTCTACAACGGCGGCATCGGCACTTACGTGAAAGCCAGCGCCGAGTCCCACGCCGACGTGGGCGACCGGGCCAACGACGCCGTGCGGGTGGACGCCCGGGAGCTGCGCTGCCGGGTGGTGGGGGAAGGGGGCAACCTGGGTTTCACCCAGCGGGGCCGCATCGAGTACGCCTTGAAGGGGGGGCTGATCAACAGCGACGCTATCGACAACTCGGCCGGCGTCGACTGCTCCGACCACGAGGTGAACATCAAGATTCTGCTGGACGCCGTGGTGGCGGAGGGCGAGCTCACCGAGAAACAGCGTAACCGACTGCTGGAGGAGATGACCGACGAAGTGGCGCGGCTGGTGCTGCGGGACAACTACGACCAGGCCCAGTCCCTGGCCGTGAGCGGCGCCATGGGGGTCGCCGTGCTGGACGCCCAGGCGCGCTTCATGCGCTATCTCGAGCGGCAAGGCAAGCTCAACAGGGCGCTGGAATTCCTGCCCTCCGATGAGGAGATCGCCGCCCGCAGGAACGCCCGCATCGGGCTGACCTCCCCGGAGCGGGCGGTGCTGCTCGCTTACGGCAAGATCTGGCTGTTCAACGAGCTGATGCGGTCCAGCGTTCCCGAGGATCCCTTCATCGGCCGGGCCCTGGCGGACTATTTCCCCACGCCGCTGCGGGGCCGCTACGGGGCCCACATGGCGCGCCATCCCCTGAAACGGGAAATCATCGCCACCCACGTGGGCAACGCCCTGGTCAACCGGATGGGCAGCGCCTTCGTCCACCGGATGACGGAGGAGACCGGGGCGGCGCCCGCCGACGTGGTGCGCGCCTACGTGGCCGCCCGGGAGGTGTTCCACATGCCCGAGCTATGGCGGGAGATCGAGGCCCTGGACAACCGGGTGGCGGACCGTCTGCAGACCGCCATGCTGGTGCGCTCCAGCCGGGTGCTGGTGCGCGCCACCCTGTGGTTCCTGCGCCACCGGCTGCACGCCGCCGATCTGGAACAGACCATCGCCCGGTTCCGCGCGCCGGTGGAAGCGCTGGCCGGGGAGCTGGGGGAGCTGCTGCAGGAAGAAGACCGCGAGCGGCTCGAGGAGGAAACGAGGGAATACGCCGAGGGCGGCGTGCCGGCCGCCCTGGCGCTGCGGGTGGCCCGGCTCGAGCCCCTGTACGCGGCCCTGGACATCGCAGAAGTTTCCAGGGCCACCGGCCGTCCGGCGTCCAGCGTCGCCCAGGTGTATTTCCGGCTGGCGGCCCGGCTGCGCTTTTCCTGGCTGAGGGAGCAGGTGGGGCTGCTGCCCACGGACAGCCACTGGCAGGCGCTGGCGCGCACCACCCTGCGGGACGAGCTAGGGGAGAAACTGCGGGCCCTGGTCGCGGTGATCCTGAAGACGAGGCCGGAACTGGCGGAAGCGGACGCCCTGATCCAAGCCTGGGCGTCGGACCATCAAGGGGCCTTGGCGCGCCTGCAGCAAATGCTCACCGAGCTCCAGGCGGCCAGCCAGCCGGATCTGGCCATGCTGCTGGTGGCGCTGCGGGAGCTGCGCAACCTGGCTTGAGGCAGAGCCCGCGGGATGGCTCAATCCTTGAAGCCTTCCATCTCGATGTTGAGGGTCACCTCATCGCCCACCAGGGGCAGGGCGTAGGTCATGCCGAAGTCTGAGCGCTTGATGGTAGTGGTGGCCTCCGCCCCGCACACCTCCTTTTTCAAGCGAAAGTGCTCGGTGCAGCGGAAGGACTGCACTTTCAGCGTCACCGGCCGAGTCACCCCCAGCATGGTTAAGTTGCCGTCCACTCCGGTCAACACGCCGCTGGTGAAGCGCAGCGCCGTGGATTCGAAGCGGATCTCGGGATACCTCTCCACGTGGAAGAAATCCTCCGTCTTGAGGTGCTGATCCAGCTTTTCGTGGCCACTCGCCACCGAGGCCGGATCGATGGTGACCAGGATGTGGCCGGTGTTGTTGGCCGGGTCCAGGGTCACCTTGCCCTCGCTCCTGGTGAACTTGCCGCGGAACTTGGAGATGCCCAGGTGCCACACCTCCCAGCTCGGATAGGTGTGGCTCGGGTCCAGGGTGTAGGAGTCGGCGGCCGCCGCCCCGGTCGCCAGCGCAAGTCCCGCGAGCAAACCAAGAATGCGTCTTTCCATGGTCACCTCCAGAGCGAAGGAACAAAAAACTCAAAGCAAAGGACGCGAAGAGCGCGAAAGGAAATCTTTAGAAGCCACGCTATCGCGGCGGTCCCAACATGAGGCGGAAACGAATCTCCACTTCGTTTGCCACGGTATCGGTATCGGCCCAGATGCCTTCACCGACGCCGAAATCGAGCCGTTTGATGGGCAGGGTCCCGGTGAGTTCCAGGCCCGGGGACGCGGGCTTGGCGGTGAAGCTCACCACCACGTCCCGGGTGCGGCCCTTGAGGGTGAGCTGGCCGGTGGCCTCGTAGCGATTTTCTCCCACCTTGCGGAAAGCCGTGGAGACGAACCTGGCCGTCGGATATTGCCCTACGTCGAACCAGGCCTTGCGCTTGAGCTCCGCGTCCCCCTCCGGGTCGCCCACGGCAGCGCTTGCCACGTCGATCTCCACCTCCGCCCGCGCCTGATCGAGCCGGGCGGGGTCGAAGCGCACCCGGGCGGTGAAGCGTCGAAACTCGCCTTCCGCCGGCACCCCCATCTGCTTGCCCGCGAAACGCACCCAGCTCTTGGCGTAATCTACCTCCTGGAACGCCTGGGCCAGGGCGGTGGCCGCCAGCAGCCCAGCTATGACGATGCCCGATCGAATCATGGGAGGAATCCTCATTTCAAGCGCGTTTTCGTATCAGGCTCGCCGGCAGCATGCGCACGAGCACCTCGTCCCGGTCCACCAGATGGTGCTTGAGCGCCGCCGCCACGTGCACGCCCACCGCCACGAGCAGGGCCTTGTTGAGGACCCAGTGGACCAGAAACAGCCGCTCGGCCAGCTCTGGGTCCTTGGCCAACAGGTCGGGCAGCCGGACCAACCCCAGGTAGACCGTGGGGATGCCTTTGGCGGAGCTGCCCAGCCAGCCGATCAGCGGGATGGCGATGAGCAGCACGTAGATCAGCCCGTGGACCGCTTTCGCCGCCCGCCGCTGCCAGAGGGGAACCGAGGCGGGCAGGGGAGGAGGGGGGCTGTAGAGCCGCCAGGCGAGCCGCATCAGAACCAGCAGGAAGACGGTCACCCCGATCCATTTGTGATACGAAATCAGCCTGAGCTTGAGGGGCGACAGGGGTAGCTCCACCATCCACAATCCCAGGGAGAAAGAGCCGACGAGCAGCAGGAAGGTGGCCCAGTGCAGCGCCTGGGCCACCGGTCCATAGCGGTCGGCCGTGTTAGCCAAGGCCATCGAGCGCTTTCTCCATCACAATACAGTGGATTCGGTGCAGCGAATCCGTGCCGTCGGACCGGGATCGGTTCTCACCGGCGGGTTAGACCGCGACACGCCGAAAATATCCTCATGGCGGCATGAGCGGTTTTGAGCCTGTATTTCAAAATATTTGGACGCCCCGGGCTAGAGGAGCCCGAGCCAGAACAGGATCGCCGCCGGAGCGGCAGCCAGCAGCACCGCCAGGTGGAACCAAGCCCAGCGGCGGAAGCGCCCGGCAAGGCCCTCGGGAGGCAGATTGGAGAGCAGATAGAGCCGCCCATCCGGAGGCTTGCGCAAGACGTGGATCGAGCCCGCCGCGGACTGGAGGGCCTTGTGCCGCTCGGCCACTTCCGCCTTCGCGGCCTTGCGGGCGGCTTCCCATTCCACCAGGTCGATCTCCCCGTCCCGGTTGGCGTCGAAGCGCGCGAGCAACGCCGCCCGGTCCCGCTTCCATTCGGCGAGCAGCGCGCCCACTTCCTCCCGCGCCGCGGGCGGCCCGCCGAGGGGATCCAGGGTGACGAAATAGCCCAGGGCATAGAGGGGATCCTGCTCCAGGATCAACCATTCCCGATAGCGGTATTCCCCCCGCCGCCATTCCTGCTTGCGCGGGGTGACGATCTCGGCCTCTTCCGGGTCCACGACGCATTCGCCGCTTCCGTCGTCCAGCAGGAAGGTGTCCGGGCTCTCCCCATGGTCGAGCCGCTCCCATTTGCCGTCCGCCTGCCGGCGGTGGATCTCGTAACGAAACCACACGCACGGGAGCAGGGTCAGCTTGCTCAGGATCCGGTTGCCCGGATGGGAGCGGGCGCGCCCCAGGAGCTCCACGTACCCTTGCGCCGCCGAGGCGATCCGGGACGTGGGGGTGTCGGCGATGAACCGGTAGCGATGGAACGCGGCGAGCCAGGCCCACAGCGCCAGGACGGCGATGAGGCCCGCGGCCATGAGCCGGGATTGGGGCGCGGGACTCTCCAGCCCGAAGAGGACGATGGCCAAGTAGGCGCCCGAAGCGAGGTAATCCCCGTAGCGGCGCCGCAGCTCGCGCATCATGGCGGGCAGCGCTCGAGAAGGGGCCGCCCGGGAACCTCCCTAGGCGAACAGCTTCTTCATGTCCACGTCGCTCCTTTCCCCGTCCGAGAACTCGAGAAGCTGGAACGGCTTGAAGTTGAACAGCCCCGCGATGATGGCGTCCGGAAACTGCTCGATGCGGACGTTGTTGATGTTCACGCTCTCGTTGTAGAGCTCGCGGCGGTCGGCGATGCTGTTCTCCAACTGGGTGATGCGGCCCTGCAGGTGCTGAAAGGTCTCGTTGGTCTTGAGATCGGGATAGGCCTCGGCGACGGCGAACAGGCGCCCGAGCTCCGCCCGCAGCGCCCCTTCCGCCTGGCCGAGGGCGGCCATGTTGCCGGCCGCGTGGGCCATCTGGGACTGGGCGCGGGCCTCCATCACCCGCTGTAGAGTCTCCTGCTCGAACCGCATGTACTGTTTGCAGGTCTCCACCAGCTTGGGCAACTCGTCGTTGCGCTGCTTCAGCAAGACTTCGATGTTGGCCCAGGCTTTGGCCACGTTGTGTTTGAGGGTGACCAGGTTGTTATAGGTCACCACGGCGTAGAGCGCGATCACCCCCAGCAGCACAAGCAACGCAATCCCCAATACGCCCATAGAGACTCCTTTCCAAGAACACCCGGTCGCCGGTGCGGACAGGGCGCCCATCCGACCCCCCGAGCATTCCGAAATCAAGCTTGGCGGTGTTCGGCACCTCTTCCTTTCTCCCACTTCCATCCGGAGAGGGGAGACGATGGCCGACGGTTCCAAATTATGGGCCGGAGGCTCGCCGGGCAGTCGCACCGGGGATAAAATTGCAGTATATCCGAGCCACTCTCGCGCGAGCGAGCTCCGTGCCCGCCATTGCCTTGCGCAGGAAAAGACGGTAGGTTAACTCTATTGCATTTTCCACAAGCTCACTTAAAAGGAATTTTCATTATGAATGACACGACCTCCACGACTTCCCAAAGGGACAAGCTGATGGCCGACTTGAAGGTCGTGCTGGCCGACGCTGAGGAGCTGCTGAAGCTGACCGCCAGCCAGGCGGGCGAGCGGGTCAGCGCCGCCCGCGAGCGGGTGCAGGCCAGCCTAGAAAAAGCCAAGGTCAGGTTGGCGGAGCTGGAAGGTCTCGCCGCCGAGCGCACCCGGATCGCCGCCAAGGCGACGGACGAGTTCGTCCACGAGCATCCCTGGAAGGCGGTGGGCATCGCCGCCGGCGTGGGCTTGATCGTCGGGCTGCTGATCGGGCGCCGCTGACCCTGCCCGCATGAACGGGGATTCCGGCAGGCAGCCTGCCCAGCCGCGGCTGCTGGAATCACTCAAGGCGCTGGGGACGACCGCAGTCGCCGCGGTGGAGACCCGGCTGCGCATCCTGTCCACCGATCTGGAGGAGGAGCGCGACGCCCTGGTGCGACTGATTTTCTGGGGCACCGTTTTCTTGTTTTCCCTGTTCCTCGGCGTGGTACTGGCCGCCATGCTCATTGTCGTCGCCTTCTGGGAAAGCCAGCGGCTCGCCGTCCTGGGCGTGCTCACGGGACTCTCCCTTGGGGCCGCGGCCGCGGTAGGACTGGGGCTGCGGGCTTGGTGGCGGCGCCGGCCATCGGTTTTCGGTACCACGCTGGAGGAGCTCGCCAAGGATCGGGAGCGCCTGAGCCGGCGTACATGAACGCGCCACCGCACGATCTAGCCGCGAGGCGCGCTCGCCTCCTGGCCCAAGCCCAGCAGGAGCGGGAATTGCTGGTCGGCACGCTGGAGCGCTTCTCGCCCGCTCTCCGGCTCGCCGATCGGGCCGTCGAGACCGTTCACTACCTTCGCACCCATCCCCATTGGGTCGCCATCGCCGTGCTCCTAGCGGTGATCCTGAAGCCCCGCAGAGCCCTGCGCCTCGCCTCGCGGGCCTGGGTCGGGTGGCGGGCGCTCCGCAGTGCCCGCAGACTACTGCAGTCCCTGGGGGTGTGAGCCGGTCCGCTCGCTTTAACGCAGTAGCATGACCCCGAACCGGAACTGGGAGCGCAGCTTGCGGTTGTAGTCCAGGAGGGACTCCCCGTAGCCGTTGAAGTACTGGGCCAGCAGGTAGCCGTCGATGTTGCCGAACCCGATCCGGGTGAGGGGATAGGACAGATCCACCTGCACGCTGCCCTTGTCGCCGTCGGAGCCGAGCCGCAGGGTGGTGGCAAGCTGCCACGAGTCGGTCTTCTGCAGGGCGAGGTACAGGTCTCCGTAGCCGCGGAACTCATCGATGTCCGGGTTTTCCTCCTTGTCCAGGTATGCCCATACCCCGGGCGCTGCCACCAGGTGATAGTCCTGGCGGTTCTCGAACGTGAAGACGGGTCTCGCGTAGAGGATGTCGATGGAGCGGGACTGATCGCCGTCGCGCCCGTTGGACTCGTGACCGTAGCCGGCCTCGAGCCCCAGGCGCAGGCGGTCCCCGACGCTGCGCCACAGGCCTTCCTTGAAGTAGAAAAGCCGCGGCTTGTAGCTCGTGTCCCGGAAAGGCTTCGACTCCCGCTCCAGGTCCCAAAGGGAGGTCTGGGCATAGCCGAGGTAAATGTCTTCGATCCCGGGCAGCAGGCGCGCCAGGTCTCTGTCGGGCCTCACAAAGCGGTACTTGAAAGAAAGCTGGAACTTGGCGTTCTCGCCATCCCGCGTGCCATAGATGAAATACAGCGGTTCGTAAGGAGAGATCAGGGCGAAGGGGGCGGGCTGGGGCGGCGAGGGCTCTGCCTGCCTGATTTCCCCGGTGACGCCCTTCGTCACCGGGGCCGGCTCCGGCGCGGGCCGCACCGCCAGCAGAATGCGGTTTGCGGTCAGGCCGTCCAAAGCGAGGGTGACCATGCCGTCCAGGGAGGGGGGCAGCGTTCCTGTGTAGGCGACGCGAACGAAGGACTGGGGCGCAAGCTGTACAGCAGGAACGTCACGCGCTTCCCGGGCCTTGAGTTCCATCGGCGAGGAGGAACTGCCGGCCGAGAGCCGGGCGGAGATCACCTTCGGTACGGTGACGGTCCGGGGTGTGTTGGATTCATTCTTGAAGTACAGCTCCAGGGTCATGGTGGTGCCGGCGACGACCGGCTCGGCGGGGGCGATGACCAAAACGTCGGCGCTGGCGACGCCGGCAGCGTACAGCAGCACGGCGGCTGCCATCGTCGATGAGCATCGGGACATGACGGGGCTCCTTGGGTGACGGGTGAGCGCCCCTGACGGGTTTCGGGGGCGCCCTGCGAACCAGGCCCTGAATATACAGGATTGCCCGGGGCCCGATTTCGACCCTTTGATCTTCCTGGAAACCCTGCTAAAGTGTTAACTTAGTATACGATTTGATAAAAAGGTATTATGCAGTCCGACGGCTTTTGGACGGTTCTGGTCGTCGATGACGAGGCCCAGGTCCGGGCATCATTGACGCGCTGCCTGGAAGAGGACTACCGAGTGCTCACAGCAGCCTCTGCGCGGGAGGCGCTGGAAATCTTGAACCGGGAGGAAGTCGACCTGGTGTTGTGCGACCAGCGTATGCCCGACATGACCGGGGTCGAATTCTTTCGGGAGGCACGGGTGTCCCATCCGGAGGTCATTCGCGTCCTGATTACCGGATACACGGACCCCGACGATATCATCGGTTCCATCAACGAGGCGGCGATATACCAGTTTGTATCCAAGCCATGGCAGCCTGACCATCTTCTGCTCCTCATCAAGCGGGCGCTTGAAAGCCGCGAGCTGGCCCGGCGTCACCGCTACCTGAGCAGGGAGCTCAAGTTCAGCGACGACGTGCTGCGGCGGCAGAACGACCACATGGTCAAACTGCTCCAGGACACCTACGAATTCGACAAACTGGTGTTCGCCAGCGACAAGATGGTGGAAGTTTGCAACTTGGCGCGCCAGGCAGCTGCCACTGACCTGCCGGTCTTAATCCAGGGCGAGACCGGGACGGGAAAGGAGCTGATGGCTCGAGCGGTGCATTTCTTCAGCGCTCGAAAGGCCTTTCCTTTTCTGGCACAAAACTGCGGCGCTCTGCCCGACGAATTGCTGCACTCGGAATTGTTTGGGCACAAACGAGGCGCCTTTACCGGCGCCATCAGCGACCGCCTGGGGCTTTTCCCCGCAGCCGATGGCGGCACCGTGTTCCTTGACGAGATCTCCGAAGTGTCGCCGTCTTTTCAGGTGAGCTTGTTGAGGTTCCTTCAGGAAGGTGAGGTCAAGCCCCTGGGGTCGGATCAGACCCGGCACTGCAACGTCCGCATCATTGCCGCGTCAAACCGGCCGTTGAAAGAGCTGGTTGAACAGAAGAAGTTCCGTCAGGACCTCTATTATCGCCTGCGGGGCTTCGAGCTGAACATTCCGCCTTTGCGCGAACGGGTGGAAGATATTCCGGTGCTGGCGGAACACGCGGCGAAGAAGTACGCCAAGTCGATCAATCGGAACATCGCGGGAATATCGAACGAGGTGCTGCAGCGCCTGAAGCTCTATCCTTTTCCGGGCAACGTGCGGGAGCTCGAGAACGAAATGCGGCGCATGGTCGCCGTGGCTGAAGACGGGGAGATCCTGTCCGTCAAGCACATGTCGCCGGAGCTTGCCAAGCTGCTCCCGGCCAAGCCCGACAATGGACGGGCTGCTTTCTTGTTGGAAAAAGGAACGCTGAAGGAAAAAGTCGAGGCGCTGGAGATGCATCTGGTCTCTCAGTCGCTGCTCAAGCATAAATGGAACTACAGCCGGGCGGCGCGGGAGTTGGGTATTTCCCGCGTCGGCTTGGCCAACAAGATCAAGCGATACAAGTTGGATAAATCGGGTGCCCAATAGGAGGCTGTCCATGTCCGAAGACCGAGACGACCCGCCTGACCGAAGCGCTCCGGCAAAGACTTATCCTTTTCCCTACTCCCGCACCAACCCGCCCGCGACGCCCGGCGGCTTTAAAGATCTCGGCGTCACACCGCTTGCGCGCCAGCTGGGCCTGACGGTGGAGCAAACCAATGGCCACTGGTGCAGCCGATGCCAGGGGATCTGGTTTGGCTACACCTTGGAGGCCGAGTGTCCGGTTTGCGGCAATCGCAAGGGGTAGGCACCCCAAAAACCCTGTCCCCACGTCGTAAATTGCGCTTGCGACTGCATAGCCGCTGTAAAGAGGGTTTGCAGTCTTATCCTTCGAACACCGCCCGCGGCGGTTCGCGTCGCTGTTCCTAATTCGTTGATAAAAAGCCAGTCGTCCGTACTTCGGTCAAGTTGGCACGGGCGTTGCTGTGGCACGAAGTGAAGCGTGCGATTCAGCAGCGCCGCTGGCGCGCACGCCCAACTCACCCAACCATCAACCGAAGGAGGAGCTTCAAGATGGCCAACCTGCTCTGGCTGCAAGGAGGCGCGTGTTCCGGCAATACGATGTCGTTTCTGAACGCCGAGGAGCCCAGCGCCTGTGACCTGGTCACGGACTTCGGGATCAATATCCTTTGGCATCCGTCGCTGGGTCTGGAGTTGGGAGACAATCTCCAGAAGATCCTGCGCGATTGCGTGTCCGGCGCGATTCCTCTCGACATTTTCGTCTTCGAGGGCACCGTCGTGAACGCCCCCAACGGCACCGGCGAATGGAACCGCTTTGCCGGACGGCCGATGAAGCAGTGGGTGCGGGAGCTTGCCGATGCCGCCCAGTTTGTCGTCGCGATCGGCGACTGTGCCACGTGGGGGGGCATCCCGGCGACGGCACCGAACCCCAGCGAGTCCCAGGGACTGCAGTTTCTGAAGCGTCAGCATGGCGGATTCCTGGGCAAGGACTTCCGGGCGAAGTCGGGGCTGCCTGTGATCAATATTCCAGGCTGTCCGGCCCACCCCGATTGGGTCACCCAGATCCTGGTCGCGGTCGCCACGGGCCGCGCCAAGGACATTTCTTTGGACGACCTGCAGCGACCCAAGACCTTTTTCCAGAGCTTCACCCAGACCGGCTGCACCCGCAACATGCACTTTGCCTACAAGGTTTCCGCGACCGAGTTCGGGCAGCGGAAGGGATGCCTGTTCTACGATCTCGGCTGCCGCGGGCCGATGACGCACTCCCCCTGCAACCGGATCCTGTGGAACCGACAGTCCTCCAAGACCCGCGCTGGAATGCCGTGCTTGGGGTGCACCGAACCGGAGTTCCCGTTCTTCGACCTGGCGCCGGGCACCGTGTTCAAAACCCAGACCGTCATGGGCATTCCCAAGGATCTGCCCGCCGGTGTCGACAAGAAGGGCTACATCGCGCTGACCGGCGCGGCGAAAAACGCCGCGCCCGCGTGGGCTGAACAGGACATTTTTGTGGTTTAACAAGTTCCAGACATCTGAGGAGGCGCAATCATGGCAGTACAAACGCTGGACATCTCGCCGGTCGGGCGCGTTGAGGGCGATTTGGACGTTCGGGTGGACATCGACAACGGGGTAGTCGTCAATGCCTGGACCCAGGCGGAATTGTTTCGCGGATTCGAGATCATTCTGCGTGACAAGGACCCGCAAGCCGGACTGGTGGTGACGCCGCGGGCCTGCGGCATCTGCGGCGCCTCGCACTTGACCTGCGCCGCCTGGGCCCTGGACACGGCCTGGCAGACCGAGGTTCCGCGCAACGCCATTCTGGCGCGCAACTTGGGGCAGATCGTCGAGAGCTTGCAGAGCAACCCCCGCTACTTTTACGGTCTGTATGCGATCGACCTGACCAACAAGAAGTACCGCAACAGCAAGTTCTACGAAGAGGCCGTCAAACGCTTTGCGCCCTTCACGGGCCGATCCTACGAGATCGGGGTCACCATTTCGGGTAAGCCCGTGGAGATCTATGCGCTGCTCGGCGGGCAGTGGCCCCACTCGAGTTACATGGTGCCGGGCGGCGTCATGTGCGCCCCGACCTTGGCCGATATCACCCGCGCCTGGTCGATCCTCGAGTATTTCAAGAATAACTGGCTCGAGCCGGTCTGGCTCGGCTGTTCGTTGGAGCGTTACGAAGAGATCAAGACCTACGAGGACTTCCTGGCATGGCTGGACGAGAGCCCGGCGCACGCCAATTCGGACCTGGGATTCTACTGGCGCATGGGACTTGATATCGGGCTGGACAAGTACGGCGGCGGCGTGGGCAAGTACGTCTCCTGGGGTTATCTGCCGCACGAGGACAAGTACCAGAAGCCGACGATCGAAGGTCGCAATGCGGCGGTCATCATGAAGAGCGGTGTCTACGACAGCAAGACCGACCGGCACGTGCTGATGACCCAGGATAAGGTTCGTGAAAATACCGTTCACGCCTGGTACGAAGAGGGCTCGACCGATGTCCATCCGTTCGACCGGGTCACTCGCCCGATCCAGAAGAACAACACCGACTTCTCTGGCAAATACACCTGGGATACCGCGGTACTGCATTCCGAATTCGGTCGCCTGGAGGCTGGACCGTTCGCCCGTCAGTTGATCGCGGGCGGCAAGCACGGCGAATCTTGGCAACATTACGATGGGCTCATCCTGGACATGTTCAAGAAGATGGGTGGGCCGAGTCTCCATCTGAGGCAGATCGCCCGCATGCACGAGACGGTCAAGCTCTATCGCCAGGCCGAGCGCTGCCTGCGGGAATTCCGCTTGAACGAACCCTGGTACATCAAGCCCAAAGAGAAGGATGGGCGTGGTTGGGGGGCGACCGAGGCGATTCGGGGCGCGCTATGCCACTGGATTGAAATCAAGGACGGCAAAATCAAGAACTACCAGATCATCGCTCCGACGACCTGGAACGTGGGCCCGCGGGACGCTCAAGGCAACCGGGGGCCGATCGAGGAGGCGTTGATCGGCGCACCGATTGCCGATCCCACTGACCCCGTCGAAGTGGGACATGTGGCCCGGTCTTTCGACTCCTGCCTCGTGTGCACCGTGCACGCCCACGATGCCAAGACGGGCAAGGAGCTCGCCCGTTTCCGTACGGCCTGAGCCGGGTTGCCGTAGCCAAATCAATCCTTCGCTTTCGCCCTCCCGCCTGCGGCGGGCGGGAGGGTGTTGGCGCAAGAAATCAGACCAACTCAGGAGGAGAATCTCATGAACAAGCGATGGAGCTTGAGCATTGTGGCTGCTTTGCTGGCGGCTTCGACGACTTCCGCCGATGCGGGGGCTGGGGATTGGTTGGGTCGTGTCCGGCTGCTCTCCATCAACCCGGATGTGGACTCATCCCTGCCTGGTCTGGATGTGAGCTCGGAAGTCGCTCCAGAAGTGGATGTCAGCTACTTTTTGACCAACCATCTGGCGCTGGAGCTGGTCGCAACCGATAGGAAATTCAACGTAAGCCTGAACGGCGCTCCCCTGGGCTCGGTCAAGGTGCTGCCGCCCACGCTCCTGCTGCAGTACCACTTTACGCCCGGACAGCCGTTCAGCCCTTATGTGGGGGCCGGTATCAACTATACTCGCTTTCACGACGTGAACCTTGCTTCGCCGCTGTCCCTGGATAAGGAGAGCTGGGGAGCGGCGTTGCAGGTGGGGTTCGATGTCGCGTTGAATGAGCGCTTTTCTTTCAACCTCGACTTAAAGAAGGTTTTCATCAAGACCGATGTCAATTCGGCAGGGGCGCCACTCACCGACTTGAAAATCGACCCGTGGATCATCGGGGCCGGGGTGGGGATGAAGTTTTAGCCGTCGTGCTCATGCTTCCGAGAGGGCCTTACATCACTTTGCGACAAGAGGAAGCGCTGATCAGCCCTCTCCTCTCGCCCCTTTTCCAGGGAGCAGGGGACTTTGCCTCTGAGCGTATGCAGTCGTCCCCCTCTCCAGACGAGGGCTTGGGGAGAGGGGGAGCGCCGACGAGGCGAGTTCGGGCATTCGGTGATGAAATCCTCGGCAGGGTGCGGCAAGGATTGATGGACAGCGTCTTGGCTCGACAGCATCGGGGTCCTGCGACAGAAGAAGGATCTAGGGGGTTGTCATGGCCGGCGCCGAACAGAAGGGAATGCGGTAGATGCGACGCGACGAGGAAGACCAACTGCGTGCCAAGATCGCGCGGATGCTGGCTGATGGGCTGGAGACCCAAACAGAGCCTTTTCCCGAAAATGACCGGCAGTTCGGGGAGTTGCTGGCAGCGCTGCGTGAGCTTCCCGCAGATGACCTGAAAGGCAAGCTGGTGCTGGCAGGATTTGTAGATCATCCTTACGGCGAGGACAAGATGCGCTGCCAGGAGTGCATGTACTACCTGGTCCATCGGAAATGGTGCGATCTGCCGGAGCTTAATCTGCCGGTGGAGCCGGATTGGTGGTGCCGCTTATGGCGGATCTGATCGCAGCGCCGGCCCCGAATCTCTGGGGACGATGAGGTTTAGGAGGGAAACGATGGTTGAGGAAGCCTTGCGGCGCGAGCTGGAGCATCTCCTTCAACAAGGGCTCGAGACGGAATGGCGGGAGCGCGCTTATACCAGCGAGGAGGTCAACCGTATCGTGGCGCGGCTTCAGGCGATCCGGCCTGACGATTATGTCTCCAAGCTCAAGGTCGCCGGTTTTACCAGCCAGCCTTATGGTGCTGGCGGAGAGATTGAACAAGCCTGCGAGACCTGTATGTATTTCGTCATTCATCGGCAGTTCTGCGAGCTGCCGGAACTGCAAATCCCGGTGAAGCCGAAGTGGTCGTGCCGGCTGTGGCGCATCTAAAGACGGCACCGGGCGCCCAGGCTCCCGGGGTGCGGCTGCCGCCAGGGCGTCGTGGGCTTTCCACCGGGCCTGATGCCGCGCCCTGCGACCGCCCAGAGAAACGCTTGATCGCCTTGGACGGTGGAGCGGGTCCCCCGCTGTTTCGGTGAAGAGGGGGTAAAGCATGCTCACGATCATCGGTTGTGGCAATCCGGTTCGCAGCGACGACGGCGTGGGTGTGTTCGTCGCCCGGTCGTTGCAGGCCTATCTGGTCGAGCGGCCACGTGACCATGTGCGCGTGTTCGACGCCGGGACCGGCGGAATGGAGGTGATGTTCCAGGCCCGGGGCACGCGCAAACTCGTCATCGTCGATGCAGCCAGGACCGGATCCGAGGCCGGCGCCATCTTCCAGGTGCCAGGAAGCGAGCTGGCTTCCGATCACGAGCCTGGATACACCTTGCACGATTTCCGCTGGGACCATGCGCTGGCCGCAGGAAAGCGGCTCTTTCGCGAAGACTTCCCGACCGATGTGACCGTGTACCTGATCGAGGCGGCTCGCCTCGATTTTGGCCTGGAACTGAGCGAGCCGGTGCGCCTGTCGGCGCAGAAGGTGATCGCTGACCTTGAGCAGATGATCGATGAATACGCGGAAGCCTGATCCCGCCGGCCTTGTTGAAGCTGATCGGCCGCAGAGGGCCGTTTCCATCTGTCGGGGCAGCCTCTATTTGCCGCGGGAGATGTACGACCTTTACTTTGCCGGCGCTCAGACGGTCGCGCTCGTCGCCCGGGAAGACAAGATCCTGGTCATCCCCTTGGTGCACGGGTCTGCCGGGGGATTGCTGGTCAAGACGCGCAATGCCCGGGGAGACCGGGTGGTTCACGCTCAGGAGTTTTTCCGGGAAAACGGTTTTGCTGAAGATTTTCAACAGCATGTCGTCCTTGCCCAGTGGAGCCCCGAGGCGGCCGCCCTGGTCCTGTCCAACTTGGCGAAATCTCAGGGAGTGTAAATTTAATTTACAAGTTGAAAAATCTATTGACAGTTTTTCGGTTTCCTTCTAAAGTACGACTAAAAAATAAGTTGATCGCACGACCTTAGGAGGAGCCCATGGCGCAGACCCTGGCGGCGTCCCAATTCAAGGCCGCCATTCAGGCGGCGGAGTCGGCGGCGGGGACGCCGGAGGAGAAGGCCGAAATGCTCATGGAAATTGCCATGGGCATGCAGATGCGGCCGAAAACCCCGGATCAGTTGCAGCACGCCGTCGCGCTCTACGAGCGCGCGCTCGATCTCTGTCCCGCTGAGGCGGTCTTGCTCAGGGCCCGGCTGCGCGCCCGCATGGGCACGGCCTTACAGGCATTGCCCGATGGCGGTGTCGACGCGCTCCATCGGGCCCGGGCGTGCTATGAAGAGGCGATCCCCGTCCTCAAGGAGAAGGGGCGGCCGGAAGAGGTTGCGGAAGCGGAAATGAACCTGGGGCTGGTGCTGCAGTCGCTCTCCAGCGCCGGCGCGGCCCGCATCCAAGAGGCGATCCGGTGCTATCACGCAGCCTTGAAAGTCTTCACCCGCGACGCGTACCCCCAGGAATACGCCATTCTCCACAATAACTTGGCGATTGCCTATTTGTCGATTCCGCTGTCCGACGAGCGCGGCAAAATGCGCGAGGCGCTGGCCGTTCAGTCGTTCGAAGAGGTCCTCAAGGTCATCAACCTGGTCGATCATCCGACCGAATACGCAATGGTTCAGAACAACCTCGGCAACGCGCTGCAATATGCCGCCTCCGGCCATCCGCTGGAAAACAACTTGCGCGCGCTTGCCGCCTACGATGAGGCGCTCAAGGTCCGCAACGCCCGCGACACGCCTCTGGAATATGCCAACACCATATCAAACAAAGCCAACGTGCTCAGAAATCTTCCAGATGAGCTTGAAAACCCTGGTTCCGGGCGTCGTGCCAATCTTCTCCGGGCGCGGGAACTCTATGAGGAGGCGCGGCGCATTTTTTTAAGCCTGAATCAGGTTGGAAGCGCAGCCGTCGTGGAAGAGGCACTGGCGGAGATCGAGCAGGAGCTTGCCGATCAGTCGGCCCGTCGCGGCAATGGCGATGGGCGGGCGAGTCGGCTTTGATGGTGTCTTTGTCGTGAGGAAAACACTGAATGGAGGGAATCTTGAATCAATTGGCAACCGGACAGCTCGGCGTTCTCACGATCGCGATTTGGACTTTTTTGGCTTTCCTGCTGGCGATGGGCGGCGGGGCGGTGGCGGGTATGAGGCTCGCTGGAAAAGATCTGGGCAATGAGCTGGCGGCCCTGATGGGAGCCATGTTCGGCCCGACCGGCGCGGTGCCCGGAATTCTGCTGGCTTTGATCATCCTCGCGCTGGTCTGAGGCTGAGGGGGAACCATGTGGGATATGTTTCTTAATTCGCTCAAGCTGTTTTTCAAGGGCAAGCTGTTCCGGGACCCGCGCGCAGTGTTCAGGAAGTGGCTTATCGGTTTTTTGGCATCCCTGATCGCTGTCATCGTCCTGGCAAAAGCGGGATTGCCGATCGGGTGGACGGTGGTGATCGCCGCCCTGGGAACCGGCTTGCTGCAGCCCTATCTGTTCAAGGATCTCAAGTACAACTGAGTTTCCTCCTCTATGAACGGCCCCTCGACTGATCAGGCAGGCCTCCAGAGCGGCGGCGATTCCGCGGCCGATTTGGAACGGCTGGTTCAGGCGATCACCCGTCTCGAAGCGATCATCGCCGACTGGGACGAGGGGCAGCGGCTGACCGTGCAGGCGCTCAAATCGGCGATCGAGGACCTGCATAAGGAAGCCCTGAAACGCCTGATTCGCGCGCTGAAGGGTGAGCCGGCGGCGCTTGCTCGCATGCGGGAGGCCGTCAGCGACCAAGTGGTCTATGGGGTGCTGCGTTTCCACGGACTCGTCAAGGAGCCCCTGGAGACGCGGGTTCAGAGAGCGCTGGACGAAGTGCGCCCGTTCTTGCAGTCCCACGGCGGCGACGTGGAGCTGGTGGCAGTCAAGCCCCCCGACACGGTGGAAATCCGTCTGATCGGGTCGTGCCAGGGCTGTCCCGCTTCAAGCCAGACGCTGACCGAAGGCGTCGAAAGGGCGATCCGCGTCCACTGCCCGGAGATTCTCCATATCCAACAGGCAAGCAAGGGTGCTGCGGATACCCAAAACAAAGGCGTGGCCACGGTGCACTTTATCAGCCCCTTCGCGCTGCACGCGGGCTCCGGCTGGGTGGATGCTGCCCGGCTCGACGACATCCCGGAAGGCGGCGTGACCGAGTGCAAGATCAAAGGGCGCTCCGTGTTGCTCAGCAAACGCGGCGACCACGTGAGCTGCTTCGACAATAGCTGCGCCCACCTCGGGATGCCTTTGGAGATGGGAGAGGTCCGCGATGGCATCATCACGTGCCCTTATCACGGCTTTCAGTACTTGTTGGAGACGGGCGAATGCCTGACGGCCCCCGAGGTCCAGTTACGGGTGCATGCCGTCCGGGTGCTCGGCGATCGGGTCCAGGTGCGGTTGGAAGAGTAGCGATGGCGACGTCTTTACGGGTGAGGTGGACTCCGGCCTTGAAGCGCGAGATGGTCGGCGGAACGTCTGCTGTGCCCGTGCTGGACCGCGGCGGACCCTTCGCGTGCATCGGCGCCGCCCGCAGCGGCGAGGGCCTGGCGCTCCCCGTGAAGCCGGAGGCCGCCTCGCTCTTTGGACCTCGGGGAGCCTGCCTTGCAGGGGTTGAGGGACCGCTGTGGGTCAGCGACACTGGCCATCATCGACTGCTCGGTTGGGCGCGGCTGCCGTCTCAGGACGGGACGCCGGCAGACTGGGTCATTGGGCAGCCCGATTTCGCGCACGAGGGACGTAACGCGAAAGGACCGGCGGGCCCGGCAACGCTGAATGTGCCCACCGGCATCGCGCTCTGCGGCGACGGGCTGGCGGTCGCCGACGCCTGGAACCACCGGGTGCTGATCTGGAAAACCCTTCCCCGGGACCACAACGTTCCGGCGGACCGGGTGCTCGGGCAGAAAGACTTTGAGTCGGTCGAGCCCAACGGCGGCAAGGACGATCCATCCGCCGGCAGTCTATTCTGGCCCTACGGCGTGCACTGGGATGGCGCCCGGTTATGGGTCGCCGACACCGGCAACCGGCGTGTGCTCATGTGGAACGGTCTGCCGGAGGTGAACGGCCAACCGGCGGATCTGGTGTTGGGGCAGCGTGATTTCGTCAGCCGCGACGAGAACGGCGGGGGAGCGCCCACGGCCGCCAGCATGCGCTGGCCCCACGGCATCGTCGTGTGGCAGGGCCGGCTCTGCGTGGCCGACGCAGGCAATAACCGCATCATGGTGTGGGACGCGATTCCGGGCGAGAACTGGACACCCTGCGATGTGGTGCTGGGGCAGCGCGATTTTCACCAAGTGGACCATAACCAATCCCTCTACTGGCCCAGCGCTGCCAGCCTCAACATGCCCTACGGCGTGGATGCCGCTGGAGGCTGGCTCCTTGTCGCGGATACCGCCAACTCCCGTCTGCTCGCGTGGCGGGCGGAAGATTGCCGCACCGGGGCGGAGGCCAGGGCGCTCACGGGGCAGCCGGATTTCCACGCCAAGGGAGATAACCGCTGGCAGCTTCCCGCGCGGGACAGCCTGTGCTGGCCCTATGGAATCATGCACCGCGATGGACTGGTCGTGGTCAGCGATTCGGGCAACAACCGCGTGCTGCTCTGGCGGCTCTCGGAGGAGCTGGCTTCATGAACGATGTCGCCGATATGCAGACCACCCAGGAGGCGGCCGAGCGCATCCGGGTGCAGGGCCTGGTTCAAGGCGTGGGGTTCCGGCCCACCGTGTGGCGGCTCGCCCGCCGCTACGGCCTGCGCGGCTCGGTGGCGAACGACGGGCAGGGCGTGAGCATCCATGTGTGCGGTCCCGTCGCGGCCCTCGATCGGTTCGCTGCAGCCTTGCTTCGCGAAGCTCCGCCGCTTGCCCGCATCGATCGCATCGAGCGCGAGCCGACCGCAGTTCTTCCCCAGCACCCGGATTTTCGCATTCTTGGCAGCCATGCGACCAGCATTCGCACCGGCGTCGTGCCCGACGCGGCAGCCTGTCCCGAATGCGTCCAGGAGGTATTCGATCCCTTCGCGCGGCGCTACCGTTATCCTTTCACCAATTGCACCCGCTGCGGCCCGCGTTTGTCCATCATCGAGGCCATCCCTTACGACCGCGCCACGACCACGATGCGGGCGTTCGCCATGTGCCCGCAGTGCAGCGCTGAGTACGCCGACCCCGCGGATCGCCGCTTCCACGCGCAGCCGATCGCCTGCCATGCCTGCGGGCCCCGTGCCTGGTTGGAGCGCGCCGATGGGGCGCCGGTGGCGGTCGAAGCGTTCACCATGCTGGACGACGTGGACGCTGTCTGTACGCTGCTCCAGCGCGGGCATATCGTCGCGATCAAAGGGCTGGGAGGGTTCCAGCTCGCGTGCGACGCCTGCAATGAAGCGGCCGTCGCCCGCCTGCGCCGGCTCAAACGGCGCAGCCGCAAGCCTTTCGCCCTCATGGCGCGGGATGTGGAGACGGTGCGCCGTTACTGTGCGGTGACCGAGGGCGAAGAAGCGCTGCTGCGCAGCCCGGCCGGCCCGATCGTCGTTCTGGATGCGACCGGACCGGAGCGGGTGGCGGAAAGCGTGGCGCCCGGCGTGAAGACCCTGGGCTTTATGTTGCCCAACACGCCGCTGCACCACTTGATGCTGCGGCGGATGAACCGGCCTATCGTGCTGACCAGCGGCAACCGCTCGGACGAGCCCCAGTGCATCGACAATGCCGAGGCCCGCGCCCGCCTGGGCGGCATCGCCGAGTATTTCCTGATGCATAACCGGGACGTCGCCCGGCGCGTGGACGATTCCGTGGTGCGCGAGATGGCCGGTGCACCGCGCGTCCTGCGGCGGGGACGGGGTTACGCGCCGGCCCCTCTGTCCCTCGCGCCTGGTTTTTCCGCCGCTCCGGCGGTGCTCGCCATGGGCGGCGAGCTGAAAAACACGTTTTGCCTGTTGCGTGACGGACGGGCCATCGTGTCGCACCACATGGGCGATCTGGAAGATGCGCTGACCTACGCGGATTACCGCAGCTGCGTCGAACAGTATTTGAAGCTGTTCGAGCACGAACCACGGATCGTCGCGGTGGATTGCCATCCCGAGTATCTATCGCGCAAGTGGGGGCAAGAGCTCTCGGCGCGCTGGGGCGCGAGCCTGCTGGAAGTGCAGCATCATCACGCCCATATCGCCGCCTGTCTGGCGGAAAACGCCTTCCCGCTGGAGGGGGGACCGGTGATCGGTGTGGCGCTGGACGGGATGGGCTTCGGCACGGACGGCACCCTATGGGGCGGGGAGTTCCTGCTCGCTGATTACCGCGTGTGCAAGCGGCTGGGCACCTTCAAGCCGGTGGCGATGCCGGGTGGGGAGCAGGCGGTGTACGAGCCGTGGCGCAACACCTACGCGCACCTGATGGCCGAGATGGGCTGGGCCCGGTTCGCGATGAACTACGCTGAACTCGACCTTTACCGCTTCTTGGAAGCCAAGCCTCGCCGCCTGCTGGATCGGATGATCAGCCGCGGAATCAACAGCCCGCTCGCCAGCTCGTGCGGGCGGCTGTTCGACGCCGTCGCGGCGGCGGCAGGCGTGTGTCGGGAGCGGGTCACGTACGAAGGGGAGGCGGCGGTGGCGCTCGAAGCCCTGGTGGACGAGCGCACGCTGAAGGAGGAGGACGAACTCCTCGCCTATCCGTTCGCGATTCCGAGGCTCAAGTCCGCCCATCTCCCTTACGTGGAGCCGCTGGCCATGTGGCAGGCGTTGCTCGGGGATCTGCTTTTGGGCACGCCGGTCCCGGTCATTGCGGCTCGCTTCCACAAGGGGCTGGCCATGGTCATCGCGCGCATGGTCGACACGCTCAGCCGGGAGGCCGGCGGCGACCAGCCTGTCAGGACGGTTGCCTTGTCGGGCGGCGTCTTCCAGAACCGCGTCCTGCTGGAGCAGGTGACGGCGCGGCTCAAGGCCATCGGCTTTGAGGTACTGACCCACCGGCATGTGCCTCCGAACGATGGCGGGCTGGCGCTGGGACAGGCTGCTGTCGCCGCGGCAAGATCGCTGACCAATAGCCAATAGGGCAAGGAGGAAAGGATGTGCTTGGGAATCCCGGGGCAGATCGTGGAAGTGACCGATCCCGACAAAAAGCTCGCCATCGTCGATGTGGGAGGCGTCAGGCGAACGGTCAACATCGCTTGCATCGTCGATGAGGCCCATCCCGCTGCGGCATGCGTCGGCGACTGGGTCCTGGTGCACGTCGGTTTCGCCATGAGCCGCATCGACGAAGAAGAGGCCGCGCGCACGCTGGAGCTTCTGACCCAACTGGGCGAAGTGCAGGCCGAAATCCAGGCCATGCAAGCCACGGCGTAGCGGCCCGGCGCTCTGAAATAGTCGCCGCTGACCCCCCTTGAGCCGCTTGACCCATGCCAGAACGCGACGCATTGCAAACGCTTTACCCGTTCCTGCACGGCGATCGACAGAATCCGGACGCGCTGAACCAGGCGCTGCTCGAGTCGGTGCGGCAAAAGGCCCGGCACAGCTACGAGGTGAAGCGCGCCTTCTTTGAAGAGAACGCGCAGCAGGTCGTTCAGGTCGCCCACGCTATCGCCGATGTGTATCGCCGTCATGGGCGCCTTTACAGCATGGGTAACGGCGGTTCCAGTTGCGACGCCGCCCACATCGCGGTGGAGTTTTTGCATCCCATCACCGCCGGGCGCCCTGCGTTGACGGCGGTGAACCTGGTAGCCGATACGGCGATGATGACGGCGGTGGGCAATGACGTGGGTTACAAGCACATCTTCGTTCGCCAGATCGTCGCCTTGGGGCGCGCCGGCGACGGTCTGATCGGGGTCTCGACGAGCGGCAACTCGGAAAACCTGCTCGCGGCTTTCGCCAAGGCCAAGGAAATGGGAATGGTGACCATTGGGCTGTCGGGCATGGACGGCGGCAAGATGGCCGTAAGCCCCGATGTGGATTACTGCCTGACGGTGCGTACCGACAGCATTCATCGCATCCAGGAAACCCACGTGGCGATTTATCACATTTTGTGGGATCTCGTGCACACGCTGCTCGCTGACGACCGCGGCGGTCTTGCGGCAAGGAATGAACCATGAAATATGTCGATGAGTTCCGCGACCCGGAAAAGGCGCGCACGCTGGCCAAAGAGATCCGGGACCTGGTCGGGCGGATCGAGCGGGCGCGCCGGCGTCCCCTGCAGATCATGGAGGTGTGCGGCGGCCACACCCATTCGATTTTCCGCTACGGCATCCAGCAGATGCTTCCGGTCGAAGTGGAGTTCGTGCACGGTCCCGGCTGCCCTGTATGCGTGCTGCCGATGGGGAGGGTGGACGACTGCGTGGCGCTGGCGGAGCGCCCGGAGGTTATCTTCACCACCTTCGGCGATGCCATGCGAGTGCCCGGGTCGAAGAAGAGCCTGTTGCAGGCAAAAGCCGACGGCGCAGACGTGCGCATGGTGTATTCGCCCCTCGACGCGCTCAAGCTGGCGCGAGAAAATCCCGGGCGGGAGGTCGTCTTTTTCGGCCTCGGGTTTGAAACCACCATGCCCAGCACGGCCATGACGGTGCTGCAGGCCAAGGCCGAGGGGCTGCGCAACTTCTCGCTGTTCTGCAACCATATCACCATCATTCCCACCATCAAGGCGATTCTCGATTCACCGGACATGCACCTGGACGGGTTCCTGGGCCCGGGTCACGTGAGTATGGTGATCGGCACCCGCCCGTACCAGTTTATCGCCAGGCATTACGGGAAACCGATCACCATTGCCGGGTTCGAGCCGCTGGACGTGCTTCAGGCCGTCTGGATGGTGCTCAGGCAGATCGCCGAGGGCCGCTGCGAGGTGGAAAACCAATATGGCCGGGTTGTGCCCGAGGAGGGTAACGCCCAAGCTCTGGCCGCCATCCATGAGGTGTTCGAGCTGCGGGAGTTTTTCGAATGGCGTGGCCTGGGCTCCATCGATCACTCCGGCGTGCGTATTCGAGACGCCTACGCTGAGTTCGACGCCGAGCGCAAGTTTTCCGTGCCCAACGTGAGAATCGCCGACCCCAAATCGTGCCAGTGCGGGGAGGTGCTCAAGGGTGTGATCAAGCCCCACGAATGCAAGGTGTTCGGGACGGCCTGTACCCCGGAAACACCGCTCGGCGCTCTGATGGTCTCGTCCGAGGGCGCCTGCGCGGCCTATTACAGCTATGGGCGGATCGAGCTAGGTTCGAAACACGGCCGGCTGCAACATGGCGGGCCTCAGCGAAGGATCAACCCATGAGCGATCGGGCTGAAGCCGCCGTCCGGGTGATCGAAGGGAGCTTGCGCAAGCGCGGCCGGCTGCGCGATTCGCACATCACGCTCGCCCACGGCAGCGGCGGCAAGGCGATGCGGGATCTCATCGAAGACGTGTTCGTCGGGTCGTTCGATAACCCGGCGCTCGCCGCCCTGGAAGACCAGGCGGTGGTTGCGCTTTCGGAACTCGCTTCCCACGGCGATCGTCTCGCCTTCACCACCGACACCTTCGTCGTCAATCCTTTGTTTTTTCCCGGCGGCGACATCGGCACGCTGGCGGTGGCGGGCACGGTCAACGATCTCGCGGTGAGCGGGGCAAAGCCGCTGTTTCTGTCCTGCGGAATCGTCATGGAGGAGGGGCTACCGGTGGAGGCGCTGCGCCGCGTCGTGGCGAGCATGAAGCGCACCGCAGAACAGGCGGGCGTTTACATTGTCACCGGTGACACCAAGGTGGTGGAACGAGGCGCGGCGGACAAGCTCTTCATCAACACGGCCGGGATCGGCGTCGTTCCGGAAGGGATATCGATTTCCGCACGCAACGCCCGCCCGGGCGACGCGGTCATCGTGAGCGGCTACCTGGGGGATCATGGCACGGCAATCCTGGTCGCCCGCAACGAGCTGGCGCTTGAAACCCAGATTGCAAGCGACTGCCAACCGCTCAACGGACTGGTGGAGACCATGTTGAGGGCATGTCCCGATCTCCACTGCCTGCGCGACGCGACCCGGGGCGGCGTGGCGACCGTGCTGAACGAGTTCGCGCAGAGCTCCGGGGTCACGATCCGCGTTCGGGAGGCAGCGCTGCCGCTGCGCCAGGAGGTGAAGGGCGCGTGCGAGATTCTGGGCCTCGACCCGCTTTATCTGGCGAATGAGGGAAAGCTGGTGGCCGTGGTGCCGGCTGAAGCGGCGCAGCGCGTGCTGGCGGCCATGCGCGCCCACCCAGCGGGCGAGCATGCAGCGGTGATCGGAGAAGTGACCGGCGAACAGGCGGGCGTCGTGGTTCTGCAGACCGTGTTCGGCGGCGAGCGCATCGTTGACATGCTGGTGGGCGAACAACTGCCGAGAATCTGCTAGCGAGGAGACGCAAGACGTGCATGAGCTCGGCATTACCCGCAGCATCGTCGCGATCGTGAGCGAACAGGCCCGGGGCGCGAAGGTTCTGCGCGTGACCTTGGAAATCGGCAAGCTGTCGGCCGTGATGCCCGATGCAGTGCGGTTTTGTTTCGATGTGTGCGCAAGGGGCACGCCGGCCGAGGGCGCAGAACTGGAAATCATCGAGGTGCCGGGGCGGGCCATTTGCCGGGGCTGTGGCGGTGAGATGGCGCTTGCCGAACCCTACGGCCGTTGTCCGTGTGGCAGCTCGAGCCTCGAGCTGATTGCCGGAGAGGAGCTGAAAATCAAAGAGATGGAGGTGGCGGAATGTGCATGACCTGCGGCTGTTCAGACACAGAGACAATCACTCTGACGGATCCGGCAACGGGAAAGACGATCACGCTGAGCAAGGCGGAGCATGACCGCGCCCATGCCCTGGGGATCGCGCACGATCACAGTCATGCGCATATCCGCGAGCATTCGCAGGGGCGCGGGCACACGCATGATCGCGATGCCTTTCGCGGCCACGGACACGATCATCCCGACGATCATGCCCATGACCACGTCCATGAACATGCTCACGGGCCCGTGCCGGCCGGTGCAGCGATCGGGGGCCAGGCCAAAGGGCACACCCGCACCATGGCGCTTGAGGAGGAAGTCCTTGCGAAGAATCGGTTGCTCGCCGAACGCAATCGGGGATGGCTCGCGGGGCGCGGCGTGGTGGCACTGAACCTCATGAGCTCCCCGGGTGCTGGAAAGACCACGTTGCTGGAGCGCACCATCCGCGATCTCAAGGAAGAGCTGCAGATCCATGTAATCGAAGGCGACCAGGCGACAATCAACGATGCAGAGCGTATCCGAGCCACGGGATGCAAGGTGATTCAGATCAACACCGGAACCGGCTGCCACCTGGACGCCGAAATGCTGGCGCGGGGTCTGCGCGAACTCGATCCGCCGTTCGGCTCGGTGGTGATGATCGAAAACGTGGGCAACCTGGTGTGTCCGGCGCTGTTTGATTTGGGCGAGCAGGCCAAAGTGGTCATTCTGTCGGTGACCGAGGGCGAGGACAAGCCGATCAAATACCCCCACATGTTCAAGGCGAGTGAGCTCATGGTCATCAACAAGATCGATCTCCTGCCTTATCTTCAATTCGATATCGAACGCTGCATCGCCTTTGCCCGGGAGGTCAATCCTGCGATCCGGGTGTTGCGCGTGTCGGCTCAGACAGGAGAGGGCATGGACGCCTGGTACGGCTGGCTGCGAAGTCAGCGTCACGAGAGGCCGCACGCGGGGGTTGCATAAGGCGCGAAGCATGGAGGCGATCGTTACAGCGCGCGGCCCGCAGGTCGATCCCCGGCGCAGGGAAGGGCTGGTGGCGGAGCGGTCGACCGTGCGCCTGGTCGATGAGGAGGCGCGTTCCCACCAGGCTGAAGGCGAGGTTCTAAACCGCCTGGGCGACTTGGACCGCCTGGTACGGGCCCCGGACAGTCCCTTGAACGCCGTGTGCGAGCTGGCGGAGGCGGTTGCCCCGTACGACATCTCCGTCCTGATCACCGGCGAATCCGGCACGGGCAAGGAGTTGCTGGCCCGCGCCATCCATGACCGTTCCCTCCGGGCGAGCCGTGCCTTCGTGGTGGAAAACTGCGGCGCGGTGCCGGATCCGCTCCTGGAAAGCGAGCTCTTCGGTCATCGGCGCGGGGCCTTCACCGGCGCCTACGAGGATCATGTGGGGTTGTTCCAGCAGGCCGACGGTGGCACCCTATTGCTCGACGAGATCGGTGAAACCTCACCCGCGTTTCAGGTGAAGCTGCTGCGCGTGCTGCAAAACGGGGAGATCCGGCCGGTGGGCTCCAGCCGTACGCTGCGCGTGAATGTGAGGGTGATCGCCGCCACCAACCGAAACCTCCAGGAGGAGGTGCGGCGGGGCCGTTTTCGAGAAGACCTTTACTACCGTCTAGCCATGGTCACCCTCCATGTGCCTGCGTTGCGGGAGCGCCCGATGGACATTCCGCTCATCGCGAACCATATCCTGGCGCGGGCCATGGCGGCGCTGGGCAAGCCCGTGGAAGGGTTTACCGAAGAGGCCCTGGCGTTGCTCAAAGCCTATCGCTGGCCGGGTAACGTACGCCAGCTTGAAAACGAGATTGTGCGCATGCTGGCCTTGGCCAGAGGCCCCCGCCTTGGCGCCGAGCTGCTTTCGCCCCAGGTGTTTCACGCCGCAGAGGAAGAGGCCGACGAAGCGGCCTTCACCACCCTGTCACGGCTGGACGGAACGCTCAAGGAGCGGATGGAAATCCTGGAAGCCCGCATGCTGAAGGAAACCCTCATCCGCCACCGCTGGAACAAGACCCAAGCCGCCCGAGAGCTGGGACTCTCCAGGGCGGGCCTGCGCAGTAAGCTTGCCCGTTATGGAATGGAAAAAAATGATCGGCCCTAAACCGGAAGGCATCAACGTTCTCTGGCTGCAGTCGGGCGGCTGCGGAGGCTGCACCATGTCGCTGCTGTGCGCCGATTCGTGCAACCTCTTCGAGATGCTGAGCTCGGCGGGCGTACGCTTCTTGTGGCACCCTTCCTTGTCCGAGGAGACGGGAGTTGAAGTGACCAGAGTCATGGAGCGCTGCCTGTCAGGTCAGGTGACGCTCGACGCGCTGTGCGTGGAGGGGTCGCTGCTTCGGGGCCCGAACGGCACCGGGCGCTTTCATCTCTTTGCTGGTACTGGCCGCCCTATGATCCACTGGGTCCGGGAGCTGGCGAGCGTGGCCCGCTATACGGTCGCGGTCGGGACTTGCGCCGCCTACGGTGGGGTCACGGCGGCCGGCGGCAATCCGACGGACGCCTGCGGGCTCCAGTACGAGGGCGACGAGCCCGGCGGGCTGCTCGGTGTGGAATATCGTTCCCGATCAGGGCTGCCGGTCATCAACGTCGCGGGCTGCCCGACGCACCCCAACTGGGTCGTTGAGACCCTCATGTGCCTGGCCTTCGGCCTTTTTTCCGAGCGCGATATGGACGCGCTGGGGCGGCCGCGTTTCTACGCCGATCATCTCGTTCACCATGGCTGCACGCGCAACGAGTATTACGAATTCAAGGCCAGCGCGGAGAAGCCCTCGGACCTGGGCTGCATGATGGAGAACATGGGCTGCAAGGGTACCCAGGCCCACGCCGACTGCAACATTCGCCTGTGGAACGGCGAGGGCTCATGTACCCGAGGCGGTTATGCCTGCATCAGTTGCACCGAGCCCGGCTTTGAGGAGCCGGGTCATCCCTTTGCCCAGACGCCCAAGATCGCCGGCATTCCCGTGGGATTGCCCACGGATATGCCCAAGGCGTGGTTCGTGGCGCTGGCGTCGCTGTCGAAATCGGCCACGCCCAGGCGGGTGCGGGAGAATGCAGTGTCCGACCACCAGGTGATTACGCCTGCGATTCGCAAAACCCGCCTCCGATGAAGCGGAGGATGGCCGGTGTGGTATCCTCATCTCTCTTTGAGGAGGGCAGAAAAGACCTTGCCGGGAAGAGGATACTCCCATGAGCCGGCTAGTCGTTGGCCCTTTTAACCGCGTGGAGGGCGACCTCGAAGTCACCCTCGAGGTCGCGGCAGGCCGAGTCCGTTCGGCCCGGGTGAATTCCCCCCTATACCGCGGCTTCGAACAGATCCTGCGCGGCAAAGACCCCATGGACGCGCTCGTGTTTGCGCCGCGTATCTGCGGCATCTGCTCGGTGTCCCAGTCGGTCGCGGCGGCCTCAGCTCTGGCAAACCTCATGAAGCTCGAGCCGCCAGAGAATGGCCGGCTGGCGACCAACCTCATCCTGGCTGCGGAGAACCTGGCCGATCATTTCACCCATTTCTACCTTTTCTTCATGCCGGATTTTGCCAGGGACGTCTACCGCCATCGGCCCTGGTTTACCGCCGTCCAGGCGCGCTTCAAGGCCATCGAGGGCTCGGCCGCCGGCGACGCCTTGCCGGCCCGGGCGAAGCTGCTCTCGCTCATGGGGTCCATGGCCGGCAAGTGGCCTCATACGCTTTCCATCCAGCCGGGGGGCTCCGCTCGTCCCGTGGAGGGAGGGGAAAAGATACGGCTTTACAGCATCCTGAGGGAGTTCCGGAGGTCTCTGGAGAAAACGCTGTTTGGCGATGCCCTGGAAGCGGTGGCAGGCCTGGAGAGCGCCCGGGACCTGGAAGGCTGGATGGCAGCCCGGGCGCCGGACGCGAGCGATTTCCGTCTGTTCCTGGAGATCGCTCAGGACCTGGCGCTGGAAAAACTGGGACGCGCGACCGACCGGTTTCTGAGCTATGGGACCTATTCCCAGGGGGATGGATTCATGTTCCGCCGTGGCGTATGGGATGGCGAGTTCAAGCCTTTGGATGTCGACGCCATTACCGAGGACATCAGCCACAGCTGGATGGCGGGACCGGCCAAGCCCCAACCTCCTGCGCATGGGGTCACGCAGCCTTTGGCCGAGAAACCGCAGGCCTACTCCTGGTGCAAGGCGCCGCGCCTGAACGGCGACGTGGCGGAGACGGGGGCGCTCGCCCGCCAAGTGGTGAACGGGCACCCCCTCATCCGGGACCTCGTGGCGCAAAGCGGCGGTAACGTGCGCAATCGGGTCATCGCCCGGCTGCTGGAGCTGGCGCTGGTGGTTCCCGCCATGGAGTCCTGGGTACGGGCCTTGGAGCCGGGTGCACCCTTCTGCCACCACGCGCCGGTGCCGGAAGAGGGGTGCGGGGTCGGGCTCACCGAATCCGCGCGCGGCAGCCTCGGCCATTGGCTGGAGGTCCGGCGAGGCCGCATCCATAATTATCAAATCATTTCACCGACCACCTGGAACTTCTCACCCCGCGACGCGCAGGGCGTGCCCGGCCCCCTGGAGCAGGCCCTGGTGGGCGCGCCGGTGCAGGAAGGGGAAACGGTGCCCGTCGCCGTCCAGCACGTGGTGCGCTCCTTCGACCCTTGCATGGTATGCACCGTGCATTAGGAGGTGAAACGGCGGGCTGCCGGGGGGGTGGAGAGCGAGTCGCGGCTTAAGTTTAGCGATTACAGCCCAGGAGATGGAACGCTTCACGATTTCGCTCGATGAGCGCCTTGCCCGGGAATTCGACGAGTTCATCCGGGTGCGCGGCTACCAGAACCGCTCCGAGGCGATCAGGGATCTGCTGCGCCGGCACCTGGAAGAGCAGCGCCTGCGCTCCGGGGATGCACCTTTCTGCACTGCCAGCCTGTCGTATATCTACAACCATCACGAGCGGGAGCTCGCCGAGCGCCTGACCCACAAGCAGCACGCTCACCACGACTTGTGCGTGTCGACGATGCACGTGCACCTGGATCACGAGCATTGCCTGGAGACCGTGGTTCTGCGCGGCCCGACCGCGGCGGTGAGGCAGTTCGCGGAGAGCGTGATGGCGGAGCGCGGCGTGCGCCATGGCAGCCTCAACCTCGTTCCCGTGGACCTGGAGGCGGCGGACGCCGCCCATCAACATCTCCACACTCGCCCCAAGACTTAGCAGTCCGGCGATGAAGGCCCGGCACAAACAGGAGCGATCGACAGCAGGGCGCGCTCTGCCCGAGCGGTCCGTGATTCCGGAAAACCTCGGCGAAGTCGGCGAATCCGTGTGGATCGACGTGATCCGCAAGATGGACGAGGTCTACAGCGAACTGTTGCAGTACGAGGTGGCGCTGGAGCAGAAGAACGCCGAGCTGGAGGAAACCCAGCAGTTCCTCTTCAGCGTCCTCACTTCCATGTCCGACATCCTCATCGTGTGCGACCGGAAAGGAGCGATCCAGGAGGTGAACCGCGCGCTCGTCAAGCTGGTGGGACGAGAGGCCGCGGCGTTGCGGGGCGTGTGCGTGCTGGAGCTGCTCGCTGACAAGGCTTCCCGGGAGCGGGCGGCTCAGTTTATTCACCACCTCCACGGGGAAGGCCTGACGGATTGCGAGCTGCAGTTCCGGGCGACCGATGGCACGGCGATCCCGGTCGCTGTGAACTGGACGCCTCGCTACAACACGGTGGGCAAGGCGGTGGGCATGGTGCTGGTGGGGCGCCCGGTGGGGGAACTCAAGCGCGCCTATCAAGCATTGCGGGAAGCGCATGAGGACTTGAAACGTACCCAGCAGCAGTTGGTGCATTCGGAGAAAATGGCCTCTCTGGGCCTGTTGGTGGCTGGGGTGGCCCACGAGCTCAACAATCCCATCAGCTTCGTCCTGGGCAATGTGCATGCCCTCAAGCGCTATGTCGGCCGCCTCTGGACCTATCTGGAAGCCGTGCATGCCGGTGCGCCCGAGGCCAGACTCGCCGAGCTGCGCCGCAGCCTGCGCATCGATCGGATCCTGGAGGACTTGAACCCCCTGATCGAAGGCACTATCGAGGGCGCCGAGCGCACCCGCGACATCGTCGATGCCCTGAAACGCTTTTCCGCTGCGGACAGCAATGAAAACGTGCGCTTTAACCTCCGGGAAGTCCTGGAGCGGTCGGTGCGCTGGGTGATCAAGGCTTCGGGCACCCACCTGCAGGTGGTGATGGACGTTCCGCCCGAGATCCCGGTCATGGGCTCCGCGGGCCAGATGCAGCAGGTGATCGTCAATCTCGTGCAAAACGCGGTCGACAGCGTCGGCAGGAAAGAGAATGCGCGGCTGGAGATCACGGGTCGGGCGAAGGACGGCCGCATCGAGATCGCTTTCCACGACAACGGCCCCGGCATTCCCGAACAGTACCTTCCCCGCGTGTTCGACCCGTTTTTTACCACCAAGCCGGTGGGCAAGGGCACGGGGTTGGGGCTGTCCATCAGCTACGGCATCGTCGAGCGTCACGGGGGGCGGCTTTGCGCCGCCAATCATCCTGAAGGGGGCGCGGTCTTCACCTTGGCCTTGCCCTTGGCGTGAGCCAGCGTCCAAGGGGATGCCAGGGGCGCGAACAGTTTGGAAAGCAACTTTCCACTCCCCCGTCCAGAAATTGCACAAAAACCATGAATAAACAATGGACCGGCTACATGGCACGGTTTTTGTTATGACAATTTTGTAAATCGTCATACCGCCGGGCCGGTCAAGGTTCGAGACGGCCGCCTCGACGGAGATGGCGATGGCTTCTGGGCGGATCGTCGCCTGCTCCTCTGCTGGGAGCCGCTCGATGATTCGCAGGGACCGGCCCACAGACGCGGCAGTTGAAAATCGGAGGAGAAACTTGGAAGCCTTACAGACGAACGGGCTCGCCTTGATGGTTCTGGCGTTTACGCTCGGATTGAAGCATGGGCTCGACGCAGACCACCTGGCCACGATCGACGGCCTGACCCGCTTCAACGCCCGGGCAAACCCAAGGCTTGCGCGGTTCTGCGGTTTCCTGTTCTCGCTCGGCCACGGGGCGGTGGTCCTGGCGGTCGCCTTGATGGTGGGCACGCTCGCCCAGCGATGGCGGATTCCGGTCTGGATGGAGGAGGTGGGAGGCTGGATTTCCATCGTTTTTCTGCTTCTCCTGGGAATACTCAACCTCACGGCAGTCCTCAAGACCGACCCCAGCGAAGTGGTGCGCACCATCGGACTCAAGGGGCGTTTTCTCGGCCGCCTGCAGAGGACCGGAAATCCGCTGCTCATCGCCCTGGTCGGCGCAGCCTTTGCCCTTTCTTTCGATACGCTCAGCCAGGCCGCGCTGTTTGCGCTCACAGGCGCCCAGTTCGGCCGTCCCTGGTATTCGCTGATGCTGGGGCTTTTATTCATGCTCGGCATGATGGTGACCGACGGTATCAATGGGCTTTGGATCTCGCGCCTGATCCAGCGGGCGGACGAGACGGCGCGCATTGCCTCGCGGGTGATGGGGCTGGTGGTTTCCAGCCTGAGCCTGGGGGTGGCGGGCTTCGGCATCGCCCGATACTTCTTTCCGGCGGTGGACCAGTGGAGCCGGGGCAAGGAGCTTGCTTTCGGGGCCATTGTGATCGTTGTGGTCGCGGCAAGCTTCGCGTTGGCGTTGCGCCTCGCGCGGCCGTCTTCGGCGCGTTTTGACTTGGACGGGAAAAGCGCCGAATTTTTTCCCTAACGGTAAGAAGAATTTAGTTTTTTTCATACGCCGCGACCCGGACGAGTCCTGGTGCGGGCAGGGGAAGCGCGTGTTGTGGCGTGATCGGTTTGGAGAAGGGGATCGACAGAATGGGCATGAGAAACCCGCCTCATAGGGGCCCTATCCCGGCTCGCCTTGCTCCGTGGCTTCTGGCCGGCCTCGGTTTGGGGTGGACGCAACCTGTCCTGGCGGGCGGCATCCCCACCTTGACGCTGGAACCCGTGGAAGTCACGGCCAGCCGCGAGGACCTCATCGGGACTGCCGATTCTGCGAACGTGGGAACGGTGAACCGGGCTCAGCTGGAAGCCCACCCGGTGTATCGAGTGGGGGAAGTGCTGGAGGAAACCCCCGGGCTGATCTTGACGCAGCACAGCGGGGAGGGCAAGGCGAACCAGTACTTTCTGCGCGGCTTCAACCTGGACCACGGCACCGATCTTGCGATTTTCGTGGACGGCATGCCGGTCAATCTGCGCTCCCATGCCCATGGCCAGGGATGGTCGGACCTCAATTTCATGATTCCGGAGCTGGTGAGTAGCCTCCAATACAAGAAAGGGCCCTACTACCCGGAGGAAGGAGATTTCGCGGCCGCCGGCGCGGTGCATATCCATTACGCCGATGCCCTGCCCCAGGGGGTGGCGTCCTTAGGCGGGGGCAGCGGCGGCTATGGACGCTTACTCGTGGCCAATTCTCCCAAATGGGGCGAGGGCCATCTGCTGTACGCGCTAGAGCTCTTTCATAACGACGGCCCCTGGACGCATCCGGACGATTACAAGAAAGTCAACGCCGTGTTGCGCTACAGCCAGGGCACGGCACTGAATGGGTTTAACCTGACCGCCATGGCCTACCACGGAACCTGGAACGCCACCGACCAGGTGGCGAAGCGCGCCGTGGACTCCGGCCTGATCGGGCGCTTCGACGCGCTGGATCCCACCGATGGGGGCGAGGCTTCCCGCTATAGCCTGTCCGGGGCCTGGAAGCGCACCGCCGGCAATTCGGTGACCCAGGCCAATGCGTATCTGGTCAGGAGCAAACTCAGTCTATTTTCGAATTTCACTTATTTTCTCGACGATCCCGTGAACGGCGATCAATTCGAGCAGCCCGACAGCCGCGTTTTCTGGGGAATGAACGCGAGCCACACCTGGCTTGGCAACTGGAACGGACGGGAGGTGGAAAACACCATCGGGCTGCAGGTGCGCAATGACAACATCTTCAACGGATTGTTCAAGACTCGCCAGCGGGAGACGCTCTCCACCGTCCGTCAAGATCACGTCACCGAGGGCAGCCTCGGCGTGTATTTCCAGAACCGCACTCAATGGCTGGAGAAATTCCGCACCGTGGCAGGGATACGCGGCGATTTTTATCGCGCCAAGGTCGAGTCCGACAATCCGGCCAACTCGGGCGAGGTGAGCGCCAGCATCGCCAACCCGCAATTGAGCTTGGTTTTCGGTCCCTGGGCGAAGACCGAGTATTACGTCAATCTGGGGGGTGGATTCCACAGCAACGACGCGCGCGGCGCCACGATCACCGTCACCCCGGGGAACGGCCCCAACGCCAACCTGCCCCAGGACAAGGCGCCGCTGCTGGTGCGCGCCAAGGGGGCCGAGGTCGGCCTGCGCAGCGCGATCGTGCCGGGTTTGCAGAGCTCTCTGGCCGTTTTCCTGCTGGACTTTGACTCCGAGCTGGTCTTCGTCGGCGATGCCGGAACCACCGAGGCGGGCCGTCCCAGCCGCCGCGTCGGCTTCGAGTTCGCCAACTACTACGCCCCCACCTCGTGGCTGACCGTCGATGCGGACTTCGCCTACGCGCGGGCGAGGTTCAGAAACGCCGATCCTGCGGGAGATCGCATCCCCGGGGCGGTGGAGGGGGTTGCGTCGATCGGCCTGTCGGTGGATCGCCTGGGCCCTTATTTCGGCGCGCTGCGGCTGCGGTATTTCGGTCCACGGGCCTTGATCGAGGACAACAGCGTGCGCTCCGATTCCACCACCCTGGTGGAAGCCCGGGTGGGATACAGGATCGACAAAAACCTCCGGGTGGCGTTGGACATCCACAATCTGTTGAACTCCCGGGACGATCAGATCGCTTACTTTTATGCCTCCCGCTTGCCGGGCGAGCCGGCTCAAGGGGTGAACGACATCCACTTCCATCCCGTGGAGCCGAGATCCTACCGCTTGACGCTGATCGCCAATTTCTAGCGTCTTGAGATGGATATCTTCTCCCCGCGCACCTCTCTATTCACCTTCGGACTGGTACTGCTGCTGCACGTCGCATTTCTGTACGCCTTGCAGTCCGGTTTGGCACGCGATCTCGCGCAGCGCGTATTACCCAAGGTGATGTACGCTGAAATCATTGCACCCCCCGTGCCGCAGCCACCTCCGCCTCTTTCGCCGCGACCGCCCGAAGTGGTGCACAAGCCTCGCATCGTGCAGCCGGCGATACCGCCCATGGCGGATCCAGAACCCAGCGAGCGCGCCATCTCTCCCCCAGAAGCGCCAGCGATAGTGGCGCCCACTTCCGAACCCGTGGCAATGAGCGCACCTCCTGCCCCCCCTGCCCCGCCCACGCCGGTGACACCGCCACGGTTTGACGCGGCCTACCTCAATAATCCCGCACCCGACTATCCCGCGCTGGCGCGGCGCTTGGGCGAGGAAGGACGGGTACTGCTGAGAGTGCTGGTCACCGCCGATGGTCGTGCCAGCCAGGTGAAGTTGCATGCGACGAGCGGCTCCGCGCGCCTGGACGAGGCCGCCGTGCGCGCCGTGGCGCAATGGCGTTTCGTCCCCGCCCGCCAAGGCGACCAGCCGGTGGACGCCTGGGTACTGGTGCCCGTCGTTTTCAAGCTGCAATGAAGGGAGGAAATCGTGAACAATCTTTACGGGCTAATCAATTTGTGGTCGCAGGGCGATTGGGTCATGCGGGGTGTCGCCCTCCTGCTGCTCACCATGTCCGTACTGTCCTGGTACGTGATGCTGATGCGCGGCTGGCAGGCGCTCCGCATGAACCGCCTAGCCAATATCGCCGAGCGTTCCCTGCGCGATGCGCGAGCGCTGTCCGACCTTGGGCCTCGACTTGAGCCTGCACCGGACAACGCCTTCCGGCGGGTGATCGACGAGGCCACGATCTGCCTTCAACTACACCCGGTCATGCGGGCGCGCGGCGACGCAGCCCCACCGGGTGCCGAGTGGCTGGCCAGCCACCTGCGCCAGGCGATCGATGACGCCTCTGCGCGCTTGCAGAGCGGGCTTGGTTTGCTCGCCTCGATCAGCAGTACCGCGCCATTCATCGGCCTGTTCGGCACAGTGTGGGGCATCTACCACGCCCTCATCGGCATAGGCATAGCGGGACAGGCCAGCATCGAAAAAGTGGCTGGCCCGGTGGGCGAAGCGCTGATCATGACGGCGCTGGGCCTGGCGGTGGCCATTCCGGCCACCTTTGGTTACAACGCGGCAGTACGCAACAACAAGGCCTTGCTTGCGCGGCTGCGCCGCTTTTCCCATGACGTCTGCACCTTCGCCATCACCGGCATGACACGACACTTGCCTGAAACCCACCGTGACGGGGCCCCCGTGCACGTGGTATCGATTGACGCGCGGTGAGCATGATGGCTTTCTCGACACTCAACGAAGACGACGATCTCAACGCCGAGATCAACACCACGCCGCTGGTGGACATCATGCTGGTGCTGCTGATCCTCTTTATCATCACCATTCCGGTCATGCACCACGCGGTGAAGATCGACTTGCCGCGTGCCACCAGCCAGCCCAACGAAGCAAAACCGCAGACCATCACGATCAGCATCGACACGCTGGGGCAAGTGTACTGGAATGAGCAACCCCTTGACCGGGCCGCCTTGCCGGGGCGCTTTGCCGAGGCGGCAAAGCGCGAACCGCAACCGGAAGTGCATATCCGTGCCGATCGCAAAACGCTCTATGAAAACGTCGTCGAAGTGATGTCAGATGCGCAAGCCAGCGGGCTGAGGCGGATTGGCTTCGTGACCGAACCGGTCCAAAATCATCCTTGAGCGCGGTAACCCGCGGCCTCGGATCGCCACGCTCGATAGACTTTGCTTTTCCTGTGAAGAGCCTATCGTCGTCCAGGCCGGCATCCTCAAAGGACGAGCTGGTAGACAAGGCCAGACACGCCGCACGCCGCGATGAGCGGGATGACGCCGACCTGGTAGCGGAAGAGCGAGACGACCGCCGCTAGCGCGATCAGGGCCGATACCCAATCGAAGTTCCCAGCAAACCCTTGCGGCCATAGCACGTGATAGCCGAAGAACAGGGCCAGGTTGAGGATCACGCCGACCACGGCCGCAGTGATCGCGGTCAGCGGCGCGGTGAACTTGAGGTCGCCGTGGGTCGATTCCACGAGCGGGCCGCCGGCCAGGATGAACAGAAAGGAAGGGAGAAAAGTGAACCACGTCACCACACAGGCCGCGACTGCACCAGCCGCGAAAAGCATGTCCGGCCCGAACAATGCCTTGACATAGCCACCCACAAAGCCGACGAAGGCCACCACCATGATGAGCGGCCCTGGCGTGGTTTCGCCGAGCGCCAGGCCGTCGATCATCTGCGTCGGCGTGAGCCAGCCGTAATGTCCGACTGCGCCTTGGTAGACGTAGGGCAGCACTGCATACGCGCCGCCGAAAGTGAGTAAGGCTGCCTTGGTGAAGAACCAGCCCATCTGTGTGAGCGTGCCATTCCAGCCGTAGAGCGCCGAAAGCCCTGCCATCGGCACGGCCCACAACAACGCTCCAATCACGAGCACGCGGACAAGGCGGCTTAAGTGAAAGCGGGCGTGCTCTGGCGGGGGGGTATCGTCGTCGATCAGCGCCGGACCGAAGGACTTGTCAACCTTGCCATGCCCGCCACCCGCCTTGAACTTGTCTGGGACGATGCGCCCGCCGAGATAGCCGATCAGCGCCGCGCCGGCAACGATCGCCGGAAACGGCACATTGAGCGCGAAGATGGCCACGAACGAGGCTGCGGAAATTGCCCACAGCACGTGGTTCTTGAGGGCCCGAGAACCGATGCGGTAGGCCGCATGCACGACGATGGCGGTCACGGCGGGCTTGATGCCATAAAACAGCCCGGCCACCAGGGGCACGTCGCCGAAGGCAATGTAGATCCACGACAGCACGATCAGGATGAACAGGGAAGGCAAGACGAAGAGCGTACCGGCGACGATGCCGCCCCAGGTGCGGTGCATCAGCTAACCGATGTAAGTGGCGAGCTGCTGCGCTTCCGGGCCGGGCAGCACCATGCAGTAGTTGAGCGCGTGCAGGAAGCGTCTCTCACTGATCCAGCGTCTACGCTCGACCAGCTCGGTGTGCATGACAGCGATCTGTCCGGCCGGACCGCCGAAACTGATGAAGCCGAGTTTGAACCAGAAGCGGAAAGCTTCCCAGAAGCTCACAACGGATGGCTGGGTTCTGGCGTCGTGTTGCGCCGGTGTGGCGGTGGATTGGCTCATGTCTTCGCCTCCTTTTCAAAGGCGGCCAGCAGGCCGTCGAACGCGCTGCCGGCGGTCGCCAGAAGTTGATCGTCGTAGGCCAATCGTCTCGCGCGAGCCCCTCAGCACCTGTTCGAGGCCGCTCGCCCCCGGGGGCGGTGTTTCCCAGGGCTCCGGGGGTTGTCGCTGAGCCGGGTACGCCCTTCTCAGTGCGCTGGTTTTACCCGCCGGAAGGCCTTGAGCAGCGCCAGATCATAGAGGATTTTCAGCATCCCGCACACTACCAACGGCGCGGCGAGCCATCCCGCCGCGAACAAGGCGCCGCCCAGAGAGGGGCTGAGCGCCGAGGCCAAGCTCCGCGGCACCGCAGTGTAGCTCGCCGCCGCTGCTCGTTCCGGCGGTGTGACCACGGCCATGACGTAAGCCGACCGGGTCGGCACGTCCATCTGCGACAGCGCAGCGCGTAGAAGCAGCAGACCCAGGGCAATCTCCAGACGAGGTGCGAATGCCGCCCCGATGAGGGCGAGGCTGGCGGGAATGTGGGTGAACACCATGGTATTGAGCAGGCCGATGCGACGGGCCACCCACGGCGCCGCGAGCTGAGAGAGGGCAGTGCAAAGCCCCGCCCAGAAGAAGAACGCGCCGGCTGCGGAAAGCGACAGCTCGAAGCGCTCGAACAGCCACAAGGCCAGCAGTGAGTGCACGATCAGCCCGCCGGCAAAGGCATCAACCGAAAACAACGCCGCTAGTTTGATGACGAGGCCGCGCGAGGGTCCAAGGGGGGCAGGCGGACTGCGGTGGGCTTGGCTGGACGACGGCCTCGGCAGCCGTGCGTACAGCAACCAGACCACGAAGCCGGCTGCGCCGTAGAGGACGAACATGGCCCGCAACGCGGTGAGGCGATCGACCCCCAGCGTTGCCAAACCGTCCGGCACGGCGGCGGCAAGCGCGCCGAACGCGGCGGCGAGCGCGCCAGTCAGGCTGTAACGGGCGAACAGCGCGGTGCGGACGTGGCCTTGGGCGGCTTCGGCCAGACGGGCGTGCTCCAGGGGGAGGAACACGCTGACATCGCCGGCGCTGGGATTCAGCGTACCGACAAAGGCGACCACCAGCAGCGGCCAGAACGCGGACAGGCTGGCGAAGGCAAGCCCCGTAGCGGTCATCAGCAGGGCCGCCCCGAGCAGCAGGCTGCGGTGGTGAAAACGATGTCCCCAGGCGCCCACGGCCAGGGTGGCGAGGGCCGATCCCAGCAGGGTCGCGGTGCTGAGCAGCCCCACCTCCCAGGTGCCAAAACCCAGCGCCAGCAGGTAAGCGGGCAGCAGCACGGCGACGTACCCGTCGCAGAGCGCCCGCATGCCGCGTCCGATGAGCAGCAGGCGCGCCTCGGGTGCGGCGCCGGCGGGCAGGATCACGCTCGCTCGGGCGCGAGGGCGGTTTTCTTCGGCGGGGCGGTTGTGCACCGGGTATCAAGGGCGTCCTGGATCATCCCGAATCGTATCGCAACATTCCCGGTTCGTATCGCGACGCCCCCGGTTGGAGGCCCGTGGTCGATCTGCAGGTAGTCGTTCGGAACGACCGCGAATCGACACAGTCCCCTTCTCGGTCGGCGCGTGGGAATCCTGAAGCTGGGCGCGTCCGCGCGCAGGTCCCGCGCCGTCAGCCGCCGCTTAACGCCTGGACGATGATCACTTCCTCGGTGGCGCCCAGCGGCTGCGCCAGATCGAAGACCTGCTTGCCGCCGACGAAGAAGCGCATGTGGGACCGGATCCCGTCCTGCTCGTCGATCATGCGGAAGCGGATTCCCGGGTATTGACGGTCCAGATCGTCGAGGAGCGCGGCGAGGGTGGAACCGCTCGCCTCGACCGACGATCGCCCCGTGTATGAACGCAGCGGGCTGGGGATGAGCACTTTCATCGGGTGGGTCTGCCTACGGTAATTCAGCCGCTTCCACGGCGTAGATCTCCGGAAGGTGCCGCGCGATACAGGCCCACTGGCGACCTTCGTCCCGGCTCATCCACAGCTCGCCGCTGGTGGTGCCGAAATACAGGCCCACGGGATCCTGCGCGTCCGCCGTCATCGCCTGGCGCTTCACGGTCCACCAGGCCTGGCTTTTGGGCAGGCCGTCGTCGAGCCGCTGCCAGGTCTCGCCGCCGTCACGGGTCGCATACACCGCTGGAGCCCCATCGGGACTGGTGCGCGGCCAGACGGTGGCGCCGTCCATCGGGAACACCCACGCGGTGTCCGCGTCCCGCGGGTGCACCACGATGGGAAAGCCGATGTCGCCGACCCGCTCGGGCATGGTCTTGCCGATGCGTATCCACTCGTCGGACGGACGGTCGAGCCGGTAAATGCCGCAGTGATTCTGCTGATACAAACGATCCGGGTTGCTCGGACAAAGCCGCACGCAGTGCGGGTCGTGGAACGTGGGATTGGTCGCATCGAAACCTTCCACCACGTCGAGCCCTTTCAGGAGGGGCGCCCAGGTCCGGCCCCCATCTCGCGATTCGTGCACCCCGCCGCCCGACATGGCGAAGTAGAGATGCTTGGGATCGCGCGGGTCGACGATGATGGAGTGCAGCTTCGGCCCATCGGGGGTGCCGTCCTGCACGGTGCCCATCCACTTCCGGTACCGGGGGTCGTCGTTGATGCTAGAGAACGGCGTCCAGGTGACGCCCCCGTCCTCCGAGCGGAACAGCCCCTGGGGCGAAGTTCCCGCGTACCAGACGTCCGGCTCGGCGGCGCGGGCGGGCGTCAGCCAGAACGTCTGGTCGACCACGCGGCCCTGCTCGCCCGCCGGCGCTTTGGCGAAGGCCGGCGGCCGCTCTGCTTCCTTCCAGGTGCGGCCCAGATCGGTAGAGCGGAAGATGGTCGGGCCCAGGTGCCCGGTCTTCGCCGCCGCGAGCAGCGTCCGCCCGTCGCGCGGGTCGAGCACGAGATGATTGACGATGTGACCGAGAAAGTGCGGCCCGTCGACCCGCCAGGCCTTCCGTGCTCCATCGCCGTGATACAACCACGCCCCTTTGCGCGTAGCGACCAGCACTACCACGCGACCCGTCGACCGGGAGCGCTGGGCGCGGGCGGCCGGGTTGCGGGTTCGAGTCGCGGTTTTCTCGGGATTGCTCGTCATCGATCGTTCCTCCTGGGAAGATTGAGCCGCGCCACTACTTCTTCCGGCGATAGTGGGCTGTCATGAAATGGTGCCATCGGCCGTCGTCGTCCAGACTGTGGGACGTCAGCACCCGATGATCGTCGCTCTTCAGTTCGATCACGTCCCTGCGCCGGCCTCCTTCGCCCTCCGTTTTGCTTCGGCTTGTACCGTTTCCCGGATCGGCCGGATCGGTCGTATCTCGATGCTGCCCACCCGCGCCGGTGGGATTTTCGAGGCTAGCTGGATGGGCTCGTTCAGGTCCTGCGCCTCGATCAGGTAGGAGCCGGCGAGCTGCTCCTTGGTTTCGGCGAAGGGGCCGTCGGTGACGGACAGCTTGCCGTTCCTGACCCGAACGGTAGTGGCGGTATGTACGGACTCTAGGGCCTCCGAGGCGATGCACTGGCCGCTCTTGCGGATCGCCGCGTCGTATTCCACGCAGTCTTCGTCGGGCAGCTCCGGGAGCCGTTTCTCGTCGAGATAAACCAGACACAGGTATTTCATTGCGTTCTCCTTTTCGTTGAGGGGGCGGCCCGTGCACGGGCTGGCTATTCTTCCCCGTATGCCTGCTTCAATTTCGCGATCTCGATCTTTTTCATTTGCAACATCGCCTTCATGACCCGTTCGGTTCGCCGGACATCCTTGTCCAGCAGCATCTCGATCAGGGCCGTCGGAACGATCTGCCAGGATACGCCGTACTTGTCCTTGAGCCAGCCGCACTGCTGCGCACTCGGGTCGCCGTCCTCGGAAAGCTTCTCCCAGAGATAGTCCACCTCCTCCTGCGTTTCGCAATGTACCTGAAACGAGATGGCCTCGTTGAATTTGAAGACCGGTCCGCCGTTCAGTGCGATAAACCCGTGACCGTCAATCTCGAACTCGACGGTCATGACCGACCCCTCGGGCCTTCCGTGAATCTCGTGGCCTTCCTTCCCATAGCGGCTGATTCTTCCGATCCTGGAATTCCTAAAGATCGACGTGTAGAACCTTGCGGCCTCTTCGGCCTGATTGTCGAACCAAAGGCAAGGGGTGATTCTCTGCATGGTGTTTCGCTCCTTTTGGGTGCCGGCAGAAGGAGAAGGGGAGAAGGCGATGACGGCCCCGTCCCGGATGTGCGCGGGGCCCTTCGAATGGCGCCTCTTTCTTCGTCCCGATCCCCATCTCGCGCCAGCGCTCGACCGCCTCCGATTTCATGCCGAGCGCGGTCTCGAAGTCTTCCAGCTCGAACAGTTGACGTACCTCGATTAAGTCTTTGTTTCTGAAGCCTGTGTAGTTTTCGGCCGGCCTGAGCGCCCGGCCTCCGGCTTTGAGGGCCGTTTACGATCCATAGTCGTTCGGCGGGGCGCCAAATCGACAATGGACCGATCAAGTTTGCAGCTCGGCCAGCCGCCGTCCGAGAAACCGCCGCTCCGGCGCCTGGCGCGTCAGGGCAAGGGCTCGCTGGTAAGCGGCCCGGGCCTCCGCCGTCCTTCCCAGCCGCCGGCACAGCTCCGCCCGCGCCGCGTGGGCTCGGGTTCAGGCAACAGCTCGACCAGCAGCCTCCCCAACCGGATCGCCTCCCCCGAGAGATCGGGCCGGGTGAGGGAGGCACCCGAGCTGGTGGCGTAGCCTTCGTTGAACACCAGGTAGATGACCCGCAGCACGCTGTCCAGCCGCTCGGGGAGCTCGGCTCGTTCGGGCACCTGATAGGGAATGCGGGCCTCTCGGATCTTCGCTTTGGCGCGCACGATGCGCTGGGCGAGGGTGGGGGCGGGAATCAAGAAGGCGTGGGCGATCTCTTCGGTGGCGAGGTCGCACACTTCCCGCAGCGTGAGCGCCACCTGGGCGTCGGGGGACAAGGCCGGATGGCAGCAGGTGAAGATCAACCGCAGCCGGTCGTCCTCGATGTCTTCGTCGCCGCTCCACGCCGGCGCGTCGGCAACGATCGCCTCCACCTGCTCGGCCATCTCGTCCAGGGGATCGAAGCGGGCGCGCTTGCGGATGCCGTCGATCGCCTTGAAGCGGCCGGTGGAGACGAGCCACGCCCGGGGGTTGGCCGGCATGCCTTCCTGGGGCCATTGCTTCAAAGCGGCCTTGAAGGCATCGTGCAGCGCTTCTTCGGCGAGATCGAAGTCGCCGAGCAGGCGGATCGGGGTGGCGAGCACTCGCCGGGACTCGGCGCGGTAGGTCGCCTCCACCGCCTCGCGCGCTGGCTCGGCTGTGCCAGGATTTCCCTCTCGGGGTATCTCCGCCATCCGCCCTAAGCTCCAGAAGAATCTGCCGGTTGAGCCGATGAGAAAACCCGGAAAGGTTCCGGGTTTCAGGAAAATGGTGGAGGCGGGGGGAATCGAACCCCCGTCCGCGAATCCTCCGCAGTCAGGCCTACATGCTTAGCCGGGTCTATTGCATCTCGCCTCGCGCCCGCCGGCCGGCAGGCTGACGCTTGGCCAGCCGCTTCGACGGATGCGCACGGCCAAGCGGCCAGACCGTGCGCAGGGGCTGATGTGAATGACGCTGCACCCCTTCGAGCAAGCTCGGCTTGCGCCTCCCTCGCCCGGCAGGGCCTAGCCCATCAGCAGGCTAGTGCAGCGTCTCGCCGGTGTTAGGCGGCGAGAGCGTAACGCTCGTCGTTGGCGTCTATTGGTTTCCAGTGGATTTACGAGGGAACTGGTCCTCGGCATGCCCTGCGCTGCTTCGCAACCCGCGTCGAAACCAGGTCGCCCCCTGCATTGGATGCAGAATTCTAGCGCTTTCAGACAGGTTCAACCTATGAGACCCGAGGATTTGCGATTCGTTCCACCGGTGATACCATTTCGGCTAAATGAAAAGTATATTTTCCTCAAATGCTTATAGTTTGTTCTTGATATGAGTCGAAGCCTGGCCCGATGCGCGGTGATGTTCGCCGATCTGGTGGGCAGCACCCGGATCTACGCCGTCCTAGGCAATCTGGCCGGCCGCGCGGTGGTGGAAGCCTTCGTGCAGCGGAGCGCCCGGGTCACCCAGGAGCATGGCGGCCGGCTGGTCAAGGCGGTGGGGGACGCCGCCTTGAGCGTCTTTCCCTCCGCGGACCAGGCGCTCCGCGCGGCCGGCGTCCTGCAGCGGCAGGCGGCGAGCCAGCCCTGTGCCGGGGAGAAGGTGCGACTCCACATCGGGATCCATTACGGGGATCTGATGGAGGAGGGGCGGGACATCTTTGGCGATACCGTGAACCTGGCCGCCTACCTGAGCGATATGGCAAGCCCGGAGCAGATTCTCACTTCCGAGGCCACCTACGGCACCCTCTCCGAAGAGCTCAAGGCGACATGCCGGCCCATTTTCCAGGTCCGGATCAAAGACACCGCCCGGGAGACGGTGATCTATCAAGTCCTTTGGGACCATGACAGCACGACGGTGACCGATTTGAACCTGGAGGGACGGCGCTTGCTGCCGGCGGACCCAGGCGGCTTGGTGCTCACCCACCGGGGGCAGCGGATCACCGTGGATCGTTTCCGTTACCGCGTCGTGATCGGCCGGGCTCTCCACTGCGATGTGCGGCTGGCGGACCGCTTCGTCTCCCGGGAGCATGCCATCGTCCGGCTGGAGGGGGTGCAGTTCTATCTCACCGACAGCAGCATCAATGGCACCGTGGTGGAATTCGAGGACGGCCGTTCCATTCAGCTCCTGCGGCGAGAGATTTCCCTGGAGAGCGCCGGCTGGATCTGGCCCGGCGGCAAGCGGGGTGCATCCTTTGAGGATGCGGTGCGCTTCGAGCGGGACCGCCGTTCGCTCTATCGGGTCTAGGTCCGGATTTGTCTTCTCTCTTCTCTAAAGGAGGTCGAGCAGCTCCAGCGGCTGGGTGATGGCGCCCTGGGCGCCCCAGGCCTGCCACGGCCTGCCGTCACCCAGGTAGCCGTAGCGGGCCACGACGGGACGCATGCCGGCGGCGAGGCTCGCCTGCACGTCCCGCTCGTCGTCGCCCAGGTAAAGGCACGCCGGCGGCTCGATGCCCACCTGCCGGCTGGCGGTGAGCAGGGGTTCGGGGTGGGGCTTGGGATGAGGGCAGGTGTCGGCGCTGACGATGCAGCGGGCGCGGCTTGCCACGCCCAGGGCCGCGAGCAGGGGGCGGGTGAAACGCTCCGGCTTGTTGGTCACGATGCCCCATACGATACCCCGGGCCTCGAGCCTGTCCAGCAGCTCGGGAATGCCGGGGAAGAGCCGGGTGTGGCGGCACAGGGCCTCGCTATAGAGGGCCAGGAACTCCTCCCGCAGCACGCCGTAATCGGGGTCTTCCGGCGTGAGGCCGAAGCTCAGGTGGAGCAGACCCCGGGCACCCGCCGAAGCGTGGGGTCGCACCGTTTCGATGGCCAAAGGAGGCAGGTTTCGCCGCTCCCGCATGCGGTTCAAGGCATGACCCAGGTCGGGGGCGGTATCGGCGAAGGTACCGTCCAGGTCGAAGAAAACCGCTCGGGGACGGGTCATGTCTTCCGGGTGAGGGCGAAGTAGTTCACGTCGATGTCGGCTCCCAGGGCGTACTGCCTGGTGAACGGGTTGTAGGTCAGACCGGTGAAGCCCGTCACGTCGAGCCCTGCCTCGCGGGCCATGCGGGCGAGCTCGGCCGGGCGGATCAGGCGGGCGTACTCGTGGGTGCCGCGGGGTAGCAGCCCCAACACGTATTCCGCTCCCACGATGGCGAAGAGGAAGGACTTCAGGTTGCGGTTGATGGTGGAGAAGACCACCGGCGCCCCCGGCCGGGCCACGGCGGCGCAGGCCTTTACGGTGCTCGCGGGATCCGGCACGTGCTCCAAGAGCTCCATGCAGGTGACTACGTCGTAGCGCTCCTGCATTTCGGCCGCCAATTGCTCCACCGAGCAGTGGCGGTAGTCCACCTGCAGGCCGCTTTCCAGCAGGTGCAGTTTGGCTACCTTGAGGGCTTTTTCTCCCAGGTCGATTCCTGTCACCCGGGCGCCCCGGGCCGCCATGCTTTCGGCGAGAATCCCGCCCCCGCAGCCCACGTCCAGGACCTCTTTGCCCGCCAGCCCGCCGGCCGCCTCTTCGATGAGCTTCAGGCGCAGGGGGTTGATGTCGTGCAGCGGCTTGAACTCGCTGTGGGGATCCCACCAGCGGTGGGCGAGCTGGTTGAATTTCTCGATCTCCAGGGGATCGACGTTGTTCATGGCCTCAAGCCCGGATTCGCGGGCCATTTCAATTGCCGTCTTGTCGAACGTTGGCGTCCGCTTTGGCGATGCGGCGTCCCCAGCGGCTCGCGCGGGTGGCGAGCTCGCCCGGCTCCAGGGTGGTGAGCCGCCCGTCGTCCAGCAAGAGCCGCCCCTCGACCCAAACGTGGCTCACGTGCTCCCGGCCGGCGGCGTAGACCAGGTGGGACTGGGGATCGTAGCAGGGAGTAAGCTCCAGGGCGCCCAAGTCCACCGCGGCCATGTCGGCCCGTTTCCCCGGGACGAGGGAGCCGATTTCCTTTTCTAGACCGAGGGCCCGGGCCCCGTCCAGGGTGGCCATTTCCAGGGTGCGGTGGGCGGGAAGGGCGTCCGCCCGGCCGCTCACCGCCTTGGCGAGAAGGGCCGCGGTGCGCATCTCCTGGAAGAGGTCGAGCCGGTTGTTGCTGGCCGCCCCGTCCGTGCCGAGCCCCACGTTGACGCCTCGCTCCACGAGCTGGGCGATGGGGGCGAAACCGCTGGCGAGCTTCAGGTTAGAGGAGGGGCAGTGGGCGACGCTGGCGTTGGCGCGGGCGACGAGCTCCATCTCCTCCGGCGTTAAGTGCACCATATGCACCGCCACCAGGCCGGGTCCCAGGAGCCCGAGGCGCCGCAGCCGCTCCAAGGGCCGCACCCCGTACTGGCGCAGGCTTTCCCGGATTTCTTCGTCGGTCTCGTGCAGGTGCACGTGGATGGGCACCTGGAGCTGCTCCGCGTAGGTGAGCAGCTTTTCGAAGGTCCTATCGCTCACGGTGTACGGGGCGTGGGGCGCCATGCAGAAGGAGAGCAGGGCGTTCGCCCGGTGCTCGTCCCTCAGCGCCATGCCCTTGCTCAGATAGTCGTCGGGATCGGCGGCGTAGGGTGTGGGGAAATCCACCACGATCATCCCTAGGGCCGCCCGCATCCCGGCCTCCATCACCGCCCGGGCGGCCGCCTCGGGGAAGAAATACATGTCGTTGAAGCAGGTGATCCCGCCCCGGATCATCTCGGCGCAGGCGAGGAGCGTCCCGTCGTGGACGAACTCGGGCGTCACGAAGCGCATCTCCGCCGGCCAGATGTGCTTCTGCAGCCATTCCATAAGGGGCAGATCGTCCGCGAGACCCCGCAGCAGGGTCATGGCAGCGTGGGTGTGCAGGTTGACGAGCCCCGGCATGAGGGCGTGGCGCTCGAGCCGCAGGCGCTCCCGGGCCTCGAAGCGTCCTTCGGCTTCCTGCCAGGGCAGCAGGGCGCGGATGCGGCCGTCCCGGACCGCCACCGAGTGGCGCTCCAGCACCCGGCCCGCCGGCTCCATGGGCAGCAGCCAGCGGGCGTCAACCAGAAGATCGACCGTGTCGCGCGCCATAAAAAGAAAGCCCTGCGCGGGCAGGGCTTTGTTCGTCCGCGGAAGGCGGCTTGCGCTTACTTGCGGGTGCCCGCCACCTCCACTTCCACACGCCGATCCGGCTGATAGCACTTGATGAGCGCCGCGCCGCGCTTGCCCTTGCAGTCCTCGGGCTTGGTGACGGGATCGGATTCGCCCTTGCCGTCAGTGTACACCTTGTTGGCCGGGATGCCCTTGGACACCAGGTAGGCCTTCACCGATTCGGCCCGGCGCAGGGAAAGCTTCTTGTTGTAGGCCTCGGGGCCGATGCGGTCGGCGTGGCCCACGGTCACGATGACTTCGTACTCCACCCCTTCCAGCTTCTGCACGAAGTTGTCCAGGGCTTGCTTGCCCTCCGGCCGCAGCTCCGCCTTGTCGAAATCGAACAGCACGTCGGCCGCGAAGGTGACCTTCTCCGGCATCATCACGGGAGCCGGCGCGGGGGCCGGGGCAGGCGCCGGCGAGGGCGCCGGCGCCGGGGCGACCGGGGCGGGCGCGGGTGGCGGCGCGGGCGGCTCGGCCTTCTTCACCAGGTCCGGATCGCACTCCTCGATGGCCATCGCCGGGGTCCAGTAGCCGGCGCGCCAGCACTGTCCGTAGCTGTTCTTGGTGACCGTGCCGCGGGAATCCACCCAGTAGCCGGACTTGTCCGCGGCGGCGAGCACCGGGCCCGATGCGAGAACGGCGGCAGCCGTCAGGCCCAACATCAGATGCTTCGGGGAGTAAGTTTTCATGCTTGCACCTTTCTTGTTCGTTCCAAAAAAAAAGCAATACGAGCCCCGGCGGGGAGGTGTTCACGAATGCTCCGGGACTCCCTTTGCGCCTCGAGTTAACGCAAAACCTCTGTTGAACGAGGTCGATCCGCGCTAGGGCGTGAAAGCATTATCCGGTTAAAATCTTTGTTATGTCAACCCCTTGCGCGCGCTCCTGGCGCCTGGAATCAGGAACCGCGGATAGTCCGTGCCAGGTTGTCCATGATAAAATTTTCGTTTTTTTGAATTGAATGTTTGCGCCATGCCGTGCAGGGTGCAAGCGCCGGGCCTGTTTCCCGTTATGTGAGCCGTTTCGGCCATATGGATTCATTCGCTAAAGAAACCGTTCCCGTCAGCCTCGAAGAGGAAATGCGCCGCTCTTACTTGGATTACGCCATGAGCGTGATCGTGGGCCGGGCGCTTCCCGACGTGAGGGACGGCTTAAAGCCCGTGCACCGGCGCATCCTGTACGCGATGCACGAGGCCAACATCGTCTGGAACCGGCCGTACGTGAAATGCGCCCGGGTGGTGGGCGACGTGATGGGGAAATACCACCCTCACGGCGACGCCGCCATCTATGACACCCTGGTGCGCATGGCCCAAGACTTCTCCATGCGCTATCCCTTGATCGACGGCCAGGGCAACTTCGGCTCGGTGGATGGGGACAACCCGGCGGCCATGCGCTACACCGAGTGCCGGCTGTCCCGCATCGCCTCCGAGCTGATGGCCGACATCGACAAGGAGACGGTGGATTTCCAGCCCAACTACGACGAGAAGGAGCGGGAGCCCGTCTGCCTGCCCACCCGGGTGCCCAATCTGTTGATCAATGGGTCCTCGGGCATCGCGGTAGGCATGGCCACCAACGTGCCGCCCCACAACCTGCGGGAAGTGGTGGACGCCTGCCTTGCGCTTCTCGCGCGGCCGGGAATGACCATCGACGAGCTGATGGAGATCGTCCCGGCGCCGGATTTTCCCACCCGGGGAATCATTTACGGCCTGGAGGGCGTGCGGGAGGGCTACCGCAGCGGGCGCGGCCGGGTGGTGATCCGCGCCCGCACCCACGTGGAGGACCTGGAGAAGGGGGACCGCCAGGCCATCGTCATCGACGAGCTGCCTTATCAGGTGAACAAGGCGAACCTGCTGGTGCGCATCGGCGAGCTGGTGCGGGAAAAGAAGCTGGAGGGCATCGCCGACCTGCGGGACGAGTCGGACAAGTCGGGCATGCGGGTGGTGATCGAGCTCAAGCGCGGCGAAATGCCGGAAGTGGTCCTGAACAACCTGTACAAAGAAACCCCGATGCAGGACACCTTCAGCATGAACATGGTGGCCCTGGTGGACAACCAGCCGCGGCTGCTCAACCTGAAGGAGCTGCTGGAAGCGTTCCTGCGCCACCGCCGGGAGGTGGTGACGCGGCGCACGGTGTACGAGCTGCGCAAGGCCCGGGAACGGGGCCACATCCTGGAAGGCCTGGCGGTGGCCCTGTCCAACGTGGACGAGATCATCGCCTTGATCAAGGAGGCCCCCTCGCCGGCGGCGGCCAGAGAGCGGCTGATGGAGCGCATCTGGCGCTCCGCGCTGGTGGAGGAGATGCTGGCGCGGGTCGACGCCGAGGCGGCCCGCCCCGAGGGCCTGGCGCCGGAATTCGGCCTGTCCGCCCAGGGCTACCGGCTCTCGGATGTCCAGGCTCAGCGCATCCTGGAGATGCAACTGCAGCGCCTGACCGGGCTGGAGCGGGACAAGATCGTGGCCGAGTACCGGCAAGTGATGGACGCCATCACCGACCTCCTGGACGTGCTGGCGCGCCCCGAGCGGGTGGACGCCATCGTCGCCGACGAGCTGCGGGCCGTGAAGGAGCAGTACGGCGACGAGCGCCGCAGCGAGATCGTCACCCGGGCCCAGGAGCTGTCCCTGGAAGACCTGATCACGCCCGAGGACGTGGTGGTGACCCTGTCCCACGCGGGCTACATCAAGTGCCAGCCCGTGGCCGACTACCGGGCCCAGCGGCGCGGCGGCCGGGGCAAGCAGGCGGCGGGCACGCGGGAGGACGATTTCATCGATCACCTCTTCATCGCCCATACCCATGACTACATCCTGTGCTTCTCCAACCGGGGCAGGCTCTACTGGCTCAAGGTCTACGAGGTGCCCCAGGGGGCGCGCCTGTCCCGGGGCAAGCCCATCGTGAACCTGGTGCCCCTGCAACCGGAGGAGAAGATCACCGCCGTGCTGCCGGTGAAGGAGTTCGACGACCAGCATTACGTCTTCATGGCCACCGCCCAGGGGACGGTGAAGAAGACGCCCCTCTCCGAATTTTCCCGGCCCCGCCCCTCCGGTATCATCGCGGTGGAGCTCACCGAGGGCGACTTCCTGATCGGCGCCGAGCTCACCAGCGGCCACCAGGACGTGATGCTGTTCTCCGACGCGGGCAAGGCGGTGCGCTTTTCCGAGGAAGACGTGCGGCCCATGGGCCGGCTCGCGCGGGGCGTGCGCGGCATGCGGCTGGAGCCGGGGCAGCAGGTGATTTCCCTGGTGGTGGCGGACGGGGAGGAGCGGCAAGTGCTTACCGCCACGGAAAACGGCTACGGCAAGCGTACGCCCTTGGCCGAGTACCCGCGCCATGGCCGGGGCGGCCAGGGGGTGATCGCCATCCAGACCACCGCCCGCAACGGCAACGTGGTGGCCGCCACCCTGGTTGCGCCGGAGGACGAGGTGATGCTGATCACCACGGGAGGCGTGCTGATCCGCACCCGGGTAGCGGAAATCAGCGAGATGGGGCGCGCTACCCAGGGGGTGCGGCTCATCGACCTGGACGCCTCCGAGAAGCTGGCGGGGCTTGGCAAGGTGGTGGAGTCGGAGGCGGAGGGAGAAGCCGCCGGGGAGGCCAGGGTGAGCACGCCGGGCGAAGGAGAAGAGCGGTAAATGGGACGCGTCTACAATTTCAGCGCGGGGCCGGCGGTGCTGCCGGAAGAAGTGCTCGCCCGGGCGCGGGACGAGCTGCTCGACTGGCACGCGAGCGGCATGTCGGTGATGGAGATGAGCCACCGCGGCAAGGAGTTCGTTTCCATCGCGCGAAAGGCCGAAGCCGACCTGCGGGAGCTTATGGCCATTCCCGCCCACTACAAGGTCCTGTTCCTGCAGGGGGGGGCGACGGCCCAGTTCGCCGCGGTGCCGATGAATCTCCTGCGGGGGAAGCGCAAGGCCGATTACGTGAACACCGGCCACTGGGCCAAGCGGGCGATGGCCGAGGCGAGGAAATACTGCGAGGTGCACGTGGCCGCCAGCGCCGAGGACCGCAACTTCAGCTACGTGCCGCCCCGGGACCGCTGGAGGCTCTCTTCCGACGCGGCCTACGTGCACATCACGTCCAACGAGACCATCGGCGGCGTGGAATACCACTGGATTCCCGACACGGGCGACGTGCCCCTGGTGACGGACGCCTCATCCCATATCCTGTCCCGGCCGATGGACGTGACCCGCTTCGGCCTGATCTACGCCGGCGCGCAGAAGAACATCGGCCCGGCGGGGCTCGCCATCGTCATCGTGCGGGAGGACCTGATCGGGTCGGCGCTGACCGCCACTCCCAGCATTTTCGACTACAAGGTGCAGGCGGAGAACGAGTCCATGCTTAACACGCCGCCCACCTTCGCCATCTACATCGCCGGGCTCGTGTTCGAGTGGATCAAGGACAAGGGCGGGCTCGCGGCCATGGAGCGGATCAACGCGGAGAAGGCCCGCCTGCTCTACGATTTCCTGGACTCGAGCGACTTCTACGCTTCTCCGGTGGCGAAGGCGGACCGTTCCCGCATGAATGTCCCCTTCACTCTCAGGAATCCGGCCCTCGACGAAGAATTCCTGCGGCAGGCGAAGGAGCGCGGCCTGGTCCAGCTCAAGGGGCACCGCTCGGTGGGGGGCATGCGGGCGTCGATCTACAATGCCATGCCCATCGAGGGGGTGCGGCGGCTGGTGGAGTTCATGCGCGAGTTCGCGGTGAAACACGGCTGAGCTCGAAGCATGGCCGAACGCTATCACATCCTGACGCTCAACAACATCTCGCCCCAGGGCCTTAAGCGCTTTCCTGGAGCGCGCTACACGGTGGGCCCCCACGTCCCGGAGCCGGACGCCATCCTAGTGCGCTCCCACAACATGCTCAAGATGGAGATACCGGCGAGCGTGAAAGCCATCGGGCGCGCCGGGGCGGGCACCAACAACATCCCCGTGGAGCGCATGACCGAGCGGGGCGTGCCGGTGTTCAACACTCCGGGGGCCAACGCCAACGCGGTGAAGGAGCTGGTGGTGGCGGGCATGCTGATGGCCGCTCGCAACCTGGTGCCGGCGATCCGCTTCACCGAAGGCCTCATGGGGGACGAGACGACCCTGCACCGCCTGATCGAGGAGGGTAAGAAGCAGTTCGCCGGCTTCGAGCTGCCGGGCAGGACTCTAGGCGTCATCGGCCTGGGGGCGATCGGCAGCCTGGTGGCCGACGCCGGGATCAAGCTGGGAATGAAGGTGGTGGGCTACGATCCGGAAATCACCGTGGAGGCGGCCTGGAGCCTGCCCTCCCAGGTACGCAAGGCCCACACCCTGGAAGAGCTGGTGCGGGCAGCCGACTTCGTGACCGTCCACGTGCCCCTGCTCGACATGACGCGCCACCTGGTGGATCACAAGCTGGTGCACAAGATGAAGCCGGGAGCGATCCTGCTCAACTTCGCCCGCGACGGGGTGGTGGACGTGGAGGCCGTCCTGGCCGGCCTCTCCGAGCACCGCATCAAGTATTACGTGACCGATTTCCCCCATCCCGGCCTGGTGCATCACCCCGCCGTGATCGCCCTGCCTCACCTGGGCGCCTCCACCCAGGAGGCGGAGGACAACTGCGCCGTGATGGTGGTGGATCAGGTCATGGACTACCTGGAAAACGGCAACATCGTGAACTCGGTCAACTTCCCGACGGTGGTGATGGCCCGGGAATCCCCCTATCGTATTGGGGTGGCCAACATGAACGTGCCCAACATGGTGGGCCAGATCTCCACCGCCATGGCCAGGGCCGGGCTCAACATCCACAACATGCTGAACAAGTCCCGGGGTGCGGCCGCCTACACCCTGGTGGATCTGGACAGCCCGCCGCCACCCCGGGTGATCGAGGAGATCGCCGCGATTCCGGGCGTGCTGGCGGTGCGCTATCTCCCCTCCGGAGACGGCCATGAGCGAGCCGATTGACGAGTTGCGCAGCCGCATCGACGCGTTGGACGCCGAGCTGCTGAAGCTGCTCAACCAGCGCGCCGAGCTGGCGCGGCAGATCGGCGGCCTCAAGAACGGGAACGTCTACCGGCCGGAGCGGGAGGCCCAGGTGCTTAAGCGGCTCAAGCGATTGAACGGGGGGCCGTTGCCAGCGGAGGCGGTGGAGCGGCTGTTCGTGGAGATCATCTCCGCCTGCCGGGCGCTGGAGGAGCCGATCACCGTGGCCTACCTGGGGCCGGAGGGCACCTTCTCCGAAGAGTCGGCGATCAAGCGTTTCGGCAGTGCCGCGGCGGGGACTCCCTGCGCCTCCATCGACGAGGTGTTCCGGGCGGTGGAATCCCAGCGCGCCCACTACGGGGTGGTGCCGGTGGAGAACTCCACCGAAGGCGCCGTGGGCCGCACCCTGGATCTGCTGCTGCAGACGCCCCTCAAGGTGTGCGGGGAAATCATGCTGCAGGTCCACCAGGCCCTGCTGTTCAACGGGGAAAGCTTGGCTCAGGTGAAACGGGTCTACTCCCATCCCCAGTCCTTCGCCCAGTGCCAGCAGTGGCTCGCGGCTAACCTCTCCCACGCCGAGCGGGTGACGGCACCGAGCAACGGGGAGGCGGCCCGCCTGGCGGCCCAGGAGCCGGGGGCGGCGGCCATCGCCAGCCGGCGCGCCGCCGGCCGCTTCGGGCTCAAGGTGTTCGCGGAGAACATCGAGGACGACCCGCGCAACACCACCCGCTTCCTGGTGATCGGCCCCGAGGATGCGGGCCCCTCGGGCGCCGACAAGACCTCCCTGGTCATTTCCACCACCAACCGCCCAGGAGCCATGCGCGACCTGCTGGAGCCCTTCGCCCGCCGCCGGATCGACCTCACCCGGCTCGAATCCCGGCCTTCGCGCACCGGGCTGTGGGAGTACGTGTTTTACGTGGACATCAAGGGCCATCGGGAGGATTCTCCGGTGGCGGCGGCCCTCACTGAGGTGCGGGAGAAGGCCTCCCTCTTCAAGATCCTCGGGTCGTACCCGTGCGCCAAGGACTGACGGTGGACGTATGTGAGCTCTCGCCCGGGTATGTGCGCGCCATCGCGCCGTACCAGCCGGGCAAGCCCATCTCCGAGCTGGAGCGGGAGTTGGGCTTGAGGGAGGTGGTCAAGCTCGCTTCCAACGAAAACCCTCTGGGGCCCAGCCCCCGGGCCCTGGCAGCCGTGCGGGAGGCACTACCGGAGCTCTCCCGCTATCCCGACGGTAACGGCTTCGAGCTGAAGGCGGCCCTGTGCCGCAAGCTGGGGGTCAACATGGATCAGGTGGTGCTGGGTAACGGCTCCAACGACGTGCTGGAGCTGGTGGCCCGGGCGTTCCTGACCCCGGGCCTCTCCGCCGTCTATTCCCGGCACGCCTTCGCCGTGTACCCCCTGGCGGTGCAGGCCATCGGCGCCCAGGGAATCGAGGTGCCGGCGCGGGACTACGGGCACGACCTGGAGGCCATGCTGGACGCGATCGAGGAGCATACCCGCCTGGTCTTCATCGCCAATCCCAACAACCCCACGGGGACGATGGTGAGCCCGGCCCAGCTCCTGGCCTTCCTGCGCCGCGTCCCGCCCACGGTGGTGGTAGTGCTGGACGAGGCCTATTACGAGTACCTGTCCCAGGAAATGAAGAGCCGCAGCGAGACCTGGATCGGGGAGTTCTCCAACTTGGTGGTGACCCGCACCTTCTCCAAGGCCTACGGGCTGGCGGCCTTGCGGGTGGGCTACGCCTTGGCGCCGCCGCGTATCGCCGACCTCATGAACCGGGTGCGCCAGCCGTTCAACGTGAACACCCTAGGCCAGGTCGCCGCCACCGCAGCGCTCGAAGACACAGAATTTGTGGCCAAGAGCGTGGCTCTCAACCGGGCGGGAATGATCCAGATCACCGCGGGGCTGATGGAGCTTGAGCTTTCCTTCATCCCGTCCTACGGCAACTTCGTCTGCTTCCGGGTGGGGGACGCGAACGGCGTGTTCCAGGCGCTCCTGCGCAAGGGGGTGATCGTGCGGCCGGTGGCGAGCTACGGCCTGCCCGAACACCTGCGGGTGAGCGTAGGCCTGGAGTCGGAGAACGCCCGCTTCCTCGCCGCCTTGCGGGAGGTGCTGGCCGGGTGAGGGACGTCCGGCTCAAGAAGCTGGTGGTGGCGGGCGTGGGCCTGATCGGCGGCTCCTTCGCCCTGGCGCTGAAGGCGGCGGGCCGGGTGGAGCGGGTGGTAGGCGTGGGACGCAGCAGCGCCAACCTGGAGCGGGCCCTGGCTGCAGGCGTGGTGGACGAAACGGCCGGATCCCTGGAGACGGCGCTGCCCGGAGCCGACCTGGTACTGCTGGCGGCACCGGTGGGCCAGAACGCGCGCCTGATAGCCCGGCTCGCGGCGGGGCTCGACGGCCGCACCCTGGTGACCGACGCGGGCAGCACCAAGCAGGACGTGGTGGCGATCACCCGGAAACTTCTCGGCCATCACCTGCCCCGCTTCGTTCCTGCCCATCCCATCGCGGGCGCGGAGAAAAGCGGCGCGGGCGCGGCCACCGCGGCCCTCTACCGGGACCGCACCGTGGTGCTCACGCCCCTGCCGGAAACCGATCCCCAGGCCCGGGACACGGTCCGCGCCCTGTGGGAAGCGTGCGGGGCGCGGGTGGTGGAAATGGCCCCGGAGCGGCACGACCGGATCCTGGCGGCCGTGAGCCATCTCCCCCATCTGCTCGCCTTCGCCCTGATGGATCTCATCGCGGGCGAGCCCGAGGCCGAGACCCTGTTGCGCTTCGCCGGCCCCGGCTTCCGGGACGTGACCCGCATCGCCGCCAGCTCCCCGGAGATGTGGCGGGACGTGTGCCTCGCCAACCGGGCGACCTTGCTCGAGCTGATCGACGCCTACCGGTCCAGGCTTGATGAGGTGCGCGGCCGGCTGGCCCAAGGGGACGGGGAAGGTCTCGAGCGGCTCTTCACCCGGGCCCGTGAGGCGCGCCAACGACTGGACGAGGAAGCATGAGCACCCTCTATCGCGTCAACCCCGGCGGTGCGGTGCGCGGCCGGCTGCGGGTCCCCGGGGACAAATCGATTTCCCACCGGGCCATCATGCTGGGCTCCATCGCCGAGGGCACGACCCGGATCACGGGCTTCCTGGAAGGCGAGGACGCCCTGGCCACCATGAATATCTTCCGGGCCCTGGGCGTGCCCATCGAGGGCCCGGCGCAAGGCCGCGTCATGGTGCATGGCGTGGGCCCGCGGGGGCTGCGGGCGCCGGTCCGGGAGCTGGACTGCGGCAACTCCGGCACCTCCATGCGGCTGCTGGCGGGGCTGCTGGCGGGGCAGCCGTTTACCTCCGTGCTCACCGGGGACGCATCTCTGCGGCGGCGACCCATGCGGCGCGTGACCGAGCCCCTGGCGCGCATGGGGGCACGCATCGAAACGGCTCCCGAGGGCCGGCCGCCCCTCACGGTCTACGGCACCACCCGGCTCAAGGGCGTGGAGCACACCCTGCGAGTGGCGAGCGCCCAGGTGAAGTCCGCCCTCTTGCTGGCGGGCCTCTACGCCAGCGGGCGCACCTGCGTGACCGAGCCGGCCCCCACCCGGGACCATACCGAACGGATGCTGCGCGCCTTCGGCTATCCGGTTCTCTCCTCCGGTTCCACCGTGTGCGTGGAAGGGGGCGGCAAGCTCACCGCCTGCGAGATCGAGGTGCCCGCGGACATCTCCTCCGCCGCCTTTTTCTTGGTGGCGGGAAGCATCGCGCCGGGGTCCGATCTAACCCTTACCCACGTGGGGGTCAATCCTTCCCGCACCGGCGTGCTGGAAATCTTGAGGCGCATGGGCGCCAACATCACCTTCGTGAACCCGCGGGAGGTGGGGGGAGAGCCGGTGGCCGATCTGCGGGTGCGGCACGCGCCGCTTAAGGGCATCGAGGTGCCGCCCGAGCTGGTGCCCCTCGCCATCGACGAGTTCCCGGTGCTGTTCGTCGCCGCGGCCTGCGCGGAGGGCGAGACCCTGGTGACCGGCGCCGAAGAGCTGCGGGTGAAGGAAAGCGACCGCATCGCCGTGATGGCCGAGGGGCTGCGCCGCCTGGGGGTGGATGCACAGCCGATGCCCGACGGCATGCGCATCCGGGGCGGCGCCTACGGGGGCGGAGTGGTGGACAGCCACGGCGACCACCGGGTGGCCATGGCCTTCGCCGTGGCGGCCCTGCGGGCCGGCGGGCCCATCGAGATCCTGGATTGCGCCAACGTGGCCACCTCGTTTCCGGGGTTCGTTCCCGCGGCCCGCAGCGTGGGCCTGGACATCGAAGAGCATAAGGGGTAGGGGCGGCCTCGGGGTGAGACGTGACGGACAGGGGTGTTGAAGAAAGCCCACCGGTGATCGCCATCGACGGCCCTTCCGCCTCGGGCAAGGGAACCATTGCCCAGGGGGTGGCCCGGGCCCTCGGGTTCCATTACCTGGATAGTGGCGCCCTCTACCGCCTGGTGGCCCTGGCCGCCCGGCGCCAGGGCATCGGGCTTTCCGACCCGCAGGCGCTGGCGGCCTTGGCCCAGGGGCTCGAGGCCACCTTCGACGGCGACCAGGTGATCCTGGAAGGGGAGCGGGTGACCGACGCGATCCGCAGCGAAGAGGTGTCCCAGGCCGCCTCCCGGGTGGCCGCCCTGGCACCGGTGCGCTCCGCCCTCCTCGCGCGGCAGCGGGCCTTCCGGCAGCCGCCGGGGCTGGTGGCCGAAGGGCGGGACATGGGCACCCAGGTCTTTCCCGACGCGCGGCTCAAGATCTTTCTCACCGCCAGCGCCGAGGAACGGGCCCGGCGCCGTTATAAGCAGTTGATGGACAAAGGAATGCGTGTTAGCATGAGCGACCTCGTTAGGGAGATCGCCGAGCGCGACCGCCGGGACCGCGAACGGGCCGTGGCGCCCTTGAGACAGGCCGAGGACGCAGTCCTGATCGATACCACCTCGCTCACCGTCGACGAGATCGTGCGGGCGGTGGTGGAGCGCTATCGGTCCCTGGCGCCGTGTTGAACGCCTCCGGTAAATGGTTGACGAATTGGTTGACGAATCATTTATCGTTGTTCTTCCTCTCCCGGGAGAGGGTGGACGGGAGGAGGCCGAGCGTCCTCGAGCATTTTGAAGACGCTCGATAGGGTTGTCACCGGAATTCTTTGCCGGCCCGGCATCTCATGAGCCGCCGGCGCGGAACGCAAGTGACTGTTTATCAACTTATCCCGCTTGAGCAAAAGGGCGGGTTTTTTATCGGACTCTTTTGATGATGGCTAACGTTTCCCCTGCATCCCAGACCGGTGAGACTTTCGCGGCCCTGTTCGAGGAAAGCCTGGCGCGCAAGGAGATGCGCGTGGGCGAGGTGATTACCGCGGAAGTCGTGCGGGTCGATCCCAATTACGTGGTGGTCAATGCAGGGCTCAAGTCGGAAAGCCTCATTCCCATCGACGAGTTCCGCAACGACCGGGGCGAGATCGAGGTCAAGCCGGGCGATTTCGTGAGCGTGGCCATCGAAGCGCTGGAAGACGGCTACGGCGAAACGCGGCTTTCCCGGGAGCGGGCCAAGCGCCTGGCCGCCTGGCACGACCTGGAGCGGGCGATGGAAAAAGGCGAGCTGGTCAAGGGGGTGGTGGCCGGCAAGGTGAAGGGCGGCCTCACCGTCATGATCAACGGCATCCGCGCCTTCCTTCCTGGGTCCCTGGTGGACATCCGGCCGATGAAGGACACCTCCCCCCTCGAGGGCAAGGAGCTGGAGTTCAAGGTCATCAAGCTTGACCGCAAGCGCAACAACGTGGTGGTGTCGCGCCGGGCGGTGCTGGAGCAGACTCTGGGCGCCGAGCGCCAGGCCCTGCTGGAGAGCCTGAAGGAGGGGGCGGTGGTGAAGGGCATCGTCAAGAACATCACCGACTACGGCGCGTTCGTGGACCTGGGCGGCATCGACGGCCTGCTGCACATCACCGACCTGGCGTGGCGCCGGGTGAAGCATCCTTCCGAGGTGCTTTCGGTGGGCGACGAGGTCACCGCCAAGGTGCTCAAGTTCGACCAGGAGAAGAACCGGGTCTCCCTGGGCCTCAAGCAACTGGGCGAGGATCCCTGGGTCGGCATCTCCCGCCGCTATCCCCAGGGCACACGCCTCTTCGGCAAGGTCACCAACATCACCGACTACGGCGCCTTCGTCGAGATCGAGGAAGGCATCGAGGGGCTGGTGCACGTCTCCGAGATGGACTGGACCAACAAGAACATCCACCCGTCCAAGGTGGTGCAGGTGGGCGACGAGGTGGAGGTCATGATCCTGGAGATCGACGAGGAGCGCCGGCGCATCTCCCTGGGGATGAAGCAGTGCATGCCCAACCCGTGGGAAGAATTCGCCATGAACTTCAAGAAAGGCGACCGGGTGAAAGGGCAGATCAAGTCCATCACCGACTTCGGCATCTTCATCGGGCTTCCGGGCGGCATCGACGGCCTGGTGCATCTGTCCGACCTGTCCTGGAGCGCTCCTGGGGAGGAGGCGGTGCGCCAGTACAAGAAAGGCGACGAGGTGGAAGCCGTGGTGCTCGCCATCGACGTGGAGCGGGAGCGCATCTCCCTGGGCATCAAGCAGCTCGAGGGCGACCCCTTCACGGCCTACGTGGCCAAGCACGACAAGAACTCCATCGTCTCCGGCACCGTCAAGTCCATCGACGCCAAGGGCGCCGTGATCCAGCTCGACAACGACGTGGAAGGCTACCTGCGGGCGTCGGAAGTGTCCCGGGACCGGGTCGAGGATATCCGCACGCGCCTGAAGGAGGGCGACGCCGTCGAGGCGATGATCATCAACGTGGATCGCAAGAACCGCACCATCAACCTGTCCATCAAGGCCAAGGATCTGGCCGAGCAGAACGAGGCGCTGCAGAAGATGGCGGCCGAAAGCGCCTCCGGTGCGGGCACTACCAACCTGGGAGCGCTGCTCAAGGCCAAGCTGGACGGGAAGAACACCGAAGAATAAGGGCCTGACCATGACCAAGTCGGAACTGATCGCGCGGCTGGCGGCGCGCCATCCCCAGTTGGTAGCGAAAGACGCGGAGCTGGCGGTGAAAATGATCCTGGACGCGATGGCTTCCAGCCTCGCCAAGGGCGAGCGCATCGAGATCCGGGGGTTCGGCAGCTTCGGCCTGAACTACCGCCCGCCACGCATCGGGCGCAACCCCAAGTCCGGAGAGAAGGTGGAGGTGCCGGAGAAGTACGTACCCCACTTCAAGGCCGGCAAGGAACTGCGGGAGCGGGTGGACTATAACAGCAAGAAACCGTCGTCGTCCTGAGCCCATGGCGCCGGCCCAGGGCGGCCCGGGGCCTGCCGGCGCCCATGAGCGGTCGGCGCGGCGCGTTCCGATGCCCGGTGCGCCGCCGGGGCATTCCAGCGCCATGAGGATTCTTCCGCCGGCGATTCGCCTATGCGCATTCTCTCCTGGATCGTTCGCATCGTCCTGTTTCTTCTGCTGCTCACCTTCGCCCTGAAGAACATGGACCCGGTGACGGTCCGCTACTACCTGGGCATGGAGTGGCAGGCCCCCCTCGCTCTGGTGATCTTCGCGTTCTTCCTGGCCGGGCTGGTGGTGGGCATCCTGGCCGGTTTCATCGGCGAGCTGGGGCGGCGCCGCCGGCGCAGGGCCCAGGCCCTCCAGGCCCAGTCGCCCCCAGACCCCCGGGCCTAGCCCGGATACTGCGCGGGCGTCCGATCGCACCGCCTCTGCCGAGCGCCATGGAGTTCGAATACTGGTGGTTTCTGGCCCTGCCCCTGTTCTTCGCCCTGGGGTGGATGGCGGCCCGGGTGGACATCAACCAGCTTTTGTCCGAATCCCGGCGCGTTCCCTCGTCCTATTTCAAGGGGCTCAATTTCCTGCTCAACGAGCAGCCGGACAAGGCGATCGAGGCCTTCATCGAGGTGGTGAAGGTGGACCCGGAGACCATCGAGCTGCACTTCGCTCTGGGGAGCCTCTTTCGCCGCCGGGGCGAGGTAGAGCGGGCGATCCGCATGCACCAGAACCTGGTGGAGCGCGAGGACCTGCCCCGGGAGTTCCGCGAGGACGCCCTCTACGAGCTGGCCCAGGACTACTTCAAGGCGGGGCTCCTGGACCGGGCCGAGGAACTGCTGCACCAGCTCGAAGGGACGCGGCATGAGCAGGCGGCCCTCAAGCAGCTCCTCGAGATCTACGAGACCGAAAAGGATTGGGACAAGGCCATCGCCACCTCCCGGCGCATGGACGCCATCACGGGCCAGTCGAGCGCCAAGGACATCGCCAATTACTACTGCGAGCAGGCGGCCGCCGCCATGACCCATTCGCGCCCGCAGGAAGCGCGGGAGCGGCTGCAGGAGGCGCTCCAGGTGAATCGCAAGTGCGTGCGCGCCAATCTCCTGCTCGGGGAGCTAGAAATGCAGCAGGGCAACCCGGCGGAGGCCATCGCGGCGTGGAAGAGGATCGAGACCCAGAATCCCGCCTATTTTGCCCTGGTGGCCGAGCGACTGATGGAGGCGTACCGCCAACTGGGCAAACCGGAGGAGGGACTGCAGTTGCTGCGCAGTTACCTGGCCTTGCAGCCTTCGGTGGACCTCCTGGACGCGGTGTTCCGGGGGACCTTGGAGCTGCAGGGCACCGAGGCGGCCTACCGGCTGGTGCGGGAGGAGCTGCGCCGCCATCCCACCCTCCTCGGGCTCGACCGGCTGCTGGAAGCTCAGCTCCTGGAGACCCCGCCCGCGCGCCGCCCGGACCTGGAACTGATCAAAAGCCTGGTCCAGAACCACACCCGCAGCCTGGCCATGTACCGGTGCTCGGCCTGCGGTTTCCGCGCCCGCCAATACTACTGGCGCTGCCCCGCCTGCGGGGGCTGGGAGACGTACTCGCCCCTGCGCACGGAAGAGAAGGAGCTCACCCATTGAACGACGGTCCGCGCATCGTAGTGGCCCTGGACGTGGGCTCCCGTCAAGAGGCCCTGGAGCTCGCCCGGGTGCTGGATCCGCGGCTGTGCCGCGTAAAGGTGGGTAAGGAGCTGTTCGTGGCCGAAGGGCCGCGGCTGGTTCGGGAGCTCGCGGGAAGCGGGTTCGACGTGTTCCTGGACCTCAAATTCCACGATATTCCCCACACCGTGGCCCGAGCCTGCCGGGCGGCCGCCCGACTGGGCGCCTGGATGCTCACCGTCCACGCCCTGGGCGGGCGGGCCATGCTGGCCGCGGCGGCCGAGACCCTGGAGGGCCTCAGCCCCCGCCCGCGGTTGGTAGCCGTGACGGTACTCACGAGCCTCGTCCCTTCGGACCTGGAAGAGGTGGGCATCGGGGGGCCGCTGGAGGAAGCGGCGCTCAGGCTCGCGCGCCTCGCCCAGGCCTGTGGCCTGGACGGGGTGGTGTGCTCGCCCCTGGAGGCGGCGCGCCTGCGCGCCGCCCTGGGTCCGGATTTTCGCCTGGTCACGCCCGGGGTGCGGCCTTCGGGTCCTGCCAGCGATGACCAGCAGCGGGTGGCCGCGCCCCGGGAGGCGCTGGCGGCCGGCGCCGATTATCTGGTCATCGGACGGCCCATTACCCGCGCCCCCGATCCCCGGGCGGCCCTGGAGGCCGTCCATCGTGAGATCCACGACTGACAGGAGCGTGCGTCTGGTGGCTGCCTTCTCCGTTCCCCCGATGCGAAACTTGCGCGCGGCCCGCGTGCTGGTGGTGGGCGACGTCATGCTGGACCGCTACTGGTTCGGCGAAGTGAGCCGCATTTCTCCGGAAGCCCCGGTGCCCGTGATCAAGATCGAGCGGGTCGAGGAACGGCCCGGCGGAGCGGCCAACGTGGCCCGCAACGCGGCGGCCCTGGGGGCCCAGGTGTGGCTGCTCTCGGTGGTGGGGGACGACGAGGCGGGCGCGGCCCTGGAGCGGCTGCTGGCCAGGGAGTCGGTGCAGGCGGTGCTGCACCGGGATCCCCAGCTCACCACCACTATCAAGCTGCGCGCCATCGCCCGCCACCAGCAGCTCCTGCGCATCGATTTCGAGACCCCGCCGTCCCACGAGGTGCTCGCCTCCAAGCTGGAAGACTTCAAGCGCCTGCTGCCTCAGGCGGACGTGGTGGTACTCTCCGACTACGGCAAAGGGGGGCTTGCCCACATCGAGCAGATGATCGCGCTCTCCACGGCCAACGGCAAACCGGTGCTGGTGGATCCGAAGGGGGACGACTACAACCGCTACCGGGGAGCGACGCTTCTTACCCCCAACCGCAGCGAGTTCCGGGCGGTGGCGGGAAGCTGGAAGAGCGAGCAAGAGCTCACCGAGAAAGCCCAGCGCCTGCGCCAGGAGCTCGAGCTCACGGCGCTGCTTGTCACCCGCAGCGAGGAAGGCATGACCCTCTACCGCCAAGGGGACGTGCTGCACGAGCCGGCGGACGCCAAGGAGGTATTCGACGTGTCTGGGGCTGGCGACACGGTCATCGGCACCCTAGGGGTGATGCTGGCGGCGGGGGCCGATCTTCCCACCGCGGTGCGCATTGCCAATCGGGCGGCCGGCATCGTGGTAGGGAAGCTGGGAACGGCGGTGGTGAAGCCCGACGAGCTATTCGAGCCGGGCGAAGACGAACTCTGAGAAGGGATTGGGAAAGGCATGGCTTCCCTTTATTACGTAGTCACTGGCGCAGCCGGTTTTATCGGCTCCAACCTGGTCAAGGCGCTCAACGAGCGGGGCGAGACCCACATCCTCGCCGTGGACAATCTCAAGCGGGCGGACAAGTTCCGCAACCTAACGGACTGCGAGATCGCCGATTACCTGGACAAGGAGGAGTTCCTGGAGCGGCTCCGGCAGGGCGAGTTCGAGGGCACGGTGGCGGCGGTGCTGCACCAGGGGGCCTGCTCCGACACCATGGAGACGGATGGCCGCTACATGATGGAGAACAACTACCGCTATTCCCTGGCGCTCCTGGAGTTCTGCCAGAACGAGAGCGTGCCGCTCCTGTACGCCTCGTCGGCGGCGGTCTACGGCGCGGGCACCGTGTTCAAGGAGGCGCGGGAGTTCGAGGCGCCGCTCAACGTCTACGGCTACTCCAAGTTCCTGTTCGACCAGGTGGTGCGCCGCCGGCTGCCGGAGGCGACCGGGCCGATCGTGGGCCTGCGCTACTTCAACGTATACGGGCCGCGGGAGTCCCACAAGGGCCGCATGGCCTCCGTGGCCCACCACCTGTTTCATCAGTACCGGCGCGAGGGACGGGTGCGCCTGTTCCAGGGCTCCGGAGGCTACGACGACGGCGAGCAGCGGCGGGACTTCGTCTCGGTGGAGGACGTGGTCCAGGTGGTCATGTATTTTCTCGAGACCGGGGAGATCTCCGGCATCTTCAACGTGGGCACCGGGGTCTCCCAGACGTTCAACGACGTGGCGCTCGCTACCGTCAACGCCTGTCGGGCGGCCGAAGGCTTGCCGCCCCTTACCCTGGCGGCGTTGCGGGATCAGGGCATCATCCAGTACGTGCCGTTTCCCGAGGCCCTGGAGGGCAGGTATCAGAGCTATACCCAGGCGGACGTGAGCGCCCTGCGCCGGGCCGGCTATCAAAAGCCGTTCCTCACGGTGGAGGAGGGCGTCAGCCGCTACGTGAAGGCTCTGCTCCAAGGCTCGCCCTGACGGGCCGGTGGATGGGATAATCCCCGGGGCGATTCCAACCGAAGCGTGGATTGAATGAACGAGGCAACCGCGGGCAAAAGCGTCCGCTACCCGAGCATCGAAGACTTCGTCGGCAACACGCCCTTGGTGCGGCTCAAGCGCCTGCCGGGCAGGACCCGCAACGTAGTGCTGGCGAAGCTGGAGGGCAACAACCCGGCAGGATCGGTGAAAGACCGGCCAGCGCTCTACATGATCAAGCGCGCCGAGCAGCGCAGGCGGATCAAGCCGGGCGACACCCTGATCGAAGCGACCAGCGGCAACACCGGCATCGCCCTAGCCATGGCGGCGGCCATCATGGGCTACCGCATGGTACTGGTGATGCCCGAGCACCTTTCCCTGGAGCGGCGGCAGACCATGCGGGCGTTCGGCGCTGAAATCATCCTCACGCCCAGGGAGGGCGGGATGGAAGAGGCCCGGGACGTGGCCAACCGCATGCGGGACGAGGGGCGGGGCGTGATCCTGGACCAGTTCGCCAATCCGGACAATCCCCTTTCCCACTACGAGGGCACCGGCCCGGAGATCTGGCGCGACACCCGGGGCACCCTCACCCATTTCGTGAGCAGCATGGGCACCACCGGCACCATCATGGGGTGCTCCCGCTTCTTCAAGGAAAAGAACCCGGCCATCCAGATCGTCGGGGTGCAGCCCGAGGAGGGGGCCCAGATCCCGGGCATCCGCAAGTGGCCGGAGGCCTATCTTCCGGCGATCTACGATCCGTCCCGAGTGGACCGCATCGAGCTGGTATCCCAGGCGGAGGCCGAGGAGATGACCCGGCGCCTGGCGCGGGAAGAGGGCATCTTCGCCGGGATTTCTTCCGGCGGCGCCATGGCGGTGGCGCTGAAGATCTCGCGGGAAGTGGAGAACGCGGTCATCGTCTCCATCGTTTGCGACCGGGGGGATCGGTATCTCTCCACCGGCGTGTTTCCCGCCTGAGGAACCTCCAGCGCCTGGCCTTGCGCCGCGCCTTCGGGCCGGCGCTGCCTGGGCCCTCCTTCTCCTGAGCGCGGGCGGCGCTTCTCCTTCCCCGCCCACGCTAAGCCTGTCCATCGACCGACTGGAGGGGCCAGGGTTTTCCGTCTCGGGCTTGCGCGGCCACTGGACGGCGGAGGAGGCGCGCCTACGCCTCACGGCAGAACGGCTGGTGGTGGCGGGACGAAGGTTCCGGGACGTGGCCCTCGATTGCCGCGCCGCGCGCTTGGAGCCCTCACGCATCGCCTGCGCCCGGGGCGTGCTGGACGCCGCGAAGGAACGTGTCCCGCTCAGCTTTCGCTTTCGCGCCGACACGGGCGACTTCGACCTCGTCCTCTCTCCCGCCGGGGAGCGGTGGCGGGCTCGGGGCCGGGTCAAAGACGGGCGGTGGAGCGCCACCGTGGAGCTGCGCAGGGCCCGCATCGATCGGTTTGCGGGGCTCCTGCCCCGGGAAGCGCCGCGCCCCGGCGCAGGCACTGCGAGCGGCACGGTGGCGCTCCAGGGGGACGGCGCCCGCCTGGATACCTTGGAAGCGCGGCTCGACGTGGAGGGGGCAGCGTTTTCCGACGCCGCGGGGTTGCGCGCGGGGGAGGGCTTGGGCGTCCGGGTCGAGTTTTCCTGGCGGGCTTCCGCTGGGGGAGGACGCTTCCGCGCCGGCGTGGACTGGCATGCCGGCGGGATTTTCTGGCAACCGGTCTACCTGCCGGCGGGGGTGAAGCTGGAAGCGGAGGGAGAGGCGGTGCGGGAGGCGGTGACGGTCAAGGCCTTCAGCGCCGAAGTCACGGAGGTCGGCCGGCTGGAAGGCCGGGGTACATACCGGCTCGACCGCCGGGCGCTCGCCGAGCTGGTCCTCCATGCCCGCCGGCTCGACCTGGGCGGCCTGTACCAGCGCTTCCTGGCGCCCCTCGCGCCGGCGCTCCAGCTTGCCGACGCCACTGTGGCGGGAAGCGCCGATGTGCGACTCTCCTTCGCCCAGGGGCGCTGGCAGGCGCTGGACGTCGTCCTGCGCGATGCCCGCGTGGAGGAGCGGCGGTTTGCCCTGGAAGGGCTCTACGCGGAGATCGCCTGGGACGGGGATGCGCCCCGGGCGGGATGGCTCCGATGGCGCGGGGGAAAGCTTTTGAGAATCCCGTTCGGACCGAGCACGGTGCGCTGGCGATTGTTTCCGGAGGAGGCCCGGTTCGAACCCCTGGAAGTGCCGGTCCTGGACGGGGTGTTGAGCCTGCGGGACGGGCGGGTGGGCCGATCGACCGAGGGCTGGCGCTGGCAGGTGACCGGGGGCTTGAGCGCGGTGTCCATGGAGGCGTTGTGCGAAGCCCTGGACATCACCCCCATGCACGGGAGCCTGTCCGCGGTGGTTCCCCGGGTCTCCTACGCCGATTCGGTTCTCGCCGTGGACGGGGCGCTGCTCTTCCGGGTATTCGACGGGACAGCGGTGATGCGGAACCTGCGCCTGGTGGATCCCCTGGGGCGGGTGCCGCGTTTGTTCGCCGACCTGGAGATGCGCCGCCTGGATCTGGATCTCCTCACCCGCACCTTCTCCTTCGGCAGCATGGAGGGGCGGGTGGACGTAGACGTGAAGGGGCTCGAGCTCGTTCGGTGGAAGCCCGTGCGTTTCGATGCCCGCCTGGAAAGCAGCCCGGGGGACTACCCCAGGACCATCAGCCAGCGGGCGGTGGAGAACATCTCCGCCCTGGGGGGTGCGGGCGCGGCGGCGGCGTTGCAGCGCAGTTTCCTGCGCTTCTTCGAGCGCTTCCGCTATCGCCGCCTGGGCCTGTCCTGCCGGCTCGCCGGCGGGGTGTGCGAAATGGGCGGCATCACCGAGGCGCCAGGCGGCTACGTGATCGTGGAGGGCGGCGGCATACCGGCCATCACGGTCATCGGTTACAATCGCGCGGTCGGCTGGAGCGAGCTGCTGGAGCGGCTCCGGCGCATCACCCAGGAAAACGTTCGGCCCGTCATCCAATGACGCGCAAAAAAGCCAAGGGCTGCGCACCGCCCGCGAGGCACGCCATGAAGCGGGGGCGAAGCGCGCTCTTGCTTGCCGCCGCGGTGGCGGCGGGCGGTTGCGTCACCATTAACATCTATTTTCCCGCCGCGGCCGCCGAGAAGGCGGCCGACCGGATCATCGACGAGGTATGGCGGCTCCAGGAACCGGGAGGCGGAAGTCAGGGATCGGAGCAGAAGGGTCCTGCCCCTTCCCGCACCCCGTGATGCAGACAGAGGGAATATGAAGCGCCCATTTCACCGCCTGGTGGCACTGTTTGCCCTGATGCTGGTTGGGGTTACCGCCTGGGCCCAGGCGGACCTGGAGATCAACACCCCGGCCATCGCGGCCCTCAAGGAGAGCATGCAGCGACGCCACGCCCAGCTCGCGCCCCATTACGCGAGCGGCGCCGTGGGGCTGACCCAGGACGGGCTGGTGGGCCTGCGGGACGCCAACGCGGTGCCCCTGCCCCAGCGGGCCGCGGTCAACGCCTTGATCGCGGCGGAAAACCAGGACCGCCTCGCCCTGTACCGGGAAATCGCCCGGGCCAACGGCCACCCCGAGTGGGAAAAGGACATCCGCGCCACCTTCGCCCAGCGCTGGATCGACAAGGCCCAGCCGGGCTGGTGGTACCGCAGGCCCGACGGCACCTGGGCGCGCAAGTGATCCCCGTCCTCGCCTTCGACATCGAGACCGTACCGGACATCGAGGGGCTGAGGCGCCTGCACGGGCTCGGCCCCTCAGTCCCGGACGTGCAGGTGGCCGAGATGGCGTTCCAGCGTCGGCGGCAGCAGGCGGGGAGCGACTTTCTTCCCCTGCACCTGCACCGGGTGGTCGTGATCTCCTGCGCCCTGCGGGACCGGGACAGCTTCCGGGTCTGGTCCTTGGGCCCGGGGGAGGGGGAAGCCGACCTGGTGCGGCGCTTCTTCGAGGGCATCGAGAAGTACACGCCCCAGCTCGTGTCCTGGAACGGAAGCGGCTTCGACCTCCCGGTGCTCCACTATCGGGGACTCATCCACGGCGTCCAGGCGCCCCGCTACTGGGAGTTGGGCGATGACGACCGGGATTTCAAGTGGAACAACTACATCAGCCGCTACCATACCCGGCACCTAGACCTCATGGATCTTCTCGCCCTGTACCAGTCCCGGGCCAACGTGCCCCTGGACGAGCTGGCCCAGCTCCTGGGACTGCCGGGCAAGCTGGGCCTGGAGGGGGGCGCCGTGTGGGACGCCTACCGCCGGGGCGAGGGGGACGCCGTACGCCGCTACTGCGAGGCGGACGTGTTGAACACCTACCTGGTGTTCCTGCGCTTCCAGCTCATGCGCGGCGTCCTGGACCCGGACCAGTACCGGACCGAGTGCGCCCTGGTGCGCTCCACCCTGGAACGCTCCACGGAAAGCCACTGGTCGGAATTCCTCGCCTGCTGGAATCCGGACGTCTGAGCCTCCCCAGCGCCCGGGGGTATCGGGCGAATGTTTTTCCCGCGCCATGAAAGTCGCCACCGTCGAGTCCCTGGACCACGAAGGCCACGGCGTCGTCCGGGACGGGGGCAAGGTGGTGTTCGTGGAGGGCGCCCTTCCCCGGGAGCGGATCGCCTACACGTCCTTCCGGAAGAAACCCACCTACGAATTCGCCCAGGTGAGGGAGCTATTGCGGCCGTCGTATCTGCGCACGACGCCGCGTTGCCCCTACTTCGGGACCTGCGGCGGTTGCAGCCTGCAGCACCTGGAGCCGGACGCCCAGGTGGCGGTCAAGCAGCGGGTGCTGGAAGATCAGCTCTGGCACGTCGCCCGGGTCAAGCCCGAGACCCTGCTGCCCCCGGTCCACGGCCCGGCTTGGGGCTATCGGCACCGGGCGCGCTTCGCCGTGCGCTACGTGCCCCGCAAGGGCGGAGTCCTGGTGGGTTTCCACGAGCGGCGCTCCAGCTACGTGGCGGACATGGCCTCCTGCGAGGTGGTGCCGGCGCGGCTATCGCGGCTGATCGCCCCTTTGCGGGCGCTGATCGGCGGGCTCTCCATCCGGGCGCGCCTGCCCCAGGTGGAGGCGGCGGTGGGAGATGCCGCCACCGTCCTGGTACTGCGGGTGCTGGAGCCCCCGACCCCGGAAGACGAAGCCGCCCTCCGGGCGTTCGCCGAAAGCCACGGGGTACACCTCTATCTCCAGCCGGGCGGACCGGCCACGGCGGCGCCGTTTCATCCTCCGGTGGAGGCCGATCTCTACTACGACCTGCCCGAGTTCAACCTGAGGATGCGCTTCGGACCCACCGAGTTCACCCAGGTGAATCCCGCGGTGAACCGGGTGCTGGTGCGCCGGGTGGTGGCCCTGCTGGAGCCTCGCCCCGGGGAGCGGATCGCGGACCTGTTCTGCGGGCTGGGCAATTTTTCCCTGCCCCTGGCCCGGGCCGGCGCCCAGGTGGTGGGCTACGAGGGGGAGGAGGCCCTGGTGCGCTCCGCCCTGCGCAACGCCCAGGGGAACGGCCTTGCGGAGCGGGTGCGGTTCGTGGCCGCCGACCTGTTCGCGGCCGACGAGGCCTGGATGCAGGACCAAGGCGCCTTCGCTAAGATGCTGATCGATCCGCCCCGGGACGGGGCCATTGAAGCGGTCAAGGCGCTGGGGGAAGAGGCGCCCCGGCGCATCGTCTACGTCTCATGCAACCCGGCGACCTTGGCCCGGGACGCCCAGGTGCTGGTGCACGCCAAAGACTACCGCCTGCGGGCTGCAGGGGTAGTCAACATGTTTCCCCACACCGCCCACGTGGAGTCCATCGCCCTCTTCGAGCGCGGCCGGTGAAGAGGATTGAACGGAAGGGCAGACTGGCGAAAGCGCCCTATTCGCGCTCGCCCCCGAACGCCATCAAGAGCTGGAGTAGGGTACTGAACAGGTTGTACACGCTCACGTAGAGGGTGAGGGTGGCCGAGACGTAGTTGGTCTCGCCCCCGCGCACGATGGCGTTGAGCTGCCACAGGATGAGCCCGGCCGAGAGCAGCATGATCGCCGCGCACAGCGTGAGATGCAGCACCGGGCTCGCCAGAAACAGGTTCGCTACCACGCCGATCAGGGCGATGACGACGCCCACCATGAGGAAGCTGCCCAGGAAGCCGAAATCCCGGCGGGCGGCGGTGGCAATCCCGGAGAGCAGGAAGAACGTGAGGCCGGTGCCGCCCGCGGCCAGGGCCACCAGTTGGGCGCCGTTCTTGAGGCCCAGGGCAACCTGCAGCAGGGGACCCAGCAACACGCCCATGAGCAGGGTGAAGGCGAGGAGCAGGTAGACGCCCACGCTGCTGTTACGGTTGCGCTCGATGGCGAAGATCATGCCGTAGAACACGGCGAGCACCGCGACGCCGTAGACGATGGGATGCGCCTGCAGGACGGACAGGGGGATGCGCAGGCCCAGCAGCGCTCCCAGGGCGGTGGGAATGAGGGACAGGCCCAGCAGCCAGTAGGTGTTGCGCAGCACCCGCTGCTGTTCCAGGCTTAAGGCGTGGGTGCGGGCGATGCTGTGAACGGGGTCCATCGGTCGCTTCTCCCTCGGTGGTTTGGATTGTCCTGCTCCGATTGTGGAGGCTGTGGTCGTTTCAGCCGCAAGCCTAACGGAGCGGCTGGGAAGTTTCAACCCGGGATGTTCCGTCGAGCTATACTCGGCTCCATGCTGAGGCGAATACGGAAATGGCAGCGCAGGCGGGTGCTGGCGCGCCATCCCATCGACCCCGGCGCCTGGGCCGGGGTGATCGAACGGGTGCCGTTCCTTAAGGATCTAAGCGAGGACGAGGGCGCGCGGCTCAAAGACTGGACCGCTCTCTTCCTCCACGAGAAGAGCATCCATGGCGCCGGCGGCTACGAGGTGGACGAGGAAACGCGGCTCGTCATCGGGGCCCAGGCGTGCCTTCTGATCCTCAACCTGGATCTGGACTATTACAAGGACTGGGTGGAGGTGATTGTCTATCCCGACGAGTTCGTTCCGGAGCGGGAATACGTGGACGAGGCGGGCGTGGTCCACACGGTGCGGGAGCCCCTGGCCGGAGAATCCTGGCTGCAAGGGCCCGTGATCCTCTCGGCCGCCGACGTGGACCCGTCCTGGCACGAGGGACCGGTGAATGTGGTGATCCACGAGTTCGCCCACAAGCTGGACATGCTGAACGGCGATGCTAACGGTATGCCGCCCCTTCATCCGGGCATGGACCCGAAGGCCTGGAAGACGGCCTTCGAGGAGGCCTACCAGGACCTGCGCTGGCGCGCCGAACGGGGCCTGCCCACCCCGATCGACCCCTACGGGGCGGAAGCGCCGGGGGAGTTCTTCGCGGTAGCGAGCGAGGCCTTCTTCCAGGCGCCCCGGACCCTCAAGGCGGCCTATCCGGCGGTGTACGAGCAAATGCGCCGGTTCTACCGCCAGCATCCCGCCGCGCGGGGTGGCGGCCATGGCTGAGACCCTGGCCTGGACGCGGGGGCGCCGCTGGCTCAAGCCCCGGGCGGTAGCGGTAGCCGGCTTCGCCGTCATGCTGGTCCTGATGGTGGAGCTGGTGGCCATGGGGATGGCGCGGCTCGACGAGTTGACCGGCCGCATCGACCATATCGCTTACCGTCAGGGGACCAAGATGCAGGTCACCGCCGACCTGCTGGACGTGACGCGCCAGCGCTCGGAGCTGCTAGGGGTCCTCTTCGTGGACCGGACCCTGCGCCAGCAGGCGGAGCCCTATCGCCGCTTCGAGGCCTTAGGACGGCGCTCCGCCCAGCTCATGGACCGGCTGGAAGCCCTGGAGCAGGACCCCGCCAGGCGGGCCGCCCTGGAGGAGCTCCTGCACGCCGGCCGCGCCCTGCAGCGGATGCACGACGCCCTGGCTGCCGCCCTCCAGGCGGGCCAGATCAACGAAGCTCTACGCCTGCGCTCGTCCCAGGCGGAGCCCGCTGGCCGTTTCGAGGAACTGCTCATGGGGGCGGTGGCCACCCAGCGGGCGGAGATGCTCGCCGCCATGGACGAGGCCCTCACCGGCGCCCGGGGGGCGTATCTATTCCTCGCCGTGCTGGGGGGCGGCCTGCTGGTGATCGGCGCGCTGGTGGCGGTGCTGGTGATCCGTCACATCGGGCGGGCGGAGGCGGCGTTGCACCGGGAAAAGGAGCGGGCCGAGGTGGCGTTGCACTCCATCGCCGAGGGGGTGATCACCACCGACGCCCGGGGCTCAATCGAGGTGTTGAACGCCGTGGCGGAGCAGCTCACCGGCTGGCGCAGCGCCGAGGCGCGGGGCTTGCCGCTGGATACGGTCTACGTGGTGCTGGACGAGGAGACCCAGAAGCCCTTGCCCCACGGCTTCGGCGCGGCGGCGGGCCGCACCCTAGTCACCCGGGCGGCGATCCTCAAGGCTCGGGACGGACGGCGCATCCCGGTGGAGGAGGCCTGTTCCCCCATCCGGGGGCCGGACGGGACGGTGACCGGGCTGGTGGTAGTGTTCCACGACGTGAGCCACGTGCGCGCCATGGCCCAGCGGCTCACTTGGCAGGCGAGCCACGACCCCCTCACGGGCCTGGTCAACCGCCGGGAATTCGAGCGCCGGCTCGCCTACCTCCTGGAATCGGCCAAGACCGACGGCCGCAAGCACGCCCTGCTCTACCTGGACCTGGACAGGTTCAAGGCGGTGAACGACACCTGCGGCCACGTGGCGGGGGACGAACTGCTGCGACAGCTTGCGGCGGTGATGCACGTCAAGATCCGGGGCAGCGACACCCTGGCCCGCCTCGGCGGCGACGAGTTCGGCGTGTTGCTGGAGGCGTGCCCCGCGGACCAGGCCATCCGCATCGCCAACGGCCTGCGGGAAATCGTGCGCGACTTCCGCTTCCATTGGAAAGGCAAAACCTTCTCCCTGGGAGCGAGTATCGGACTGGTCATGGTGGACGCCGACAGCGGCACGGTGGCCGACGTGCTGGCCGCGGCCGACGCCTCCTGCTACGCGGCCAAGGAAAAAGGCGGCAGCCGGGTGGAGCTGTATCAGCCCGGCACCGGCCTCACTCGCACGCCCCAGGGCGACGTGGCCATGGTGCACCAGATCACCGGCGCCTTGGAAAAGGGCGGCTTCCGGCTCTATCGCCAGCCCATCGTGCCGGTGGCGGAGGGGGCCGGATGCCCCCATTATGAGGTGCTGGTGCGTATGGTGGATGAATCCGGCCACCTGCTCGCCCCCAACGATTTCATGCCGGCGGCCGAGCGCTTCAACCTATTGCCCATGGTGGACCGCTGGGTGGTGACAGCGCTCCTCGACTTCATGACCCGGGAAGCGGAAAACCAAGGGGCAGAGCTGGAGAGCAGCTACTCCATCAACCTGTCCGGGGCGAGCCTCAACGACAGCACCTTCGCCGACTTCCTGCGCCGCCGAATGGAGACGGCGAGGGTGCCACCCCGGCGGCTCTGCTTCGAAGTGACCGAGACCACCGCCATCTCCAACCTCACCAAGGCGAGCGAGTTCATGCACGACCTGCGGGCCCTGGGTTGCCGCTTCGCCCTGGACGATTTCGGCGTGGGCATGTCCTCCTTCGCCTACCTCAAGCATCTACCGGTGGACTTCCTGAAAATCGACGGCAGCTTCATCCGCGACCTGGCCACCAACCCGGTGGATTACGCCATCGTGGAGGCGATCAACCGCATCGCCCATCTACTAGGGATGAAGACGGTGGCCGAGTTCGTGACCGACCGGGTCACCCTGGAAAAGCTCAGGGAGCTCCAGGTGGATTACGCCCAGGGGGACCTGATCGGCGCCCCGGAACCCCTGGCGGTGCGGGTGGTGGCGAGTCCCGCCATCGCCGCTAGGTGAGCCCATGGCGGGCCGCGACCGCGGGGAAGGGGAGCTCGCCTATCTCTCCGGCGACATCGGCGGCACCCATACCCGACTGCAACTGGGACGGGTGGCGGGCGGTGCGCCCCAGCCCCTCCTGGAGCAGGTATATCTAAGCGCCGGCTACCCCAGCCTCGCCGCGGCAGCGCAGGCGTTTCTCGCCCAGCCCCGAGCCCGGGAGCTGCGCAAGCGGCTTGCGGCCGCCTGCTTTGCGGTGGCCGGCCCGGTGCAGGAAGGCTGGGCGCGGTTCACCAACCTCCCCTGGCAGGTGGAGGCTACGGCACTGGCCGCCGATCTGGGGGTGGCCCGGGTGGAGGTTTTGAACGATTTCGTCGCGGCGGCCTACGGGGTCGAAGCCTTGGCCCCCCCAGACCAGGCGGTCCTGCAGCCCGGTGTCGCCGCGCCCCACGGCGCCAAAGTGGTCCTGGGGGCGGGGACCGGCCTGGGGGTGGCGGCCTTGGTGTGGACCGGGGAGCGCTACCAGGCGGTGGCCTCCGAGGCGGGCCACATGGACTTCGCGTCCCTGGGACCCCGCCAGGCGGGCCTGGCCGAGGCCCTGGCCGACCGCTTCGGGCGGGTGTCCTACGAGCGGGTCCTCTCGGGGGCCGGGCTGGAGGCCATCGACCGCTACCTGCAGAGCCAGGCCGGTGCGCCGCCCCGGCAGCGCACCGCCCGGGAGATCACTGCCCTTGCCCTGGCGGGGGAGGACCCAGTGGCCGATCAAGCGCTGGACTTGTTCGTGGCGGTGTACGGCGCCTTCGCGGGGAACGTGGCCCTGGCCTTCCTCGCCACCGGCGGGGTTTACCTCGCCGGCGGCATCGCGCCCAAGATCCTCCCGCGCCTCACGAGTGCCGCTTTCCTCGAGCCGTTCCGCGCCAAGGGGCGGTTCTCCGCCTTGCTGGCGGCGATGCCGGTAGCGGTGGTGCTGGACGAGGGGGTGGGTCTCAAGGGGGCTTCCCGGCGGGCGGCTGCCCTGGCCTTGCGGTCTCGCCGGATCAATCCTCCGGGATAGGCAGGATCCGTCCCAGGGGCTCCAGATCGTAGCCTTTCAGCGCGGCGGCGACGGCGGCCATTTCCGACCCGCGCAGCACCTCCAGGAAATCCTGGAACAGGCGGCGGAAGTACACGGACCGGGGCAGCACCAGGTCGAAACATTCCCAGCCCAGGGGGAGAAACGCGAGCCCGAACTCCCCTGCGGCCCCGTGTACCCCCGGCGCGCAGTCGGCCTGGCCCTGGGCGATGAGGGCCGCGGCGTGGCGCTCCGAGAGGGCCCGGGCGGTTATCAGGTCCTCGGGAAGGGTGAGCCCCCGCTGGGTGAGCTGGGTTTCCAGGAAGTGCTGGGAGCCGGCGCCCTCCTGGCGCAGGGCCCAGCGTATTCCGGGTTTCACTAGGGTCTCCAGCCCGGTCGCCCCGGCGACGGCGGGGCCCAGGAGGATGCCCTGTTCCCGGCGCGCCAGCCGCACCAGCATCCAGCCCCGGTGGGTGGGGTAGCTGCGGGCGAGCTGGGGGTGGCGCCGGTCGGCGGCGGCAGCCGGGCCCCAGTGGATGGCCGCCGCATGGGCCCGGCGCTGGGCGAGGAGGGCGAGCCCCAGGCGGGTTCCTGTGGGGGACAGGGTCACCAGGGCGGATGCCCCCATTTGGCTGGCGAGCTGGGCTACGGCGGCGGCGAGCAGGGGATCGTCGCTGCCGGCAATCACCAGGCGGTCGGTGAGCACGCCCCCGTGGGCCGACTCCAGCAGCCACTCGTCCACCAGCCTGCGGGGAAATAACCACTTGCCGGCGGCCTTGGTGGCGGGAATCGCTCCCTCCTTGACCAGGGCGTAGATCTTCTTCTCGTTGAGGTGGAGGTATTCCGCCACCTCCTTGACCGTGAAGTAGTCCCGAGGTTCTCCCGCTTCGTTCACGGCCTCACCCACTGGGCGGACTGGTCCAGCTCCTCCGGGGTGTTGATGTTGCGGAATGCGTCCGCCTCGTCGTCGAAGGGGACTTCCGCCACCCGCAGGCTCGCGTACCAGGCGTCGATCTTGCGGCCGCCGCTCGCCAGATATCGTTCCAGGTGGTCCTTGAGGGCTCGGCGGCCCAGGCAGAACACCGGGTGGGGTTGATCGAAGGTCTTGGCCACCGCCAGGTCGGCATCATTCGCTTCCAAAGCGGTGCGTAGCCGCGCCACCAGGTCCAGGGGCAAAAAAGGGGAATCGCAGGGCACTGTGGCCACCAGGGGATGGGCGGCCTCGCTGAAGCCCCGGTGCAGGCCGGCCAGGGGGCCGGCGAAGCCCCCCACCTGGTCGGGAACGACCCGGTAGCCGAAGCGGGCGTACTGCTCGAGATTCTGGTTGGCGTTGACCAGCACTTCATCCACCTGGGGGGCGAAGCGCTCCAGCACCCACTGGGCCAGGGGTTTGCCTTGGAGAAGCTGCAGGCCCTTGTCCACGCCCCCCATGCGCCTGCCCATGCCGCCGGCGAGGAGGACCCCGGTGACCTTCACGCCTTGACGAACCTCTCGCGACCGGTGAACAGCAGGTAGTGCTTGCCGGTGGCCCGGCCGATCATGGTGATGCCCACCTTGCGGGCGATCTCGTAGCCCATCTGGGTGAGGCCCGAGCGGGAGACGAGGAAGGGAATCCCCATCTGGGCGCACTTGATCACCATTTCGGAGGTGAGCCGCCCCGTGGTGTAGAAGATCTTGTCGGCCCCTTCCAGCCGGTCCAGCCACATCATGCCCGCGATGGCGTCCACCGCGTTGTGTCGTCCCACATCCTCCACGAACATGAGGATGTCGGCCCCTTTGGCCAGGGCGCAGCCATGGACCGCGCCGGCCTGCTTGTAGATGGACTCGTAGCGGCGCACGTTGTCTAGTAGCCCATAGAGGGTCTCCTCCGTGAGGGTCACGTCGGCGGGCAGCCGGATCCGGTCGATCTCCTCCATCAGGTCGCCGAACACGGTGCCCTGGCCGCAGCCGGTGGTGACGGTGCGCTTCTCCATCTTTTCATCGATATCGCCGAGGCCGTTGCGGGTGGTGACCGCCACCGCCTCGGTCTCCCAGTCCACCTGCACCGCCACGATGTCCTCGATGCTGTTCACCAGCCGCTGATTGCGCAGGTAGCCGATGACCAGGGCTTCCGGGGCGCCTCCCAGGGTCATGAGGGTGACGATCTCCCGCTTGTCCACGTACAGGGTGAGGGGATGCTCGCCGGCGATCTGGGTCGGCAGCTCCTCGCCCCGCTCGTTGACCGCCGTGATGGTGAAAGTGGCGGGGCGGGCGGCGTTGGTGAGCCGGGGACGATAAGGCGCGTCCACCGCCTCAGCCTCCCGTCACCGACATGAAGCGGATCACCTTGGGCTTGGCCTGGAACAGGTTGAAGTCGTGGCCCCGGGGCTTGATGCCCATGGCATCGATGATGGCTTGGCGCACCGGCTGGTCGTCGTCGGGATAGGCGCGCAGCAGGGGCAGCAGATTTGCGGAATCGTTCTGTCCCAGGCAGGGGAAAAGCTCGCCCGTGCAGGTGACGCGCACCCGGTTGCAGGCGGCACAGAAGTTATGGGAGTGGGGGGAGATGAATCCCACCTTGGTTCGGGTGCCGGGGATGCGCCAGTAGCGGGCCGGACCACCGGTGGTCTCGGTGCTGGCGACCAGCTCGAAGCGGCTGCCCAAGAGCGCCAGCGCGTCGTCCGAGCTGTAGTAGGTGTCGATCCGGGCGTGGCCCACGTCCCCCAGCGGCATTTCCTCGATGAAGGCGATGTCGAGCTCCTGGTCCACGGCGAACTGCACCAGGTCGCAGAACTCGTCCTCGTTCACGCCCCGGATCATCACGGTGTTGAGCTTGATGCCGGCGAAGCCCGCCGCCTTGGCCGCAGCGATCCCGCGCAGCACCTTGTCCAGGTCCCCGACTCGGGTGATGCGCCTGAATTTGTCCGGGTCGAGACTGTCCAGGCTCACGTTTACCCGGCGCACCCCCGCTTCCACCAGGGGCCGGGCGAACCGCTCGAGCTGGGAGCCGTTGGTGGTGAGCACCAGCTCCTTGAGCCCCGGGAGCCGCCCGAGCTGCTGGAACAGCCAGAGCACGTTTTTGCGCACCAGGGGCTCGCCCCCGGTGATGCGGATCTTGGTGACCCCCAGGCCCACGAACACCCGGGCAAGCCGCAGGCATTCTTCCAGGGACAGGACCTGGGCGCGGGGAAGAAAAGTCATCTCTTCCGCCATGCAGTAGGTACAGCGGAAGTCGCAGCGGTCGGTGACCGAGAGGCGGATGTAGTTGACCGTGCGGCCGAACTTGTCTATCAGCGGGCTTGCCCCAAGGTCATGGCTCATTTTTTCCAATCCTCGTTTCTAGGACGGTTCCGAATAGCTGTTGCAAGGGTCGTTCCGGGGCCGCACGGGTAAGAGCGGAAAAATTATTACAAAAACTCCGACATATGCTCAAGGCGCCCGTGCACCCGTTTCGATCCGAAGGCGTTGAAGTTTCCGGGGGAACCGGTAGGCTCGAACGCTGCCTGTTACTTTAGACTATATTGGATCCTATGCCTGCAGAAACTTTGCCCGTGGCGGTCGTCATGGAGCGTTTGCGCCTGGACAATCCTTGGTGCTCCCACCGTTGGGAGGCTATCGGGGTGGTGGAGGACGGCGCGCCCCCGGAGACCCCGCCCCGGGTGATCTTCGAGGACGAACGGCACCGACGGGTGCTCCATACCGGCTTCCGCCTGGAGCTACGCCGGGACGAGGCAGAAGACTACTGGCTCAACGTCTCGGCGAGCGAGCCCCGGGTCTTCGTCCTGTGGCGCTACGACGAGCAAGGAGAAGCGCGTCCCGCCTTCGTCACGGTGAGCTACGGGGAAGCGGCCCGGTGGATGGACGCCAACGAGCAGGTGGACGGGGTGCCCATGTCGCCGGAGATCTACCGCTGGGTCGGGGAATTCGTGGAAACCCACTACCGGCCGGACCCCGAGGCGAAAAAACGCCGCCGCTACGCCTCCAGCAGGCTGGAACACCATGGCAAGCTCCGACAGGACTGACCCGCCCTCCGCCGGCAAGCCGGCCGAAGGCCGGAAGGAACCCGCGCCCGTCCCGCGGCGAGGGGAGGAGCCTTTCCTCGCCCGCTGGTCCCGGCTCAAGCGAGAGTCCCGGGCCGCTCAAGGGAGCCCGGGCGGCCCCGAGCGCAAGCCGGCGGACGACCCGCCTCCGCCCCTGCCGCCCCTGGAAAGCTTGAGCTTCGACTCGGATTTCCGGGCATTCATGCACCCCAAGGTGGAGGACGGGCTGCGCCGGGCGGCGCTGAAAAAGCTCTTCGGCGACCCCCATTTCAACGTCATGGACGGGCTCGACGTGTACATCGACGACTACAACAAGTTCGAGCCCCTGGAGCCAGAGCTGCTGGCCAGGCTGACCCATACCGTGGAGCACTTGCTGCAGAGCCGCTCCCGGGAGGAGGAGGCGCCGCAAGGACCGGCGCTGGCCCAGGCCGGGGAGGGCCTCCCGCCGCCGGGGCAAGAGCCGCCTGCCGCCCCGGAGCCCTCCGAGGCCCGGGGCGAGGGAGCGCCCGCCGCCCCCGATACCCCGTCCCCCGACCAAGCAGAGCCCCGGAACCCCGACGCCCGCGCCTGAACCTGGCCGGAAAGATCGGCGGGCGGAAAGGGGCGTTGTCCTTATTTCTCCTTTCTTGTCGTTTCTTTCATGTTTTCTCCGGCTCGTGGATTGCTGGAATTTATGAGGTCTATAAACAACAGGGTTTTGCGCAAGCGAAGCTAACCCATTGAAATGCCGTTGAACGACAAGGCGATCCGGGTCTGTACCTGCAATGGCACGATGACCGTGGATGGGTCATTGTTGGCCAAGGGCATGCAGCTCGACGCGCCTCTCCCCGTCCACCAACAGCTTTGCCGGCGGCAGATCGGGGAAGTGGAAGCGGCCCTGAAGAGCGGCGGGGACACGGTGGTGGCCTGTACCCAGGAGGCGCCCCTTTTCGCCGAGGTGGCGGCGGGCATCGACGCCCAGGCACCGGTGCGCTTCGTCAATATCCGGGAAACCGCCGGCTGGTCCCGGGACGGCCGCAACGCCGGTCCCAAGATGGCGGCCCTCCTGGCGGCGGCCCTGGTGCCGGATCCCGAGCCGGTACCCCGGGTCTCTTACAAGTCCGAAGGGCGCCTGCTGATCATCGGCCAGGCGGCGGCCTGCGTCGCCTGGGCCGACCGCCTGGCGAATCAACTCGAGGTGAGCGTGCTGGTGGCGAGCACCGCCGGCGGGGGAGACCTGGGCGCCGAGCGCCGCTACCCGGTGTTCTCGGGTCGGGTGAAAGAAATCAGGGGATACCTGGGTGCTTTCCAAGTCCGCTGGGAGCAGGCGAATCCCATCGACCTGGAGGTCTGTACCCGGTGCGGCGCCTGCATCCGGGTCTGTCCGGAGCGCGCCATCGATTTCACCTACCAGATCGATCTGGACCGGTGCAAGGCCCACCGCCAGTGTGTGGTGGCCTGCGGCGAGGTGCGGGCCATCGACTTCGAGCGGGCGGAGCGGGAGCGCTCGGAAACCTGGGACCTGGTGCTGGACCTGTCCGAGAAGCCCCTGTTGTCCATGCCCCAGCCGCCCCAGGGCTATTTCGCCCCCGGCCGGGATCCCCTGGACCAGGCTCTTGCGGCGCAGCAACTGCTCGGGCTGGTGGGCGAATTTGAGAAACCGAAGTTTTTCGTCTACAGAGAAAGTATCTGCGCCCACAGCCGATCGAAAATCACCGGGTGCAGCAAGTGCCTCGACGTCTGCTCGACGGCGGCCATTTCGGAGGAGGGGGATCACGTCCGGGTGGAGCCTCACCTGTGCATGGGTTGCGGCGGGTGCGCCACGGTGTGCCCCTCCGGCGCCATGACCTACGCCTATCCCCGGGTCGCGGACATGGGCACTCGCTTGCGCGCTCTGCTGCAAGCCTACCTCCGGGCCGGAGGGAAGGACGCTTGTTTGCTGTTCCACAACGCCACCGACGGGCGCGAGCTCCTCTTGAAGCTCGGCCGCCAAGGCCAGGGCCTGCCCGCCCGGGTGATTCCGGTGGAAGTCTTTCACGTGGGTTCCGTGGGGCTGGACCTCATGTTGGGCGCCATCGCCCTGGGGGCTGGCCAGGTGGCGGTGTTGAGCACCGGGGGCGAGGCGGAAGGCTATCTGGCGGCGCTGCGGCAACAGATGACCTACGGCCAGGAAATTCTCCACGGGCTGGGCTATGGCGGCACCCACCTGCATCTGGTGGAGGCCTCTGACGTGGAGGCGCTGGAAGAGGCCCTGTGGGATCTTCCCCGAGCCGAGACCTGTCCGCCCGCGCTTTTCAACCTGTCCAACGACAAGCGCAGCACCCTGGACTTCGTCTTCGAGCACCTCCTGCGCCATGCCCCCCGCCCCATGGAGGCGGTCGCCCTGTCGGCGGGAGCGCCTTACGGCGAGGTGCGCCTCGACAAGGAACGCTGCACCCTGTGCATGGCCTGCGTCGGGGCCTGTCCCGAGAGCGCCCTGCTGGACGGCAAGGAGCTGCCCCAGCTCAAGTTCGTCGAGGCCAATTGCGTGCAGTGCGGCCTGTGCGCCAAGACCTGTCCCGAGGGTGCCATCACCCTGGCGCCCCGGCTGCTGCTGTCCAAGGCGTCCAAGGAGCCGCGGGTGCTCAACGAGGCGGAGCCTTTCCACTGCGTGAAGTGCGGTAAGCCCTTCGCCACGAAGCAGATGATCGACAACATGACGGCCAAGCTCGCCTCCCATTCCATGTTCGCCGAAGCGGGGGCGCTCACCCGGCTGCAGATGTGCGCCGACTGCCGGGTGATCGACCTCATGCAAGGCGAGAAGAAGGTGTCCATCTTCGAGGTGACCCGATGAGCGGCAGCGCCATGACCGTGCACGCCCCGGCGCCGGTGGCTCCGGAGGATCTGGCCCGGGCCGACATGTACGCGCTGATCTCCAACTTGTTCTACGCGCCGCCGTCGGACGAGCTGCTGCGCCTGGTGGCCCAATCCGATGCGGGGCCGGGAGGAGAGGGGGCGTCGCCTTTCGCTTCCGCCTGGCGCGATCTGAAGGCCGCGGCCGCGGCGGCCGATCCGGCGCGGGTGCGGGAAGAGTTCGAGACCCTGTTCTACGGCGTGGGGCGGCCCAAGGTCATGGTGTTCGGCTCCTATTACCTGGCCGGGTTTATGATGGAAAAGCCCCTGGCGGCGCTGCGGGACGACCTGGCGGTGCTGGGGTTTTCCCGCAAGCTCACCGCCGGCGAACCCGAGGATCACATCGCGGCCCTGTGCGATGTGATGCGCATCCTGATTCTTTCCGGGGCCGGGCTGGAGACCCAGAAGCGGTTTTTCTCCGCCCATGTGAAATCCTGGTACCCGAGGCTCGCCGAGAGCCTGGCGCGGACCGAGGAGGCCGATTTTTTCAGGCACGTGGCCAGGTTTGCTGCAGCTTTTTTCGATGTGGAAGTGGCTTCGTTCGACATTGCCGATTGACGGCTGACAGAGAAGAGGAGGGTAAAGACCATGAGCGCGACGACCAATGCCGGAAGGCGCAAGTTCATGCTGGCGCTCACCGCCGGCGGCGCGGCGGCCGCGACGGCCGCTTTGACCGGGACTTCCCCGGCGCACCTCAAGGCGAAAGCCGGGAAAGCGGCGGCCGCCAAGCGGGGCTACCAGGAGACGGCCCACGTGCGCCAGTACTACCAGACCGCCCGGGTCTGACGGAAGGAGGAGGCTCTAAACATGTTGCTGATCAAGAAATCGACGACTGAGGTCCAGCGCTCGGGTCGCCTGAGCCGTAGCGTGGCCGCTTTCCTGGGCAACACCATGGACCGGCGCACCTTCCTCAGGCGCTCCGGCATCGCGGTCGGTGCCGGCGCCTTTGCCAGCCAGTTGCCCTTCTCCATGATGGATAGGGCCCAGGCCGCCAAGGCCGAAGGCGCGGGTTCCGTGGAGGTGCGGCGCACCGTGTGTACCCACTGCTCGGTGGGTTGCGCCATCGACGCCGTGGTGAAGAACGGGGTGTGGGTGCGGCAGGAGCCGGTGTTCGATTCGCCCATCAACCTGGGTTCACACTGCGCCAAGGGCGCATCCGTGCGCGAGCACGGCCACGGCGAGCATCGCCTGCGCTATCCCATGAAGCTCGCGGGCGGCAAGTGGCAGAAGATCAGTTGGGAGCAGGCGATCAACGAGGTGGGCGACAAGCTGCTCGCCATCCGCAAGGAGAGCGGCCCCGACGCGGTGTATTGGATCGGCTCCAGCAAGCACAGCAACGAGCAGGCTTACCTGCTGCGCAAGTTCGTGTCCATGTGGGGCTCGAATAACTGCGACCACCAGGCGCGCATCTGCCACTCCACCACCGTGGCGGGGGTGGCGAACACCTGGGGTTACGGGGCCATGACCAACTCCTACAACGACGAGCAGTTCTCCAAGTGCATCCTGTTCTTCGGCTCCAACGCCGCCGAGGCGCACCCGGTGTCGATGCTGCATACGCTGCACGCGAAGGAGAACGGGGCCAAGGTGATCGTGGTGGATCCCCGCTTCACCCGCACCGCGGCCAAGGCGGATTATTATTTCCGCACCCGCTCCGGTAGCGACGTGGCGTTCCTGATGGGGCTGCTCTATCACATTTTCAAGAACGGCTGGGAAGACAAGGAGTACATCCGCCAGCGGGTCTACGGCATGGACAAGGTCAAGGAGGAAGTCCTGACCAAGTGGACTCCGGACAAGGTGGAAGACGTCACCGGCCTGGACGAAAAGTCGGTCTACACGGTGGCTAAGCTTATGGCGGAGAACCGGCCGTCCACCATCGTGTGGGCCATGGGCCAGACCCAGCACACCACCGGCAACGCCATCGTGCGCGCTTCCTGCATCCTGCAGCTCGCCCTCGGTAACGTGGGCGTCTCAGGGGGCGGGTGCAACATCTACCGCGGCCACGACAACGTGCAGGGCGCCACCGACGTGGGGCCCAACCCGGATTCCCTGCCGGGCTACTACGGCATCGCGCCGGGATCGTGGAAGCACTGGGCGAGGGTGTGGGGCGTGGACTACGAGTGGCTGAAGGGCCGCTTCGCCTCCGAGGCCATGATGACCAAGCCGGGCATCACCGTGTCCCGCTGGTTCGACGCGGTGCTGGAGAAAAACGAGAACATCGACCAAGATCCCAACCTGCGGGCGGTGATCTACTGGGGCCACGCGCCCAACAGCCAGTCCCGCAACAAGGACATGCTGGAGGCGATAAAGAAGCTCGACCTCATCGTCGTGATCGACCCTTACCCGTCCGCCACTGCGGCCATGGCTGCCCTCGCCCGCACCGACGGCGCGTACCTCCTGCCGGCAGCCACCCAGTTCGAGACGTCCGGGTCCTGCACGGCGTCCAACCGGTCGATCCAGTGGCGGGAGCGGGTGATCAAGCCCCTATTCGAGTCCCAGACCGACCAGGCGATTATGTACGCTTTGGCCAAGAAGTTCGGGTTCGAAAAAGAGTTCGCCAAGAACCTGAAGATCGTCAAGCCCGATCCAGACAAGTTCGAGGAACCCGAACCCGAATCGATCCTGCGGGAGATCAACCGAGGGACCTGGACCATCGGCTACACGGGGCAGTCGCCGGAGCGGTTGAAGGCCCACATGCGCAACATGCACGTCTTCGACGTGAAGACTCTGCGGGCCAAGGGCGGGGTGGATAAGGAGACCGGGTACGTGCTGGACGGCGACTACTTCGGGCTGCCGTGGCCCTGCTATGGGACGCCGGAGCTGAAGCACCCGGGTACCCCCAACCTGTACGACACCTCCAAGCACGTCATGGACGGCGGCGGCAACTTCCGCGCCAACTTCGGCGTGGAGCGGGATGGAGTATCGCTGCTGGCGGAGGACGGCTCCCACTCCAAGGGCGCCGACATCACTACCGGCTATCCCGAGTTCGACCACGTGTTCCTCAAAAAACTAGGCTGGTGGGACGAGCTGACCGAGGAAGAGAAGAAGGAGGCCGAAGGCAAGAACTGGAAGACCGACCTCTCCGGCGGCATCATCCGGGTGGTGATGAAGAACCACGGCTGCCATCCCTTCGGCAACGCCAAGGCCCGGGCGGTGGTGTGGAACTTCCCCGATCCCATCCCGCAGCACCGGGAGCCCCTCTACTCGCCGCGGCCGGATCTTGTAGAGAAGTATCCCACTCATGACGACAAGAAGGCGTTCTGGCGCATGCCCACCTTGTTCAAGACCATCCAGATGGCGAACAAGGAGATCTCCAAGGAGTATCCGCTAATCATGACCAGCGGCCGGCTCGTGGAGTACGAGGGCGGGGGCGACGAGACCCGGTCCAACCCGTGGCTCGCCGAGCTGCAGCAGGACATGTTCGTCGAGGTGAACCCGAAGGACGCCAACAACGCCGGGGTGCGCAACGGCGAGTACGTGTGGGTGGAGTCCCCCACCAAGGCGCGCATCAAGGTCAAGGCGCTGGTCACCGAGCGCGTGGCCCCGGGAACGGTGTTCCTACCGTTCCACTTCGCGGGATGGTGGATGGGCCAGGACCTGCTGGACAAGTATCCGCAGGGGGCGGCGCCCATCGTCCGTGGGGAAGCGGTCAACACCGCCACCACCTACGGCTACGACGCGGTCACCATGATGCAGGAGACTAAGACGACGCTCTGCCGCATTTCCAAGGCGTAACGGATTCGGAGGAGGCTAGACCATGGCTCGAATGAAGTTCATATGCGACGCGGAGCGCTGCATCGAGTGCAACGCCTGCGTGACCGCGTGCAAGAACGAGCACGAGGTGCCCTGGGGCGTGAACCGCCGGCGGGTGGTGACCATCAACGACGGCGTGCCCGGGGAGCGCTCCATCTCGGTGGCGTGCATGCACTGCTCGGACGCCCCGTGCATGGCGGTGTGTCCGGTGGACTGCTTCTACAAGACCTCGGAGGGCATCGTCCTGCACGACAAGGATCTGTGCATCGGCTGCGGCTATTGCTTCTACGCCTGCCCGTTCGGCGCGCCCCAGTTTCCCCAAGACGGGGGCTTCGGGCTGCGCGGCAAGATGGACAAGTGCACCTTCTGCGCCGGCGGCCCCGAGCCGGACTTCTCCGAGGTGGAATTCAAGAAGTACGGCCGCAACCGCATCGCGGAAGGAAAGCTCCCCGCCTGCGCCGAGATGTGCTCCACCAAGGCCCTCCTGGGCGGCGATGGGGACGTGCTGGCGGACATCTATCGGCAGCGGGTCCTGGTGCGCGGCAGGGGCGCGGAGGTCTGGGGCTGGGCGACCGCCTACGGGCGGCCTGAGCAGCAGCCGAGCGCGCCGGCCGGGAAAGGAGGCTGATCATGAAAAAGGTGGCAGCGGCCGCCATCGCGGCCCTGCTCGCCTTGGGACTCGGGGCCTGCGGCGAGAGGCCGCAGGTGACCCAGTACAAGGCGGGCAAGTACCAGGGCAAGCCGGACAGCCTGCCGTGGGACAACGAGGAGTTCAAGGGCGATAAGGCGGCCTGGGAGAAGAGCATTAAGACCCGGCAGTTGGGCCAGAACGAGTACGTCCGCATCGCGGGCGATACGGCCGGACGATAGGAGGAATCCATGCCAAACCTTGTCTGTGCCCGTTTCGCGGCGACCGGGCTGCTGGGCCTGGCGCTGATCGGGGGGACGGCGCTGGCCGCTCCCGGGCAGCAGCCGTTCGTGGATGTCCCGATGCAGCGGGTCGAGGAGCAGCAAGCGCGCCAGGAGACCCAGCCCCTCAACAACGCGCCGGTGTGGCGCGAGGTGCGCTCGGGTCAGGGCATCACCCAGGTGCGCGGCGTCGAAACCGGGGTGTTGGTCCAGTCCCAGGGAGAGACCTGGCGGGAGCTGCGCAACGGTCCCGTCACTTTGTATGGCGGCATCCTGATGATCGCGGTTCCGCTCCTGATCCTCGCCTTCTACCTGATCCGGGGCCCCATCGGGCAGCACGAGCCCGACACCGGGCGCAAGATCCTGCGCTTCAGCGCTTGGGACCGGGTGATCCACTGGTCCACGGCCATCTCCTGGGTGATCCTGGCCATCACCGGCCTCGTCATCCTTTTCGGAAAGTTCGTGCTGCTGCCGGTGTTCGGTTACACGGTGTTCGCGTTTTTCGCCAACCTGTCGAAAAACCTGCACAACTTCGTGGGGCCGTACTTCATCGTCTCGGCGCTGGCCATGATTGCCACCTACATGGGGCGCAACCTCCCCCGCGCCTACGACCTGCAGTGGCTCGCCAAGCTGGGGGGCTTTTTCAGCAAGAAGGAGGTGCCTTCCGGCTTTTTCAACGCCGGCGAGAAGCTGTGGTTCTGGATCGGCGTCGTTTTCCTCACCATCGTGGTGAGCGTCACCGGGCTGATCCTGGACTTCCCGAACTTCGGGCAGGGGCGTGAGGCAATGCAGCTCGCCAACGTGATCCACGCCATCGGCGCGCTGCTCTACATGGCCTTCGGCATGGGCCACATCTACCTGGGCACCATCGGCGTCCAGGGGGCCTACCACTCCATGCGCTACGACGGCATGGTGGACGAGGCCTGGGCCAAGGCCCACCACGAGTACTGGTACGAGGAGGTCAAGGCCCAGCAGAAGGCGGGGGCCCAGGCCGCGCCCACCGTGGGCGGCGCCCCGCAACGGGCTTGAGGAGGAGGCAAATGAAGCGCAGCACATGGATCGCCGCGGCGATGGGGGCCCTGCTCGCGGTCGGCGCGGCGGGCACGGTTCAGGCCAAGCTGCCGCCGCCGACGGAAGAAGAAAAAGCCAAGATGGAGGAAGCCAAGCGCAAGGCCGAGGAGGCGGCGAAGAAGCAAGCGGAGGCCCTTGCCCGGGTGCAAGACATGATTTCCGAGCGCTACAAGCGCGCCAAGGCCGGGGCGGCCCCCGAGACTGCCAAGCCGGTCGCCGCGGCCGCCGCGAAAGAGACAAAGAAGTAACTGACCGCCGGTTCGGAAAATGGGGCGCAACCTTCGGGTTGCGCTTTTTTGTTGGTGCGCCCCGGGCTTTTTCGTTCGGATTGGATGCGCGGATCGAGCGCATTGAGCGGCTGCTCGATTTGGTGGCGACCTGACCCGGGCCGCCCGTCCCCCTATACCAGGCCTTCCATAAGCTGCACCTCCACCAGGCTGCCGGCGGGCAGGGGACCCTGGTCGTGGGGCAGGACGATGAAGCAGTTGGCCTCCGCCATGGAGCGCAGGATGCCGGAGCCCTGTTCCCCCGTGACCCGCACTACCCATTCCCCCGAGGGCTCCTGGGACAGAATCCCCCGCTGGAACTCGGTACGGCCGGGTGCTTTCTTGAGGGGAGTGACGCATCTCACCTGGAAGGTGGGCAGGGGTGTCACGTCGCTTCGCCCCATCAGCACGAGCAGCGCGTCGCGGACGAATTCGTAGAAGGTCACCATGACGGAGACCGGGTTTCCCGGCAGCCCAAAGAAGTGGGCTCCTCCGACTTTGCCGTAGGCTAGGGGCCGGCCGGGCTTCATGGCGATCTTCCAGAACACCACCTCCCCCAGCTTGTCCAAGAGATCCTTGGTGTAGTCGGCCTCCCCGACGGACACCCCGCCGCTGGTGATCACCACGTCCGCCATGGCGGCGGCTTCCTGGAAGGCCTGCTCCAGGGCCGCCGGGTCGTCCCGCACCACCCCCATGTCGATCACCTCGCACCCCAGGCGAGCGAGCATGCCGTAGATGGTATAGCGGTTGCTGTCGTAGATCTGGCCTTCCCCCAAGGGGGTGCCGATGGACACCAGCTCGTCCCCCGTGGAAAAGAAGGCCACCCGCAGGCGCCGGAACACCGGGACCTCGCCGATGCCCAGGGAGGCGAGCAGCCCCAGCTCCGCGGGCCGGAGCTGCTTGCCCCGGACGAGCACCACCTGTCCCGGCTTGAGATCCTCCCCCGCCCGACGCACGTTCTGCCCGGCTTTGTAGTTCCCCGGCCCGATCCGGGCCGTCTGCCCGTCGGACTGCACCTGCTCCTGCATGACTACCGTGTCCGCGCCGGCGGGAACGATGGCACCGGTCATGATGCGCACGCACTCGCCGGGCCCCACCGCGCCACGGAAAGGCGCTCCGGCGAAGGCGGTGCCCAGCACCCGGAGTGCGGTTTCTCCGTCAGGCTTCAAATCGGTGTGGCGCACGGCGTAGCCGTCCATGGCGGAATTGTCGTGGGCGGGAACGGCCAGGGGGGAGATCACGTCCTCCCCCAGCACCCGCCCCAGGGCGGCGCGCAGGCTCACCCGCTCGGTGCCGGTCACAGGAACGAGAAACTGCCGGATGAGCTGCCGGGCCTTGTCCACCGGCAGGGAGTTGGGGTCGTAATCGTCGGCGCAGCTCGCCGCCTGCAGGGATTTCGCTGGTTGCATGGTCTTCGCTCCGTGGATTCTTTCGGGCCTGGCTGGTCTTCGAATTTTACGCCGTCCCGGTCGAGGGATGCCGTGGGGGGCGGCATTCCTTCGCGCGAGGGACGGGACGCAGGTCTTGCGGGTCTCGCCCGGGCCCACGGGGACATCCATCACCTGGACATGGACGCCGTACACCCGGTACAGGTTCTCGCTGGTGATGGCATCCGCCGGCGGGCCGTCGCACAAGATGGCCCCGTCGCGCAACATCAGCACCCGATCGGCGCAGATGAAGGCCTGGTCCGGATCGTGGGTCGAGAACAGGATGCCGATGCTTTCCCGGGCGAGGGCGCGCATCTGGGCGAGCACCAGGAGCTGGTTGCCGAAGTCCAGGTTGGCCGTGGGCTCGTCCAGCACCAGCAGCTTCGGCTCCTGGGCCAAGGCCCGCCCGATGAGGGCGAGCTGCCGCTCGCCGCCGCTCACCTGGGTGTAGATCCGGTCCGCCAGGTGGTCGATGCCCAGCATGGCCATGATCCGCTCTGCCGCTTCGTGGTCGCGGCGGCCGGGTGCCCCGAACAGGGGCAGGTGGGCGGTGCGCCCCATGAGCACAATCTCCCGCACGGTGAAGGCGAAATAGCCGCTGTGGGCCTGGGGAACGTAGCCCATGGCCCGGGCGAGGGCGTCCCGGCGCCAGCGCCCGATGGGCACGTCCTCGACGAGGATGTCCCCCGCCTTGGGGGGCAGCAGGCCCAGGACGGTGCGAAAGAGGGTGGTCTTGCCGCAGCCGTTGGGCCCCAGCACGCAGATCACCTGGCCTGGCGCCAGGGTAAAGCGGAATCCCGCCCCGATGACCCGGTCCGGGTAGCCGTAAGCGAGGTCGTTGACCTCAAGCGCCGCAGGGTGCATCACCATCCCCGCCGGGTGGTGGCGAGCAGCCACAGGAACACCGGCGTCCCGATCACGGCGGTGAGCACGCCGGGAGGGATTTCGATCGCCGCCAGGGTCCGCGCCAGCGTGTCCACCGCCAGCAGATAGCACGCCCCGAACACCATGCTGAGGGGCAACAGGCGGCCGAAGTCCGGCCCCACCAGGAGCCGGGCCGCGTGGGGCACGAGGAGCCCGACCCAGCCGATCACCCCGCTCACCGCGACGCTTGCCGCTGTCATAAGGGTCGCCGCGCACACCACTGCGAGGCGCAGGGCTGCCGTGTTCACGCCCAGGGCCCGGGCCTCGTCGTCAGGGAGCGAGAGGAGATTCATGCGCCAGCGCAACAGCGTGAGCGGCAGCAGCGCGGCGAGGGCCAGGGGCGCCGCCACCCGCAGGTCCGAGGGGGTGATGGCGGCCAGGCTCCCCAGGAGCCAGTAGGTGATGGCGGGCAGCTGATTGTAGGGGTCGGCGAGGTATTTGATCAGGGCGAGTAGCGCCCCGAGGAGGGTTCCGATCACAACGCCCGCCAGGATGAGGGTGAGGATGGGGTCGTGGCGGCGCACCGCCGAGCCCACTGCGTACACCACGGCCACGGCAAGGAGCCCTCCCACGAAGGCGAATCCCTGGATCGCCACGACCCCCAGGGAAAAAAATATGGCGAGGGCCGCCCCTAAGGCTGCGCCGGAAGAGACCCCGAGGATGTCGGGGGAGACTAGGGGGTTGCGGAACATGCCCTGGTAGGCCGCCCCCGCCGCGGCGAGGGCGGCGCCCACCACGATGGCGGCGGCGATGCGCGGCCCGCGGATCTGGAAGATCACGGTCTCCACGGCGGAAGGGGCGGCGGCTGTCCCGCCCAGCCGGGCGACCAGGACGTGGAAGAGCTCGCCGGGGGAGACGGGAAATTTGCCCACCATGAGGGCTACGACCACTAAGCCCAGCAGCAGGGCGGAAGACGCCCAGAGGGGCCACTGGGACAGGCCACTCCCGGAGCCGCGACGCAAGGCGAAGACGCTGGTCATCGGAGAGGCCTCTGCGGCGCAAGGAGCGCGTCGAGGAGCGCCGGATCCGGGGAGCAATGGTAGAACAGGCGGTAGAACCCCTCGGTCTCGCGCCGCAGGTCGCCGGGGAAGCGATCAGGGTACAGGACGGCCGCCAGCCAGCGCACGCCCATCACCCGATTGAGGCCGGGCGGAAAGTCCACCCATCCGAACGGGAGATGGGGCGAGAGGTGCACCCGTCCGCTGCGCACGGCCGCCACCCCGGCCCAGGCGGGATCGCTCCATACCGCGGCGTAGAAGTTGGGATCGATGGTGACGATCACCTCGGGATTCCAGGCGAGCACCTGTTCCCGGGACACGTTGATTAGCCCGCCGCCGGGTGGGCCCGCAGCCACGTTGCGGGCGCCTACGAACTCCAGCGCCTCCACGTTGATGGAGCCGGGCAGGGCCGTCTGCAGCCCGTTCGGTCCCCGGGCGTAGTACACCCGCGGGCGCTGCTCTTCGGCAATCATCGATACCTGGGTGCGCACCTCCTCCAGCGTGCGGCCCACGTACTGGGCGAGCCGCTGGGCGCGGTCGTCGCGCCTTAGCAGGGCCCCTGCCAGCTCCAAAGTGCGAGACAGCGCTTCGAGCCGCCCGTCCAGCAGCACGTAGGGCACGCCGGTCTGGGCCTGCACCCGATCAGCGAGGGATACGAAGGTGGGCGTCACGGAGCCCACGTCCAGGATGAGATCGGGGCGGGCCTCCAGCACCGTTTCCACGTTAGCGGTGTTGGCGCGCCCCGTCAGCCGACCCAGGGCCGGAAGGGCGGCGTAACGCGGGGGAATGAAGCGGGCCTCCTCGGGCGTCATGGCCCGGTTCCATCCGAGAAGGGTATCGGGGGCGATGGCGAAGACGAGGACACTGGCAGGCGGTCCCGCGGCGAACACCCGCTCCACTCGGGCCGGCACGGCGATCCGCCGTCCCGCCGAGTCTTCGAAGGTCACCGTCGTCTCGGCCCTGGCAAGAAGGGCTGCCATCAGGAGGACGGCGAAGGCCGCGCCGGCGAGCTCCCTGCGGCCCCAAGGGGCGGCGGCCTTTTCAACCTGGGCACGGGTCAAGCGGCTCCCTCGAAGCGACGGCACGGACCAAACGCGGCAAAAAATCATTTTAGCAGCCCCGCCTTCCCGGCTGCGGACAAGCCCGGCTTCAGCGGTCCACGCCCACCATCACGCTGTCGGCCTTGAATACGGCGTAGGCCGCCTCGCCCTCTTTAAGCCCGAGGTTTTCCGCCGATCCGGTGGTGATCACGGAAACGATCTCTACCCCCGCGGCCACCTCCAGAACGACTTCCGTGCTGATGGGGCCTTTGCGAATCTGTTTGATTTTTCCGGGAAGGACGTTGCGTGCGCTCAGCTTCATATCAAGAGCCTCCATGGTGTGGGCCGCCGGCCGGCTTCGAGGACATCGTTTCCGATGCCAGCAACTCCGACAGGCTGAAAATCTTTCCGGCCCCGGTCACGTCGTAGCCGGGGAGCGCCGCGGCCGCGGCCCGCAACTCGGATCCGCGGATCGCCTGCAAAAGTTTCTGCACGGCCGGCTCCCCCAGGCTTCTGCGCCGGCAGGCGAGATAGTAGACTTCCCGGGCCAGCGGGATGAACTCCAGGCCGTAGAGATGGGCCGCGGCGCGGATGCCGAAGCCCGCGTCGGCACCGCCGCTCGCCACCGTGGCGGCCACCGCCTGATGGGTGAATTCCTCGTGGGAATAGCCTGTGATGCCCGCGGCGGACACGCCAGCCTCGGCCAGCAGCCGGTCGAAGAGCAGCCTCGTTCCGGATCCCCGCTGGCGGTTGATGAAACGCACCTGCGGGCGGGTAAGATCGGCCAGCTTCCGGATCGACCGGGGATTGCCTTGCCCCACCATCAATCCCTGCTCCCGCCAGGCGAGCAGAACGATGACGATGGAATGGCCGCGGAGGAACGGCTCCAGCATGCGCCGCCCGTCAGGCAGGGTTTGCGGGCACAGGTGGAATCCGGCGAGCCGGCACTGGCCGCGCCGTAGGGACTCCAGGCTTTCCGAGCTTCCCTGAAAAACGATGTCGATGGGCAGGGCTGAATCGAGCCGCTCCCGCAAGGCCGCCAGCAACAGATCATGGCTCGCGCGGATGGGGAGCGCTCCGCCGCTGGGTTTTTCGAGGTGGGGGAGCGCCTCGGCCAGTTCTGCGAGGAGGGGCGCGGCTTCGGTGTTCAGCCGCCGCCTCAAGCGGGTATCCATGGCCAGGAGGCGTTCCCCGACGGGAGTGAGGCGCGCGCCCCGGCCCTGTTCCAGTTGCACCAGGGGAGCGCCCAGCCCCTCGGCGGCCCGGACGATCTGCCCCCAGGCGTGGCGATAAGAAACGCCCGTCGCCCGCGCCGCCCGGGCGAGGGAGCCGGTGGCGCCCACCGCCCGGAGCAAGGCGAGAAAGCCTCCGTCCAGGAGGAGCTTTTCATCCCCTTGAAGGGACCAGGCAAGCTCGGGTTCAAGGATTTGCATATATGCAAAATAGAGCATATTGCAAGAATAAGCAACGAAAAATAGTATTGTGCATCAATCAATATAACGATTTATGAATAACAGTTGCATATTAAGCTTTGCGACGGGCGGGGAGACGGGGTGCGGTTCTCGGCCGGAGGGCTTGTTCCTGTGAACGGCACCTTGGGGCTGGCTTTTTCCCAGGCCCTCGCCCTCATCGGCGGCGCCGATTCCGCCCTGTGGGAGATCGTGGGCTTGAGCCTGCGGGTGAGCCTCACGGCGGTGGGGCTCGCCGCCCTCATCGGCCTGCCGGTGGGGGCCGCCCTGGCGGTGGCCCGCTTTCCCGGCCGCCGGGCGGTGACCGTGATCCTCAACGCCCTCATGGGGCTGCCACCGGTGATCGCAGGATTGCTCATCTACCTGCTCTTGTCCCGGGCTGGGCCTTTGGGCGAGCTGGGCCTGCTGTTTACCCCCGCCGCCATGGTGATCGCCCAGACCGTGCTGGTCGCCCCCATCATCGCCGCGCTGGCGCGCCAGGCCGTCGAGGACGCCTGGAACGAATACGCGGAGCAGCTCAAGTCCCTGGGGGCGGGCCCGGTGCAATGGGCCCTCACCCTGTTGTGGGACTGCCGCTTTTCCCTGGTGACGGCGATCCTCGCCGGCTTCGGGCGGGCCGCCGCCGAGGTGGGGGCGGTGATGATCGTGGGCGGCAACATCGACGGGGTGACTCGGGTCATGACCACCGCCATCGCCCTGGAGACCAGCAAGGGGGATCTTCCCCTCGCCCTGGGGCTGGGGATCATCCTCATGGCCATCGTGCTGTCCCTCAACGCGGCGGCGTACCTGGTGAAGGAAATGGCCCAGCGCCGCTATGGATAGGTCCGCGACCAAGCTCGACGCCTCCTTGCTGCCCCTCGTCCTCACGGAGGTGAGCTACCGGGCCGGCGGCCGCATCCTCATCGACCGCATCACGGCGGAGATCGGGCCGGGGCAGCGCACCGTCATCCTTGGGCCCAACGGAGCGGGCAAGAGCGTGCTCATGCGCCTGTGCCACGGGCTGCTCGCCCCGACCAGCGGCTCGATACGCTGGAACGCGCCGGAGGCGCCCGGCGAGCCCCGGCGGCAAGCCATGGTGTTCCAGCGGCCGGTGATGCTGCGCCGCTCGGCCATCGACAACATCCGCTATGCCCTGAAGCTTTCCCACGTGCCGCGGCGAGAGCGGGAAGCCCGGGCCTGGCAGGCCCTGGAGCGGGTCGGGCTTTCCGCCCTCGCCGATCGTCCGGCCCGGGTGCTCTCCGGTGGCGAGCAGCAGCGCCTGGCCATCGCCCGGGCCTGGGCCTTGAAGCCCGAGGTCCTGTTCTTGGACGAGCCCACGGCCAACCTGGACCCGGGGGCCTCTCGGGAGGTGGAGGCTATCATCGCCGCGATCCATGCCGAAGGGACCAAGATCGTGATGACCACCCACAACCTGGGGCAGGCGCGCCGCCTTGCCGACGAGGTCCTGTTCCTCTACGAGGGGCGGCTGGTGGAGCGGAGCGCCGCAGACCAGTTTTTCCGCAAACCCGCCTCGGTCGAAGCCGAGGCATTCATTCAGGGAGAGCTTCCATGGCATTGAAGCGGCGAATTTCCCTCGTCTTGGCGCTTGCTTTGGTCACCCTCGCCAACGCCTGGGCAGAGGACCGCTATATCACGGTGGCTTCCACCACTTCCACCGAGCAATCGGGGCTGTTCAAGCACCTGCTTCCCCTGTTCGAGCAGAAAACCGGCATCCAGGTGCGGGTGGTGGCGGTGGGTACCGGCCAGGCCCTGGACATCGGCCGGCGGGGGGACGCGGACGTGGTGTTCGTCCATGATAAGGCGGCGGAAGAAAAATTCGTCGCCGAGGGCCATGGGGTCGAACGCCGGCAGGTGATGTACAACGATTTCATTCTCATCGGGCCCCGCTCGGACCCGGCTGGGGCAGGCGGCAAGGACATCGTGGCCGCCCTCAAGAACATTGAGGCGGCGCGAGCCCCCTTCGTGTCCCGGGGAGACAAGAGCGGCACCCACGCCGCCGAGCGCAGGCTATGGGCGCTGGCGGGGATCGACATCGATCGGCACAAGGGGCCCTGGTACCGGGAGTGCGGCTGCGGCATGGGACCCGCCCTCAACACCGCCGCCTCCATGAACGCCTATCTCCTGTCCGACCGGGGGACCTGGTTGAGCTTCCGGAACCGGGGCGGCCTCGCCCTCCTGGTGGAAGGGGACCAACGGTTGTTCAATCAATACGGGGTGATCCTGGTGAATCCGGCCCGGCACCCCTACGTCAGGCGGGACTGGGGGCAGACTTTCATCGACTGGCTCGTCTCCCCGGAGGGCCAGCAGGCCATCGCGAGCTTCAAAATCGACGGAGAGCAGTTGTTCTTTCCGAACGCCGGTCCGAGCACCGCAAAAGCTCGCTGAGCATGCGCCTTTTGCGGTCGAGGACGCGGGAAGGTAGGCCTTGGGGATCATGATCTTTTTTAACCCCCCTTCGCGGGGGGCTTAAAATAGTGGACAAAATGTCTCAATAATGCTCTAATGCTCTGTCAAAAAAACAGTTTTCTGCGGAGGAATATGGCTGGGTCTGGAAGAACCCGGGCTGCACCGCCGGAAGTCCAACGCACGCCTGCGGACACCCCTTGGGACCAATACGCCGTCTTGGTGGTGGACGATGAGGAGGGAATGCGCAATTTCATCAGCCGCGCCCTCAAGAATCGGGGCTGCGGGCTGGTGGAGACGGTGGCCACCGCCGAGGAAGGGGCGCGGCTGGTGGAGCGCTGCCATTTCGACCTGGTCATCCTGGACATCGCCCTCCCCGGCAAGGCGGGGGTGGTCTGGCTCAAGGAGCTGCGGGAGTCCGGGTTCTACGGGGAAGTCATCCTGATCACCGCTTTTGCGGACCTGGAGACCGCCATCGACGCCCTGCGGGCGGGCGCCTCGGACTTCATCCTCAAGCCCTTCCGCATCGACCAGCTCCTCAATTCCATCCAGCGCTGCTTCGACCGGGCGCGGCTCGCTCGGGAAAACTTCGTGTTGCGCCGGGAAGTGCGGGAGCTGGCGGGGCTGGAGGACCTGGTGGGGGAATCCGAGGCGGCGGAAGAGCTGCGCCGAATCATCCGCCGGCTGGCGCCCCTGCCCACTACCGTCCTGATCCAGGGCGAATCCGGCACCGGCAAGGAGGTGGCCGCCCGGGCGCTGCACAAGCTGAGCCCCCGGGCCCAGCGGCCCTTCGTGCCGGTCAACTGCGGCGCCATCTCGCCGGAGATCATCGAGAGCGAGCTTTTCGGCCACGTGAAAGGAGCCTTCACCGGGGCCAGCGAATCCCGCAACGGGCTCTTCTTCTACGCCCAGGGGGGCACCCTGTTCCTGGACGAGATCGGGGAGCTGCCCCTTCCCATGCAGACCAAGCTACTGCGGGTGCTGGAAGAGAAGAAAATCCGGCCAGTCGGCTCCGAGCGGGAGATCCCGGTGGACGTGCGCATCGTCGCCGCCACCAACCGCAACCTGGCTCCGGAGGTGGCCGCAGGCCGCTTTCGGCAGGACCTGTTCTACCGCCTGGACGTAGTGAACATCCTCATCCCGCCCCTGCGGGAGCGCCCGGAGGACATCCCCGTGCTGGCCCGCCGCTTCATGGAGGAGCTCTCGGGCCGGCTGGGCGTGCCCCGCGTCCCCCTCACCCCGGAGGTGCTGGAAGCCCTGGTCCGCTACCCTTGGCCGGGCAACGCCCGGGAGCTGCGCAATCTGGTGGAGCGCTCCCTGATCCTCGGGCGGGTGCCCCTGGAGAACCTGCCAGCGGCCGTGTCCGTGGCTCAGGAGCACGCCCCCGCTTCCGTCCTGCCCCTGGAAGAAGTGGAGAAGCAGCATATCCTCAACGTCCTGCGGGCGGTCTCGGGCAACAAGTCCGAGGCGGCGCGGCGGCTCGGGATTTCCCGCAAGACCCTGGAGCGCAAGTGCGCTCTGTGGAAGGTCTCTTGACAGAGGCCGATCTTTCCGGCCGCGGCTTCGTTCCATGCCCTTCGTCCTTTTCCTGCACCATCGCTTCCGCTCGTCGGTGCGCGCCAAGCTGCTCGCCATGGTGCTGCTGCCGATCACGGTGGTGCTGCCGATCCTGCTCGCCCTGGTGATCTACTGGGGCAACACCTCCTACCACAACCTGCTCATCTTCAAGGTCAACTCCGACCTAGCGGTGGCCCATGAGTACTTCGAGCGGGTGATCGCCAGCGTGGGCGCCCAGGTGCACGGGCTCGCCTCGTCCCACCGACTGGTGACCGCCGCCACGGCGCCCCGGCGGGAGGCCCTCGCCCGGCTGCTTTCCGCCGAGCGGGGCGATCTGCACCTGGACTTCCTCCACCTGCTGGACCTGGAGGGCAACGTGGTGGCGGCCGGCCACGATCTGTGGCAGCCGGCCAATTACCTGGAATGGCCCGTGGTGCAAGGCGCGTCCCACGGCGAGGGGGGCACATCCATCGCCATCTTTTCCGCCGAGCAACTCGGGGCGCTGAGCCCGCGGCTCAAGGAGCAGGCCTTCATTCCCCTGGTGCCTACCGAGAAGGCCGTGCCCACGGAGCGCAAGAGCGAGGACCGAGGCATGATGATCCATTCCGCGGCGCCGGTCTTCGACGCGAGCGGTCGGCTAGCGGGCGTGCTGCACGGCGGCGTGCTCCTCAACCGCAACCTGGATTTCGTGGACAACATCAACAGCATCGTGTACCGGGAGGGGTCCCTTCCCCTCGGAAGCAAAGGCACGGCCACCCTATTTCTCGACGACGTGCGCATCGCCACCAACGTGCGTTTGTTCCAGGGCGAGCGGGCGCTGGGCACCCGGGTGTCGGCGGAAGTGCGCAAGAAAGTGCTGGAGGAGGGCGATACCTGGCTCGACCGGGCGTTCGTGGTCAACGACTGGTACGTCTCCGGCTACGAGCCCGTCACCGACGACCGCGGCCGGCGGGTGGGCATGCTGTACGTGGGCTACCTGGAAGCGCCTTTCGAGCGGGCCAAGCTTCACGCCCTGGGGGTGATCGGCGCCCTGTTCTTGCTGGTGGGCGTGCTGGGCAGCGTGGTCTCCCTGCGCTGGGCGCGCAACGTCTTCCAGCCCCTGGAGCGCATGAGCCAGACCATGAGCGCGGTGGAGGCGGGGGAAGCGGAGGCCCGGGTCGGTCCGGTGCGCAGCCGCGACGAGATCGGGCGGCTCGCGGCCCACTTCGACGAGCTGCTGGACCGGCTCCAGGCGCGCAACCGGGAACTTCAGCAGCTCGCCGACGAACTCGACCAGAAGGTGATCGAGCGCACCCGCGAGCTGGAGGAGGCGAACCGCCATTTGCGCGACGCCCAGCGGCAACTGGTCATGTCGGAAAAGTTGGCGGCCATCGGCGAACTCACCGCCGGGGTGGCCCACGAGATCAACAACCCCATCGCCGTGATCCAGGGCAACCTGGAGGTGGTGCGGGAGGTGCTGGGGCCCGCGGCCGAGCCGGTCAAGCGGGAGATCCGGCTAATCGACGAGCAGGCCAACCGCATCCGGGAGATCGTGACCAAGCTGCTGCAATTCGCCCGGCCCTCGGAATTCGCGGGCTACGTGGAGCCGGTGGAGGTCAACGCCGTGCTCGATGACTGCCTGGTGCTGGTGCGGCACGTCCTCGCCAAGAGCGACATCCAGATCGCGCGCCGCTACCAGGCCACCCGCAGCGTGGGTATCAATCGCAACGAGCTGCAGCAGGTGCTGATCAACCTCATCGTCAACGCGGTGCAGGCCATGGAGGAAGGGGGGACCCTGACCTTGAGCAGCCGGGATTGGGAGGACAAGGGCGTGGTGGTGTCGGTGCGAGACACGGGGCCGGGCATCCGCCCGGAGGATCTGAGCCGGATTTTCGATCCCTTCTATACGACCAAGAAGCAGCACGGCACGGGCCTGGGGCTGTCCATCAGTTACACCCTGGTGGAGCGCTACGGCGGTACCCTCTCGGTGGACAGCGAGTACGGCAAGGGGGCAGAGTTTAGCGTGTGGCTGCTTTCGGAGCCCGTCTATCAGGAGCGCGCCCCCGGGGCGGCGTCCAGCCTGATCGCCCGCTATCGTCACGCGTGAAGACAGAGGTGGCCGGTACAGGAGCTGTAATGATGAAAGTGTTCGGTATCGCCGGCTACTCGGGCAGCGGCAAAACCACGTTGATCGAGCAGCTCATTCCGCGTCTCGTGATGGAGGGGCTGCGGGTGTCGATCATCAAGCACGCGCACCATGGGTTCGATGTGGACCAGCCGGGAAAGGACTCGTACCGGCACCGGGAGGCCGGCGCCTTCGAAGTGCTGGTCACTTCGCCGAGCCGCTGGGTGCTGATGCACGAGCTGCGGGGTCGGCCCGAGCCCGCCTTGGAAGAGCACCTCAAGCGCTTCTCGCCTTGCGATCTGGTGCTGATCGAGGGTTTCAAGAAACAAGACTTCCCCAAGCTCGAGGTGCACCGGAAGGCCACCGGGAAGCCGCTGCTGCATCCGACCGACCGCCACGTGGTGGCGGTGGCCACCGACGAGCCCCTTGAGACCGGCCTTCCGCAGTTCGATCTTTGCGATTACGACGCCATCTGCGGCTTTATAATGGACTTCACGGGTCTGCGCCGCGCGCTGTCAGCGCGCGGCCCTAGCAGGTTCGGGACGTCGCAAGGAGGCTGATCGGGCGATGGTGAGGATTCTCTATTTCGCGCGGTTGCGGGAAGCCCTGGGGACGAGCGCCGAAGAAGTGGCTATGGGCTCGGGCATTCGCGACGTGGCTTCCCTGGTGGAATGGCTGCGCTCGCGGGGAAGCCCGTGGGCCGAGGAGCTGGCGCCAGGGCGGGCCGTGCGGGTGGCCGTGAACCAGCGCATGGCAGACCTGGGCACCGCCGTCGGAGACGGCGACGAAGTCGCCTTTTTCCCCCCCGTGACGGGAGGCTGACATGAGCGTTCGCGTTCAGACCGAAGATTTCGACGTGGGCCTGGAGATCCAGGCGCTGCGCCGGAATAATCCCAAGGTGGGCGCAGTAGCGGCGTTCGTAGGACTGGTGCGGGATGTGAACGAGGGGGAGTCGATACGGGACATGGTGCTGGAGCACTATCCCGGCATGACCGAAAAAGCCCTTGAGGACATCGTGACCCAGGCGAAGGACCGCTGGGACGTCATCGATATCCTGGTCATCCATCGCGTCGGGCCCCTCAAGCCCACCGACCAGATCGTGCTGGTGGCCGTGGCAAGCGGGCACCGGGGCGATGCCTTTGCCGCCTGCGAGTTCATCATGGACTACCTCAAAACCAGAGCGCCCTTCTGGAAAAAGGAGCAGACGCCCTCCGGGACCCGTTGGGTCGAGGCGCGCGAATCCGACGACATTGCCGCGGCCCGCTGGCAGGCTTGATGCCGTCTCATGACTCGCGCTCCCGCTGTCTCGGTCCGCTCTGCATCGCGTCCCCAATCTAGACCGAAGGCGAGCGACACGACTCAATCGCCCCCAAGCTCGTCTCGTCCCCTCAAGGTGCGGGTGCTGCTGGGGCGGGAACTGGGCATTGGACCCGGCAAAGCGGATCTCCTGGAAGCCATCGCCGAAACGGGCTCTATCTCCGGCGCGGCCCGGCGCATGCGCATGTCTTACCGCCGAGCTTGGAGCTTGGTGGCGCGCATGAATCAAGCTTTCCGCGAGCCGCTGGTGGAAACAGCGACCGGCGGCAGTCACGGAGGCGGCGCGGTGTTGACGCCCTTCGGGCGCGAAGTGCTCGTGCGCTACCGGGCCATGGAGCACAAAGCGCGGATGAGCGTAGAAGGGGAAGTGGAGTCGTTCCGGCGCTTGCTGCGTTCGGGCGAGTAGCCTCACCGGTTTGTTGACATCGTCCGAGGGGTGCGTCGATAATTCGCGGGTTCGTTATATTCAATAAAACATAACGGAGCTTTCCCATGGGCCGCAGGACCTGGGCGGTGCTCGCCGCCTTCGTCTGGGCGCTTTCGTTCGGCTGGCCAGCGCGGGCCGGGGAGGCGCCAGTCATCGCCGCTGCCTCTGACCTTCAGTTCGCGCTGTCGGAAATTGCCCAGCAGTTCGAAAGACAAACGGGCCATCGGCTGCGGCTGAGCTACGGCTCGTCGGGGAATTTCTATCACCAGATCCTCCAAGGCGGGCCGTTCCAGCTGTTTCTGTCCGCCGATGAAGATTACGTCTTACGCCTGGCTGCGCAGGGACGCACTGAGGACACGGGCACACTCTATGCCGTGGGGCGCATCGTGCTGTTTGTTCCCAAAGGCTCGCCCCTCGAGCCGGACGGCCGGCTCGAGGACTTGGCGCGCGCTTTGGATGAGGGGCGGTTGCGCCGTTTCGCCATCGCCAATCCTGAGCACGCTCCCTACGGAAGGGCGGCAGAAGCGGCGTTGCGTCGGCGGGGGTTGTGGGAGAAGATCGCGCCCCGGCTCGTGCTGGGAGAGAATGTTTCCCAGGCGGCCCAGTTCGCCGCTTCTGGCTCCGCCCAAGGGAGCATCATCGCCTATTCTTTGGCGCTATCGCCCAAGCTCAAGGAGCTGGGTCGGTTCGCCCTGATCCCCGAGGACTGGCATCCGCCGTTACGCCAACGCATGGTACTCATGCGCGGCGCAGGGGAGGTTGCGCGGCTGTTTTACCGTTACTTGCAATCTTCCGACGCTCGAGAGGTATTCAGACGCTACGGTTTCGTTCTCCCGGCCGAGGGGGGATGAAAGCTTCCATGGACTGGACGGCGCTCATCCTTTCGCTCAAGCTGGCTGCGGCCACGGTGGCGGTGCTGCTGCCGCTTGGCATCCTCGTCGCTCGTTCCCTGGCGTGGAACGCTTTTCGCGGTAAAGGATGGATCGAAGCGGCAGTAGCGCTGCCGCTCGTGCTGCCACCCACGGTGCTGGGCTATTACTTGCTCGTGGTCATGGGGTCTGCCTCCCCGATCGGCCAGCTCTACGAATCCTTGTTCGGAAAAACGCTGGTATTCAGCTTCCAGGGGCTATTGATCGCCTCTATCGTGTTCAACATTCCTTTCACCGTGCAGCCGTTGCAACGGGCTTTTGAAGCGATTCCCGATCAAGTGCGGGAAGCGGCTTGGTGCAGCGGCATGTCTGCTTGGCGGACCTTCTGGCGAATCGAGCTGCCGCTGGCTTGGCCAGGCGTGTTCACCGCTGCGACGCTTACCTTCGCCCATACCCTGGGGGAGTTTGGCGTGGTGCTCATGGTGGGCGGCAACATCCCGGGAGAGACCAAGACCATCGCCATCGCCATCTACGACCGGGTCCAGGCTTTCGACCATCAGGCGGCTGGAGCCATGTCGGCCCTGTTGTTGGCGTTTTCTTTTTTCTCTACCGGCATCGTTTACCTCATCACCCACCGCTCACCGCGCTACCGTGTCTGAATTGGGACTTGCCGTCGAATTTCGCCAAACAGGTCCTATTCCACTCAACGCCCAGTTCCACTGCGCGCCCGGAGAGCTGGTGGTGCTGGTGGGTCCATCGGGCAGCGGCAAGTCCACCATTCTTCGGTGTATAGCGGGTTTGTATCGTCCCTCGTGGGGACAGGTGCGCTGTGATGGCGAAGTGTGGCTCGATACCGGGCGCGCTATCGTGCGCCGACCCCAGGAGCGGTCGGTGGGTTTCGTGTTCCAGGACTACGCGCTCTTTCCCCATCTGAGCGCGGTGGAGAACGTGGCGGCCGCCTTGGGACACCTGCCGCGGGAACAGCGACTGTCCCGGGCGCGACAGCTCCTGAAGCAGGTCCACCTGGATGGCCTTGAATTTCGCCGACCGAAGGAACTCTCCGGCGGCCAGCAGCAGCGCGTGGCGGTGGCTCGGGCGCTCGCGCGGGAACCCAAAGTGCTGCTCATGGACGAACCCTTTTCGGCGGTGGACCATGTCACGCGACGCAAGCTGCAGCGGGAACTGGTGCAGTTGCGCCGGGATTTGCGGCTTCCCATCGTGCTGGTGACTCACGACCTGGAGGAGGCGCGAATGCTGGCCGACCGCATGGTGATCCTGCAGCGGGGCGCGACCCTGACCGCCGCGGCGCCGGAGGAGCTGATGGCCCGCCCGGGCTCCGTCGCGGTGGCCCGGCTGCTCGGCCACACCAACCTGTTCCATGGCGTTGTCATGAAAGAGCGGCCCGAGCGAGGCCTTTCCCTCATCCGCTGGCGGGACCTCACGCTGGAGGCGCGCCACGACCCGCGCTTCCCCGCGGGCACCGCCGTGGCCTGGTTGATCCCGCCGGAGAGCGTGATCCTGCACCGGCGCGACCGCCCCTCCCGGGGGGAACGGGAGAACCCGGTGGCGGGGGTGGTGGACGAATGCATCCCCCTGGGGGAGATGACCGCGGTGACCATGCGGGTGGAAGGGAGCGAGGCGCTGCCCCTGGCCCTCTCGGTGCCCACCCACGTGGCCCGGCGCAACCGGGTGGCGCCGGGGGAGCCGATCCGGGTGTCCCTCCTGGCGGAGGCCATCCACCTCATGCCTCCCGAATCCGCAGCCGAGCGCTGATTTCGCGGTTAAGTAGAGCCTTTGAGCCCGATCCACTGATTGAGCAGCTCCCGGGCCGCGTCCGCCGTCTCCCCGGCGGTCAGGCCCACCGGCCCGCAGCCCTGCTCGACGCAGCGATCGGCGGCGGCGCCGTGCAGGTGCACGGCGAGAAGCAGGGCCTGCTCGGGAGAGAGCCCCTGGGCGATGAGGGCCGCGATCATGCCGGTGAGGACATCCCCCATGCCGGCGCTCGCCATGCCCGGATTGCCCGTGGGGTTGATATGGCGCGTGCCGTCGGGGAGGGCGCAGACGCTCCCCGCCCCCTTGAGCACCACGGGCGAGCGGAAGGCTTCCCCCAGGCGCCGGGCCGCCGCCAGGCGGTCCGATTGCACCTGGGCGGTGGAGGTCTGGAGCAGTCGCGCGGCTTCGGCGGGATGGGGAGTGAGCACCGCGTGGCCCCGGGCGGCGAGGGCCTCCCGCAGGGGGGGGAATTCGGCGAGGAGGTTCAAGGCGTCGGCGTCCAGCACCAGGGGGAGCCGGGTCTCCAGGGCGGCCTTGAGCCACTGGTACGCGTCGGAAGACAGGCCCATGCCCGGCCCGACGGCGAGGCAGCTCAGGTGCTCGAGCTGGAACAAGGCCTCCGGCGGCCGCAGCATAAGCTCGGGCTGACCCGGGTCGCAGGCGGGCCCGTCCCGGGCCATCAATCCCACGTACACCCGGCCGGCCCCCAGCTTGAGGGCGGAGCGTCCCGCCAGCAGGGCCGCGCCCACCATGGTGGGGGCACCGCCCAGGATGCCGACGCTGCCGAACAGGCCTTTGTGGCTGTTGCGTGGACGGGGCTTCCAGGGGGCGAGGGCCCGGTCCCGCTCCACCAGGAACACGCTCTGGGGCGGGAAGTCCTCGGGGACGAGCCCCAGGGGATCCACGGCAATCTCGCCGCAATGGTCGGGACCGTCCAGGGTCAGTAGCCCAGGCTTCAAGGCCATGAAGGTGACGGTGGCCGCCGCCCGCACGGCGGTGCCCCGGACCCGGCCCGTGTCGCTGTCCAGGCCGCTGGGAATGTCGATGGCGAGCACCGGCAGCCGGGAGCCGTTCATCCATTCGATGAGGGCCCGGTGGCGGCCTTCCACGTCCCGCGTCAGCCCCAACCCGAACAACCCGTCGATCACGAGATCCCAGCGGCGCCCCGGGGGGATCTGGTCCAGCACTCGACCCCCCGCGGCGCGCCAGCGCTCCAGGGCCTGGGTCGCGTCCCGGGGGAGGCGGCCGGGATCGCCAGCGAGCACCACGTCCACCCGGTACCACCAGGCCTTGAGATGGCGCGCCGCGACCAGGGCGTCGCCCCCATTGTTCCCCGGGCCGGCCAGAACCAGCACCGAAGTGCGGCGCTCGTCCAGCATCCGGGCATGGGCGAACTTGGCCGCGGCCAGGCCCGCCCGCTCCATGAGGGGAGGCGGGTCGGGACGACCTAGCACGGCGTGCTCGATGGCGCGGATTTCCTCGGTGGTGTAGACGCGGCCGAAAGGGGGGGCGAGCATAAGGGCAGGGCGGGGAGGATTTGCGCGGCTATTTTCGGCGATCGGCACAGGGCGGGCAACCTGGCCCGGGCTAGGAGAGTTCGCGTGGGTTCGTGGCCAAGGGCCCTTTCTCGGATAAAATTAAACTTTTCTAAATGCTGCGCGAAACCTCCATCCTGCGCCTGCCCGGCCCTCGGGCCCTTACCCCATTCCGGCGCGACAAGCTCCTCGCCCGCCTTCGGGCCCAGCTCCCCGCCGTGCGGGACGTGGACGCCCGGTACTGGCACTTCGTCGCCCTGCGGGGGGAGCTCAAGCCGGAGCGCCGCGCTGTCCTCGCTTCCCTCTTGAGCTACGGACCGGCTTCCGCCCGGGTTGCCCCCTCCCCGGAGGAGGCGGCCGCTCCCATGCTCCTGGTGGTGCCCCGGCCGGGGACCCTCTCCCCCTGGTCGTCCAAGGCCACCGACATCGCCCGGCGCTGCGGGCTCAGCGCCGTGGAGCGCATCGAGCGGGGCGTGGTCTACCGGGTGATGATGGAGGGGCCTTGGGGACCTCAGGATCAGGCGGCGCTCGCCCCCTTGATCCACGACCGCATGACCGAGGCGGTCTTCCCCACCCTGGAGGATGCGGAGCGGCTGTTTCGCCACTACGAGCCCGCTCCCCTCAAGGAGGTGGACCTCATGGCCCGGGGCCGGGCGGCCCTGGAGGAGGCCAACCGGGTCCTGGGGCTCGCCCTCTCCGAGGACGAGATCGACTACCTGGCGGCGAGCTTCCAGGCGGCGGGGCGCAACCCCACCGACGTGGAGCTTATGATGTTCGCCCAGGCGAACTCGGAGCACTGCCGCCACAAGATCTTCAACGCCCGCTGGGTGGTCGACGGGGTGGAGCAGCCGGACACCCTGTTCGGCATGATCCGTACGACCCACGCCCGGCGCCCCCGGGACACGCTGGTGGCCTATTCGGACAATGCCGCCGTCATCCGGGGCGCCCGGGTGGCCTGGTTCGGTCCCGACGCCCAGGACCGGGTGTACCGCTTCCACGAGGAGGACCTTCACATCCTAGTGAAGGTGGAGACCCACAACCATCCGACGGCCATTTCCCCCTTCCCGGGGGCGGCCACCGGCGCCGGCGGGGAGATCCGGGACGAGGGCGCCACCGGCCGGGGCGCCAAGCCCAAGGCGGGATTGACCGGTTTCTCCGTCTCCAACCTGCGGATTCCCGGGTGGTTGCAACCGTGGGAAGGAGACGTCCCGGGCCGGCCTCCCTATGGCAAGCCCGAGCGCATCGCCTCGGCCCTGGAAATCATGCTGGAGGGCCCCATCGGCGCCGCCTCCTTCAACAACGAATTCGGCCGGCCCCACCTGGGCGGCTACTTCCGCACCCTCGAGGTGGAGGTGGCGGGGGAAGTGCGGGGCTACCACAAGCCCATCATGATCGCCGGCGGGATCGGCAACATCCTGGAGCGGCAAGCGTTCAAGCGCGAGCTGCCCGTGGGTGCGCTCCTCATCCAGCTCGGGGGGCCCGGCATGCTGATCGGCTTGGGCGGAGGGGCCGCCTCCAGCATGGATACCGGGGCCAACGTGGCCGACCTGGACTTCGATTCGGTCCAGCGGGGCAACGCGGAAATGCAGCGGCGCGCCCAGGAGGTGATCGACCGCTGCTGGCAGTTGGGGGAGGCCAATCCCATCCTGGCAATCCACGACGTGGGCGCCGGGGGGCTCGCCAACGCGCTGCCCGAGCTGGTACACGCGTCGGGGCGGGGCGCCCGGGTGGATCTGCGCAGGATCCCCACCGAGGAGCCGGGCATGTCCCCCATGCAGATCTGGTGCAACGAGTCCCAGGAGCGCTACGTGCTCGCCATCGCTCCCGAGGACCTGGGACGCTTCGCCGCCCTGTGCGAGCGGGAGCGCTGCCCCTACGCCGTGCTGGGGGAGACCACCGGGGACGGGCGCCTGGTGGTGACGGACCCGGTGTTCGGCAACCGCCCGGTAGACGTGGACCTGGCGGTCATCCTGGGGAAGCCTCCCCGGATGACCCGCCAGGCGAACCGTTTGCACCGGCGGCTACCGCCCTTCGACCCGTACCCCATCTCCCTGGAGGAGGCGGCGTACCGGGTGCTGCGACTGCCGGCGGTGGCGGACAAGACCTTCCTCATCACCATCGGCGACCGCACCGTAGGGGGGCTTTCGGTCCGGGATCCGATGGTGGGACCGTGGCAGGTGCCGGTGGCCGACGTGGCCGTGACCTGTATGGGATTCGACACCTACCGGGGCGAAGCCTTCGCCCTGGGGGAGCGCTCGCCTCTGGCCTTGATCGACGCTCCGGCGTCGGGACGAATGGCGGTGGGGGAGGCCATCACCAACCTGTGCGCGGCGCCGGTGGCCTCCATAGGCGACATCCGGCTCTCCGCCAACTGGATGGCGGCGGCGGGCCATCCCGGGGAGGATGCGGCCCTCTACGACACGGTACGGGCGGTGGCGCTGGAGCTATGCCCTCGCCTTGGGGTGAGCATCCCGGTGGGCAAGGATTCCCTGTCCATGAAGACGGTATGGGACGCGCCGGAGCGCAAGGAAGTCACCGCCCCCCTTTCCCTTATCGTCACCGCGGTGGCGCCGGTCGCGGACGTGCGCACGACCCTTACGCCGCAGTTGCGCACCGACGCGGGAGAGACCGAGCTGGTGCTGATCGATTTGGGCAGCGGCCGCAACCGGCTGGGGGGCTCGGCCCTCGCCCAGGTCTATAACCAGGTGGGCGATCGGGCGCCGGATCTGGACGATCCGGACAAGCTCAAAGCGTTCTTCGCCACCGTGCAGCGGCTGCGCTCGGAAGGCAGGATCCTCGCCTATCACGACCGCTCCGACGGGGGTCTCTTCGCCACCTTATGCGAAATGGCCTTTGCTGGCCACACGGGCCTCTACGTGCTCCTGGACACGCTTTGCTACTTGACCCACTTGGGCGATGTGGACGCCGCCGAGATCCGCACCCAGCCCATGGGCGGCGTGTACCACCGGCGCATGGTGGAGGTGCTGTTCAGCGAGGAGCTGGGCGCGGTGCTGCAGATCAGGCGGCGCGACCGCCAGACAGTGATGCAGGCCTTCGTCGAAGCGGGCCTGGGGGCCGAGTTCCACGTGATCGGTGGGCTGACCGATAACGACCGGATCGAGTTCATCCACAACAATGTGACGGTGCTGGCGGCGAGCCGCGCCGATCTGCAGCGGGCCTGGAGCGAGACGAGCTACGAGCTGCAGAAGCTGCGGGACAATCCCCAATGCGCCCAGGAAGCCCACGACCGGCTGTTGGACGAGACCGATCCGGGCCTTTCGGCGCGCCTCGCCTTCGACCCGGCCGACGACGTGGCCGCTCCTTTCATCGCCACCGGCGTCCGTCCCCGGGTGGCCATCCTGCGGGAGCAGGGGGTGAACGGGCAGGTGGAGATGGCGGCTGCCTTCCACCGGGCCGGGTTCGAGGCGGTGGACGTGACCATGAGCGACGTGATCGCCGGCCGGGAAACCCTGGCGGGCTTCCAGGGCTTGGCTGCTTGTGGCGGCTTTTCCTTCGGCGACGTGCTGGGAGCGGGGGAAGGCTGGGCCAAGTCGATCTTGTTCAACATCCGGGCGCGGGAGGCGTTCGAGGCCTTCTTCCGCCGCGGCGACACCTTCGCCCTGGGGGTGTGCAACGGCTGCCAGATGATGGCGAGCCTCAGGGATCTCATCCCGGGGGCGGAGGCCTGGCCCCATTTCGTGCGCAACCGCTCCGACCAGTTCGAAGCGCGCCTGGTGATGGTGGAGGTGACCCGTAGCCCCTCCCTGTTCTTCTCCGGCATGGAAGGAAGCCAGTTGCCCATCGTGGTGGCCCACGGGGAGGGCTACGCCGAGTTCGCCGACGAGGAGCGGCTCGAGGCCGCCCTTCCCCTGGTGGCGCTGCGCTACATCGATCACCGAGGCGCGCCCACGGAAATCTATCCCTGCAATCCCAACGGCTCGCCCCGGGGCATCACGGGGCTCACTAGCCGGGACGGGCGCTTTACCATCCTCATGCCCCACCCCGAGCGGCTGTTCCGCACCGTGCAGTTTTCTTGGCACCCGGACGAATGGGGCGAGGAGGGACCTTGGCTGAGGATGTTCCGCAATGCCCGGAGGTGGATCGGGTGAGTCCGATGGGCGGAGAAAGCAAAACCTACGATCCGCCGTTTTACACCGAAGAGGAGCTGGACGCCCTCTACGAACGGGACCCGATGCTGGCGCTGCGCATCTCCCGCCGGCAGGCGATGCTGGCGCGGGAGCTGGAGGCCCGGGTCGTCGCCGCCCCCGACGCGCCGCCGCCCACCGAGGAAGAGCTCCGCTCGGCCCTGGAGCGGGCCCGGCGGGTGCTGTTGCGGGACGGGGGCGACCTGGAGCTGGTGGAAATCGTCGGCACGGTGGTGCGGGTGCGGCTCAAGGGCAACTGCGTCGGCTGCCCGCGCTCCGTGCTGGACTTGAAGCACGTGGTGGAGCGGGCGATCCGCCAGGAGTTCCCCCAGATCACCCGGGTGGAGAACACCTTTTAGCGGGCCCGCTCGCCGTTATTCGATCTTGGACTTCTGGCGTAGCTGGGCCACCAGCTTCATCAGCGCCTGCTGCTGGAGCTGTTGGCGAATGTTGTCCTGCACTTCCTCCAAGGGAGGCGCCTTGAGGGGCCGCACGTCCTCCAGCTTGATCACGTGCCAGCCGAAGCTGGTCTGCACCGGCTGCTGGGTCGTCTGGCCCTTCTGCAGTTTCGTGAGGGCCTCGGCGAAGGGCTTGACGTAGCTCGCCGGCGAGTTCCAGCCCAGGTCGCCCCCGTTTTCCTTGGAGCCGGGGTCCTTGGATTTTTCCGCCGCCAGCTTCTCGAAGCTCGCCCCGCCCTTCAGTTGGCTGATCAGGCTCTTGGCTTCCGCCTCGGTCTCCACCAAGATGTGGCGCGCCTTGTATTCCTTGTCCCCCAGTTGGGCCTTCAGCCGATCGTATTCCTGCTTGACCGCCTGGTCGGTGACGGGGTTCTTGGCGAAGTAGTCCTCCAGGTAGGCGCGGATCAGCACGTTCTGGCGCGCGAGCTCCAGCCGGGTGGCCACTTCGGGGCGTTTGTCGATGCCCTGGCGGACGGCCTCCTGGGTCACCACCTCCTGGGTGATGAGGGACTCTTTCACGCTCTCCCGCAACTGGGGGGTGTCGGGCTGCCCTTGGGATACCCGCTCCTTGACCAATTGGTCGACCCGGGATTGGGGGATGACGACGCCGTTCACGACGGCCGCCTTGCTTTCTTTGGCGGGGGGCTTGGCGCTTTCCTGGGCATGGAGCGCTGGCGAGAGGGCGGCCGCGGCGAAGGCCGCGGCCAGGGTGATTCGATTCCAAACGGGGGTCATGACACTCCTTGGGGTAAAGGGGTTAAAACTCGTCGGGGGCGAGGGCCCGGATGCTCAAGGCATGAATCTCCTTCTGCATCAGGTCGCGCAGGGCTTCGTAAATCATCCGGTGCCGCGCCATGACGCTCTGGCCGGCAAATCGGGGGGAAACCACGGTAAGCCGGTAGTGGCCGCCGCTCTTCGCCCCTTGGTGGCCGGCGTGGAGAGCGCTCTCGTCCACCACCTCCAGCGCTTCGGGCGCGAGGGCTTTCAGCCGCTCCCGGATCCGTTCCTCGGTGCTCATACCGGCAACACCTTCTTGAACGGCCGCACCGTGACCCGGGCGTAGACGCCCGCCGTTGCGTAAGGATCGGCCTCCGCCCAGGCCCGGGCGTCGGCGAGGGAGGGAAACTCAGCCACGATGAAGCTGCCGGAGAATCCCGCAGGCCCGGGGTCGGGGCTGTCGAGGGCGGGGAGCGGCCCCGCCAGCACCAGGCGGCCCGCCTGCTGCAGGGCCCTCAGGCGCTCCAGGTGGGCCGGTCGCGCAGCCAGCCGCTTCTCCAAGCTGTCGGGGGCGTCTTCCGCGAAGATCATGTAGAGCATGGGCAGCTATCCGCCGCGCTCATCCTGCAAGTATTTCGCCAGCATGACGCCTTGCGCCAGCACGAAAAGCAGGAGCAGGCCCATGGCGCCGAACACCTTGAAGTTGACCCAGCTCTCGGTGGAGAGGGTATAGGCGACGGCGAGGTTGGCTGCGCCCATTCCGGCGAAGAAGGCCATCCAGCTCAGGTTGAGCCGGGCCCAGACCGGGTCGGGCAGGGCCATTTGCCCCCCCAGCATGACCCGGATCAGATTCTTGCCGAAGAAGACCCGGGCTCCGGCCAGGGCGAGCGCGAACAGCCAGTAGAGCACCGTGGGCTTCCACTTGATGAAGGTTTCGTCCTGGAGCAAAAGGGTCGCGCCGCCGAAGACCACGATCACCGCCATGCTCACCCACAGCATGGTGTCCACGGCGCCCCGCCGCCACCAGACCCAACCGATCTGGACGAAGGTGGCCGCGATGGCGACGGCCGTGGCGACGTAGATGCCCTGAAGCTTGAACGCAACGAAAAAGACGATGACCGGGAAAAGATCGAACAGGAGCTTCACGAACGGGTCGGCAGCCGGACGGCCAGGAGGTCGCGGGCGATCACGAATGGAGGATCAAAGGGGCATATTGTAGCACGAGGGGATCAATGCCGCACGGTCCAGCGCCGGTGGTATTCCCGCACTAGGGTCCGCACCTCGTCTCCGTACACGGGTTTGCGGGATTGGCGTAGCGCCTCCTCGAAGAACTCCGGGCACGCTTCGGGCAGCCAGGCTTCCATCAAGCGGTAGGCCCTGGCCATGCGCTCGGGATCCTGGGTGCGGGTGGCCACGATAGCGTAGTTGGAGAGCAGGATGCGCCACGGGTGCTCGGGCGCGGCCCGGTCCGGGTCGGTCCGGATGGCCAGGTCCACCCGGTCGATGAAGGGACCCATGGCGTCGAACAGGGCTGCCAGGGCCTCCCGCGCCTGCAGGCGATTCGCCCGGGCGGCGAAGGCGTTCACCAGGGGCTCCAGGATGCGCAGCTGGCCCCCGTGGCGAACGATCCAGTCGGCCACGTCCAGCGTGGCCTGATCCAGCCATTGGCGCTCTTCGCTGCAACCCAACCAGTGGACCCAGAGGTTGAGATCGGACAGGCACGCCAGGGCGTATTCTCCCAGCGTGCTGGGGTCCTCGTCCTCCAGCGCTCCGGTGGGGCCGTGGGCCCGGTCCAGGGCGGCGAAAGCGGCCAGGGCCTGCTCCAGGGCCTCGATCAACTGGGCGGGTGTCGCGCCTTCGCCTTGACCGCCCCGGGCCTCGTGGGCAGCGAGCAGCACTCTGGCAGCCTGGGTGAGGCTAGTCATTCCTTCCCGGGGTCCAGGCGCAGGGCGGCGGAGTTGATGCAATAGCGCAGCCCCGTGGGTTGGGGACCGTCGTCGAATACATGGCCCAGGTGGGCGTCGCAGCGGCTGCACAACACTTCCGTGCGCTGCATGAAAAAGGAATAGTCCTCTTCCGTCGCCACCGCGTCCGGCGAAACGGGTTCCCAGAAACTGGGCCAGCCGGTGCCGGAATCGAACTTGGTCTCGGAGCTGAAAAGCGCCGCTCCGCAACACACGCAGCGGTAGAGGCCCGGCTCTTTGCAGTCCCAGTATTCGCCGGTAAAGGCCCGCTCTGTGCCCTTATGCCGGGTGATCCGGTACTGCTCGGGGGTCAACAGTCTCTTCCATTCCTCGTCGCTTTTCACGACCTTCTCCGCCATCTGTGTTACCTCCTGGAAAGCCCCGGCCCGCTGCGCCGTTTCGGGAATTTTACTCCGTCCCGGGCGGACCCCGGAAACGGCAGGGGCCCGCCCGGCACAGCCGGACAGGCCCCTGGGGGTGAACGGGCGTGTCGCTCAGGACGCCATCAATTGCCTCAGGACGTAGGGCAGGATGCCGCCGTGTCGGAAGTAGTCTACCTCGATCGGGGTGTCGATGCGGCAGAGCAAGGTCACCTGCTGGCGGGAGCCGTCCCGGCGGTGGATCACTAGGTCCACGTCCTGCTGGGGGCGGATATCCTTAAGGCCCAGGATGTCGAAGCGCTCGTCGCCGCGGATGCCCAGGGACTGGACGCTGTCGGAGCCCTTGAATTGAAGCGGCAGCACGCCCATGCCCACTAGGTTGGACCGGTGGATGCGCTCGAAGCTGCGGGCGATCACCGCCTTCACCCCCAGGAGCTGGGTCCCCTTGGCGGCCCAGTCCCGGGACGACCCGGTGCCGTATTCCTCGCCGCCGAAGACCACGGTGGGAATTCTCTCGGCGAGGTAGCGCATGGCCGCCTCGAAGATGGTCATCTGCTCGCCGCTGGGCTGGTACAGGGTGTAGCCCCCCTCCACCCGGCTGCCGTCGGGTTTGGGGGGCAGCATCAGGTTCTTGATCCGCACGTTGGCGAAGGTCCCGCGCACCATGACTTCGTAATTGCCCCGGCGGGCCCCGTAACTGTTGAAGTCCGCCTTGCCCACGCCGTGCTCGATGAGGTAGCGGCCCGCCGGGGAGTCCTCCTTGATGGCGCCGGCCGGGCTGATGTGGTCGGTGGTGAGGGAATCGCCGAAGATGCCCAGCGCCCGCGCCCCCAGGATGTCCGGCACCGCGCCCGGCTGCAGGTCGAAGTCCTTGAAGAAGGGCGGCTCGGCGATGTAGGTGGACGCCGGCCAGTCGTAGACCTGCCCCTCGGGCGCCGGGATGCTCTCCCACAGGGCGTTGTCCTTGGTGAAATCGGAATACAGCCGCCGGAACACCTTGGGGTCGGTGGCGTACTGCAGGGCGTCGGCTACTTCCTGAGGACTGGGCCAGACGTCGCCGATGTATACGGGCTTGCCCCCCTTGCCGATGCCCAGGGGCTCGGTCATCAGGTCCTTGAGCATGGTGCCGGCGATGGCGTAAGCCACCACCAGGGGTGGGCTCGCCAGGAAGTTGGCCTTGATGTTGGCGTGGATGCGGGCCTCGAAGTTGCGGTTGCCCGACAAGACCGCCGCGCACACCAGGTCGTTCTTCACGATCGCCTCCTCGATGCCGGGATCGAGGGGACCGGCGTTGCCGATACAGGTGGTGCAGCCGTAGGCGGAGACGTAGAAGCCCAGCTTCTCCAGGTAAGGGAGGAGTCCCGAGCGCTTCAGGTATTCGGTCACGACTCGGGATCCGGGGGCGAGGGAAGTCTTGATGTGCTTCCTGACGGTGAGCCCCTTCTCCACCGCCTTCTTGGCCAGGAGGCCCGCGGCGATCAGCACGCTGGGGTTGGAGGTGTTGGTGCAGGAAGTGATGGCGGCGATCAGCACGTCCCCATGGCCGATCTCCACCGTCTCCGGCGCCGGGCGCTCCAGGGTGACCAGGTCGGGGGTGGGGCGGTTATCCACCATCTCCACCACGTCCACGGGCGCCCCGGCGTTCACGGATTCGGGGGCGATCACGCCGCCGCCACTCGCCGGGTTGCCCGGAGCCAGGGTGGCCCGGTAGCGCTTGCCCAGCTCCCCCCTGGGTTTGTTGTAGCCGTTCTCGGTCATGGGCTTGGCGAAAAGCTCGGTGAACCGGGTCTTCACCTGCCCGATCTGGATCCGGTCCTGGGGTCGCTTGGGCCCGGCCAGGGACGGCTCCACCGCGCCGAGATCCAGCTCCAGCACCTGGCTGTAATCGATGTCGCCGGTCTTGGGCATGCCGAAGAGCCCCTGGGCCTGGAAATAGGCCTTGAACGCCGAGACCTCTTCCTGGGTGCGGCCCGTGGTTTCCAGGTACTGGACGGTCTTGTCGTCCACGGGGAAGAAGCCCATGGTGGCGCCGTATTCGGGGGCCATGTTGGCGATGGTGGCCCGATCCGGCACGGGAAGGGCCGCCGCGCCTTCGCCGAAGAACTCCACGAACTTGCCCACCACCTTGGCCTTGCGCAGCATCTCGGTGATGGTGAGGACTAGGTCGGTGGCGGTCACGCCCCAGCGCAACCGTCCCTTGAGGTGCACCCCCACCACGTCCGGGGTGAGGAAGTACACCGGCTGGCCCAGCATGCCCGCTTCCGCCTCGATGCCCCCCACCCCCCAGCCCACTACGCCGATGCCGTTGATCATGGTGGTGTGGCTGTCGGTGCCTACCAGGGTGTCGGGGAAGTAGACCCCGTTCTTGCGATGCACGCCCCGCGCCAGATATTCCAGGTTCACCTGGTGCACGATGCCGATGCCCGGCGGCACCACGCGGAAGCTGTCGAAGGCCTGCATGCCCCACTTCATGAACTGGTAGCGCTCCCGGTTGCGCTGGAATTCCAGCTTCATGTTGAGGTCCAGCGCCGCCCGGCTCCCGTAGTAGTCGATCTGCACCGAGTGGTCCACCACCAGGTCCACGGGGACCAGGGGCTCGATCAGCTTAGGATCCCGGCCCAAGCGCTGGGCGACGCCGCGCATGGCCGCTAGGTCGGTCAGCAGGGGCACGCCGGTGAAGTCCTGTAGCACGATGCGGGAGACGACGAAAGGGATCTCCTGGGTACGGGGCGCGTTGGGACGCCAGGCGGCGAGCTCCCGCACGTGCTCCTCGGTGATCTTTTTGCCGTCGCAGTTGCGCAGCACCGACTCCAGGACGATGCGCAGCGACACGGGCAGGCGGGACACCTTCCCCAGGCCGGCCTTCTCCAGGGCGGCGAGGGAATAGAGCTTGCCCTTCCTGCCCTTGGCGGGGGCGAATTCCTTGAGCGAATGGAAGAGATTGTGGCTCATGGCCTGAAGTCCTTTCTCGGTCCCTGACCGGGTTCGCGTATGAGGTGGATCGATGCTGCCACGCAAGTCAGATCACGAACATGTCGACGAATTCGTGCACCGGGGTCGCTTCCAGGGTCTTCTGGTCCTGGCATAGGGCGAAGATGGCCGAAGCCTGCTTCGGCGGGAAGCGGCGCGCCAGGTTGGTGCGGAATTTGGCTTCCAGCAGGGGAATGCCCTCGCTGCGGCGGCGCCGGTGGCCGACGGGGTACTCCACCACCACTTCCCCGGCCTTGGTCCCGTCCTTGAAATAGACGGTGACGCCGTTGGCGATGGAGCGCTTGTCCGGGTCGAGGTAGTCCCGGCTGAACTGGGGATCCTCCACCACTTCCATCTTCTCCCGCAGCCGGTCGATGCGCGGGTCGGCGGCCACCTCGTCCTCGTAGTCGGCGGCGGTCAGCCGGCCGAAGATCAGCGGCACCGCCACCATGTACTGGAGGCAGTGGTCCCGATCCGCCGGGTTGTGAAGGGGTCCCTTCTTGTCGATGATGCGGATAGCGGACTCGTGGGTGCGGATCACGATTCTGTCGATCTCCTCGAGCCGGTCCTTCACCTGGGGATGGAGCTGCATGGCGCATTCCACCGCGGTCTGGGCATGGAACTCCGCCGGGAAGGAGATCTTGAACAGCACGTTCTCCATCACGTAGGAGCCGTAGGGCCGCTGGAACTTGAGCCGCTGCCCGCGGAACAGCACGTCGTAGAAGCCCCAGGTCTTGGCGGTGAGGGCGGACGGGTAGCCCATCTCACCCTTCTTCGCTATCAGCGCCAGGCGCACCCCCCGGCTGGTGGCGTCGCCCGCCGCCCAGGATTTGCGCGAGCCCGTGTTGGGGGCATGGCGGTAGGTGCGCAGGCTGTGGCCGTCGATCCAGGCGTTGGACACCGCGTTGATGATCTCCTCGTGGGTGCACCCCAGCATGCGGGCCACCACGGCGGTGGTGGCCACCTTCACCAGGATCACGTGATCCAGGCCCACCCGGTTGAAGCTGTTCTCCAGGGCGATCACCCCCTGGATCTCGTGGGCCTTGATCATGGCCTCCAGCACGTGGCGCACGGTGAGGGGGGGCTTGCCCTGGGCGATGGCGGTGCGGGACAGCCAGTCGGCGGTGGCCAGGAGGCCCCCCAGGTTGTCGGAAGGGTGGCCCCACTCGGCGGCGAGCCAGGTGTCGTTGAAGTCCAGCCAGCGAATCATGGTGCCGATGTTGAAGGCGGCCGTCACCGGATCGAGCTGGAACTGGGTGCCCGGGACGCGGGCACCGTGGGGAACCACCGTGCCCGGCACGATGGGACCCAGCAGCTTGGTGCAGGCCGGATAGCCCAGAGCTTCCAGCCCGCAGCCTAGGGTATCCATCAGGCACAGCCGGGCGGTGGAATAGGCCTCCTCGCTCCTGATCTCATACCGGGTGACGTAATCGGCGATGTCTGTGAGCTCCTGGTCGGGAGCGGGGCGGACGTTTGAGAATTGTGCTTCCATGGTTCTCCTTCGCAGGCTCATGCAAGGGACGGCCAGGGTCCGGTATCCCGCGGGGCATCGCCCCGCGGGCCGGACTCCTCCTACCCCCTCTGTTCGATGGGTACCCAAGGGCGGGGTTCGGGGCCGATGTAGTTCGCGCTCGGGCGGATGATCTTGCCGTCTTGGCGCTGCTCGATCACGTGGGCCGACCAGCCCGTAGTGCGCGCGATCACGAAAAGGGGCGTGAACATGGGGGTGGGAATGC
>NZ_JBRBEM010000012.1:0-64070 GCF_052805615.1 Pelomicrobium sp. P1
CGATGCACGTGGCCTCGGTGCACCGCTACGACCCGGAGAAAAAGACCATGGTCACCGTGCAGGGGGCAGGGGGCTTGTCCAGCGCCCGCAACGAGCTGGAAGCCCAGTACGCCTGGGCCTGGGGCCAGAACATTTGGAACGATATGCTCGGCTGAGGCGAAGCGGCTTCGCGCCTCTCGACGCCCGCCGGAAGGCGGGCATTTTATTAAGCTTACACTAAATGGTTGACAAACCATTTACCGCAGTCCTGCCCCCTCTCCCGGCGGGGAGAGGGCCGAGGGTCGTCAAGCATTTTGAGGACGCTCGGCAATTGCAGCGCAAGAAGCGGAGTACAGCAACCTCGCCGCGGCCTTAAGCTTGGATCCAGCTTGTCGAGCTGGAGGCTGCGATAGGGAATCCAACGCCGATCAAGCCGATGGGACCGCGTCGGGCTTGCCGCGGTCGTCTTTATCGGGCTGCTCCACGCCACCGGACAGCGCCTGTCGTCGGATTGGGAGCGACGAACCTGCTCTTGGTCACGTTTCTGATCTCCGTCAGCGCTATCCTGCTCGGGACATCGGTCGCCCTCGCCATCCCCCTGTCATCGGGCCGTCGGGGCCGGCGGACGGCTGCGGGGCTACCGCTGGGGCGTCGAGTGCAAACGCGCCCTGATCGAGGGGGAGAAAACCGTAAGCACGGTTTCCTCCCGGGATTAACGGATCAGAACGGCTTTTCGTTGCGGATGATTCCCACGCCGATCCCTTCGATGGCGAAGAAATGGGAGCGGGGATCGACCGGGATGGGAGGGAACTCGGGGTTCTCCGGCAACAGCACCACTTCCCGGCCGCGGCGCTTGAAGCGTTTCACCGTCACCTCATCGTAGAGGCGGGCCACCACGATCTGGCCGGAGCGGACCTCGCGGGTGCGGTGCACCGCCAGGAGATCCCCGTCCAGGATACCGGCATCCCGCATGCTCATGCCCCGCACCCGGAGCAGGTAGTGGGCTCGGGGCTTGAACACCTGGCCGTCGATGCGGTAGCGGGTCTCGATGTTTTGCGCGGCGAGGATTGGCGAGCCGGCGGCCACGCGTCCCACTACCGGCAGGCCTACGGGTAGCTTGAGCCGAATGCCGCGGGAAGCGCCCGGCAACAGCTCGATGACTCCCTTGCGTGCCAGGGTTCGCAGATGCTCTTCCGCCGCGTTGGGCGACCGGAAACCGAGGGCCTCGGCCATCTCGGCCCGAGTGGGGGGGAGGCCCGTAAATTCCATGAATTCCCGGATCCATTCCAGGATCTCGGCCTGCCGCGGGGTGAGTTCGTCCATACCCTGATATTGTGTATAAATATCCAGGCGAGATCATAGACGAAACCGGGAAACCCGCAAGGGCGGGCGCGTTGTTTCGCGCAGCAAACGGGACTTGCCCGATGCGCCGTTCGGCCCACAACCGAGCTTCCCTGTCAAGCGCTTGCAGGGGAACTATCCACCGTCTCGCAGACGGCTAAGACCGGCGCTGGGCGGTCGTCTTGCAACGGCGCCAGAAAAAATCTAATTATTTGATTTCGCTGCGTGATAATGGGTGCCTAAATCATGTTCAGGGCGGCAAAAATCGAGCCGGCGCAAGGGCATCCGCGCCGTAAAAAAGGCTTTTTCCACAATGTTATCCACAGAATCTGTGGAGAACCCGTTTTCCTTTTTTGATGCGTAGGTTACGGAAAAGTGACCACTGACCAAGGAGGGTCGGGCATGTCTCTGGAGGAGAAGCTCAAGGAGTGGTACCAGCGGCCGGAAATTCGCGCCCGCAACTGGGAGCCGCGCCTCTTCTGGACGCCGGCGGAAGACGGCAACCCCTTCGGCCGCCTCAAGGTGGACCCGTGGGAGCTGGAAGTGCTGTTCGCCGCCCTTCTGGGGGAGCGCGCCGAGCACTACGAGGCGCTCAACGCCCGGGTGCTGGAGGGGGATACCCACCGGGCCATGGGGCGGGCGGACTTCATCGCCACCTGCGCGAAGCGCGGCGAGCTGCCCCTGCTCACCCGTATCGAGGACGCGGCGCCCTTCGCCCGCTGAGGCGGGCGAGCGGGGCCGGCTTCAATCCTCCGCCGCCGGCGCCTTGTGCTGGGCGACGAGCTGCTGCTGAACGTTGGGCGGCACCGGCTCATAGTGGCTGAACTCCACGCTGTAGGAGCCTGCGCCTCCGGTCAAGGACTTGAGCCGGGATTGATAGTTGTTGAGCTCGGACAGAGGCACGAGCCCGGAGACCGTGACCATGCCGCCGCGCCCGGACTGGGTACCGGTGACCTGGCCGCGCTTGGAGGCGATGTCGCCGGCGACGTCGCCCATGTTGGCCTCCGGGACCGTGATCTCGATGCGCACAATGGGCTCCAGCACGATGGGACGCGCCTTCATGACCGCGTCCAGGAACGCCTTCTTGCCGGCGGTGATGAAGGCCACCTCCTTCCCGTCCACCGGGTGGGTCTTGCCGTCGTAGACCACGACCCGCACGTCCTGCATAGGGTAGCCGGCGATGGCGCCGGATTCCATGACTTGCTGCACGCCCTTTTCCACCGCCGGGATGAACTGAGACGGGATCGCGCCGCCTTTCACCTCGTCCACGAACTGGAAGCCCGCGCCCCGGGGCAGGGGCTCGATGCGCAGGAAGACTTCGCCGAACTGGCCCGCGCCGCCGGTCTGCTTCTTGTGCCGGTGGTGGCCCTCCGCCGGCGCGGTGATGGTCTCCCGGTACTCGATGCGCGGCGGATGGGTCTTCACCTCCAGCTTGTACTGGGTGGTCATGCGCTCGAGCAGGGTGCGCAGGTGCAGCTCGCCCAGGCCCCACACCACCGTCTCGTTGGTGCTCATCAGCCGCTCCACCTTGAGGCACGGGTCTTCGGAGGCGAGTTTGGCGAGCACGTCCCACAGCCGCTGCTCGTCTCCCCGCTTGACCGTGTCGATGGCCAGCCCGTAAATCGGGTTGGGAAACTCCAGGGGCTGCAAATGGATGCGATCCTCGTCGTGATGGTCGTGCAGCACGGCGTCGAAGGTAATCTCCTCCACCTTGGCCACCGCGGCGATGTCGCCGGGGATGCAGCGCTCCACCTCGATATGTTCCTTGCCCCGGAGCATGAACAGGTGGCCCACCTTGAAGGGCTTCCTCGCGTCGCCGATGAAAAGCTGGGAGTCCTTGGTGATGGTGCCCTGGTGCACCTTGAACACGCCCAGCTTGCCCACAAACGGGTCCACGCTCACCTTGAACACGTGGGCTACCACGTGTTTGTCCGGGTCCGGCACGGCGCGGAACTCTTCCGCCTCCGGCCCCTCGCCCTTGATGAAGGGGCGGGGGTTACCCTCCGCGGGATTGGGCAGGAGCTTGACGAAGACTTCCAGCAGCTCCGGAACGCCCGCGCCGGTGCGGGCGGAAGCGAAGCAGATGGGGACCAGGTGCCCCTCCCGCAGCGCCTTTTCGAAGGGCGCGTGGAGCTGTTCGGGATCGATGTCCCCCTGCTCCAGATACAGGGCCATGAGCTCCTCGTCCACCTCCACCACCTGGTCGATGAGGGCCCGGTGCGCTTGCTCGACGGAGGAGAAATCCGATTCTCCCGCCGGGTTGAAGAAGCAATCCACCACTTTCGTGCTGCCGGCGGCGGGCAGGTTGATGGGCAGGCACTCCTTGCCGAAGGTCTCCTGCAGGGCGTCGAGGAGGGCCGGTAGGTCGGTGTTCTCGGCGTCGATCTTGTTTACCACGATCATGCGGCAAAGCCTGCGCCGGGCGGCCCAGTTCATCATCCGGGTGGTGGTGAGTTCGATACCCGTCTGGGCGTTGACCACCACGATCACCGTCTCCGCCGCAGGCAGGCAACTGATGGCCTGGCCGAGGAAATCGGGGTAGCCGGGGGTATCGATGAGGTGGATGCGAGTGCCTTGGTGCTCGAAGTGGGCCACCGCCGAGTAGAGGGAGTGCTGGTGCTGCTTTTCCAGGGGATCGAAATCGCAGACCGTGGTCCCGCGCTCGATGGAACCCATGGCCGGAATCGCGCCGGCCCGGTAGAGCAGGGCTTCCGCCAGGGTGGTTTTCCCGGCGCCGGCGTGTCCCACCAGGGCCACGGCACGGATCGCTTCTGTCGTGATCAAGGCCATGGGCCTCCTCCAAGGTTAGTGTCGTGTCCGCGGGGGCGATCTTTCGTCCGAGTATAGGGGAGGGGTTCCGGGGGTCGCAACGCCCCCTTGCGGGCGTGGCAAACGTCCGAGAAGCGCCCGGGAAAAAATCCATCCTCATAAAAAAACAATGAAATTTTTCATTTGACTGGGGAGGAAACTAACCAGTAAAATAGTTATGCTGCAATGCAGCAAACGGCCACTGAGGTGGCCGTTTCAGTGTCGAGGAGAACATGGCGCCGCGCCACGGCGCTGGGGAAGAAACACGAAGGAGCGAACCGGTTACCCGAGCAAGGTAACGACCTGTGCGCCGGCTATGGCTAAAACCCGGTGGGGTGGAGAGCCGCCGGCGCCGCGATCTAAAGGAGGATTGCTGTCATGGCAAACCCGCACTCCCCGCTCCGGAGCGGCCCGTGGGCCGATCGGGAGCGGCTCCATGCCAATTGGTTTGCGCTGCTGTTCATTGCGGCGCTGTTTTCCCATCCCGCCTATCCCCTTTCCGTCTGGGCCCTGGCCGACCTGCGGCCCCATCTCGAGGGCCAGGCGGTCCTGGACGACGCCGCGGAAGCGGCAGAGGACTCGACGCCAGGGGCTTTCCGGCGGGCCAAAAGCCTCGTCGCCGATGGGGCCAGGATCGACGCCCTGACCGTCTTTCTCTCCCGCCGTTACCAGGTGGCGGAGGAGGCGACGCGGCAGCTAGTTTCCGCCGCTTTCCACGCGGGGCGGGAGCTGCAACTGGATCCCCTGCTCATCCTGGCGGTGATGGCCGTCGAGTCCCGCTTCAACCCCATCGCCGAGAGCGTGGCCGGCGCCAAGGGGCTCATGCAGATTATCCCCCGCTATCACCTGGACAAGCTGGAGCCCCGCGGCGGCGAGGAGGCGGTGCTGCAGCCGGAAATCAACATTCGCGTGGGGGCGGAGATCCTGCGGGAGTACTTCGAGCGCACCGGGGACCTCACGGAGGCGCTCAAGCTCTACAACGGTTCCAGTTGGGACGAGGCGAACCGCTACCCGACGAGGGTGTTGTCGGAGAAGCGGCGCCTGCAACGCATCGTCGCCCAGGTCAAAGCGTAAACGCGGCGAAAACCGTTTCCCGGCGGGCGGAGCGGGGTTAAAATTTGGTCATGGCTCGCATCCGCATTTCCTGGCCCGGGGGCAGCGTCACCGCCACCCTGGACGCGACACCCACGTCCGAGAAAGTCCTCGCCGCCCTGCCGGCGCGCTCTTCGGCCAACACCTGGGGCGACGAAGTCTATTTCAGCCTCCCGGTGCGGGCCGCCCTGGAGCCCAACGCGCGGCAAGTCGTGGATCCGGGCACCGTGTGCTTCTGGGTGGAGGGGAGCTCCCTCGCCCTCCCCTTCGGGCCAACCCCCGTTTCCCGGGGCAATGAGTGCAGACTGGTCACCAAGGTCAACGTTCTCGGCAAGCTCGACGACGACCCTAGGCTGCTTGCGGGCGTGAGCGACGGGGACGAGATCACCGTAGTCCGCGTGGATTGACCGCTAGGCAAGCCGGATCGATCGCCACGCTCCGGAGCGCCAGCGGGCGAACAGGGTGAGGCCGGCGGCGACGATGTAGAGCAGGGCGGCGAGCCAGCCCCCCACGGCGCCCCATCCCCAGGCCGGCAGAGCGTCGATCCAGCCCTGTCCAGGGGCGAAGGAGATGACGTGCACGGCAGGAATGAAGCCCGCCCAGGCGAGCACGGTGATGAGGGCCGTGGGAACGCGCACGTCGCCCGCCCCCCGCAGGCAGAAGCTCGCGCCGATGTTAATCCCGTCGAAGATCTGGTAACCGGCGGCGATCCACATCAGCACCACGCCCAGCCGCACCACCTCTGGCGCGTTCGAATCGGCGGCGTTCACGAACAGGGGGATCAGCCAGGGGCCGGAGAGTGCCAGAGCCAGGCCCACCGCCGCCATGTAACCCACGGCGAGGGTGATGGTAGTGTCGCCCACGCGAGCGGCCCATGCCTTGTCGCCGGCGCCGATGGACTGGCCCACCAGGGTGGTGCCCGCCAGCGCTAGGCCCACCACCGGCATGTAGGCGAGGGAGGTGAGGGCCATCACGATCTGGCTGGCAGCGCCGTCCACCGGGCCGAGGCGCGCCATCATCACCTGGAATAGCCAGAAGGCGGCGATCTCCACGGCCGGCAGGAGGCCGGTGGGAAGCCCCAGGGCGAGGAGCCGCCCGATGCCGTGCCAGCGGGGCCGCCAGGTGAGGTGGCTCGCGTATTCGTCTCGCACCGGGCGGGAGAGAAACGCCGCCAGCGCCAGGACCGCCCCCGCCGCCATGGCTATAGAGGTGGCCCAGGCGGCGCCGGCCATGCCGAGTTCGAGGCGAAAGATCAGAAGCTCGTTGAGGGGCACGTTCAGCACGGCCACCACGGCCATCAGGGTCAGGGTGACCCCGGTGCGGCCGATGCCGTTGAAAAAGGCGCAGAGCGTCCACAACAGCACGCCGACGGGGGCGCCCAACAATCGGGGGGACCAGTAGTCCAGGGCCAGGGCATGGATCGACGGCGGAAGCCCGAGGGGCCCCAGGATTCCCGCTCCGGCGAAGGCTAGGCCGACGAAGGCGGGCACCGCGCAGAGGGTCCCCCACATCCCCAGCCATGCCGCCTGGGAGGCGCGCCGCTCCCGGCGCGCGCCGTAGGCCTGGGCCACCAGGGGTTGCACGGCAAGGCCCGTGCCGCCCACTACCAGGAAGCACACGATCACCAGGAAATGCACGGCCCCCAGGGCGGTGGTGGCGTCTGTGGACAGGCGCCCAACGAACCAGGTGTCGGTGAGATTGAGCACCGCCTGCAGGGCGCTGTTGGCGGCCAGGGGCACGGCGAGCCGCCCCACCGCTTGTAGATCCACATGGCGGCGGCCCGCGGCGTCGAACCGCACTGCGGGCAACCGGGAGAGTGGGCCCGGAAGGGGCTCGACCGCGCCGTCCCTGGGCGGGGCCGGCTTCATCGCAGCTTGTGGGCGCCGATCATCAGCCGGGGATAGACCCGATAGTGCTCGCCCAGTCCCTGCTCGTTGGGTTCGCGGCTTACCGTGATCCAAACCCCTGTGTCGAAACCTTCGCAGAGCTGGGCCGTATAAGCGGCCTCCTCCTCGGCCACCTCACGGGCGGCTTCCTCCGAGGGAGCACCCAGGCCGTCCATAAAGAACCTGACCATGCGCTCGACGACTTGTCGGTACTCGGGCTCGCCGATCTGCGTCACTTCGGCGATGGTACAGCGCTTGAGGCTTCCAACCGCGACAAAGGAGTCCAGGCAATGGCAGTGGGGGCGCCGGTGCTGACCGCCGCTCAGGTCGCACACGGCGAAACCGCCCGAAGTGAGCCACTCCCCGTCCTCGGCTGCGCCTTCCGGGGCGAAGATTTTCTCGTCCGAAGCGTCGAGCCGCACGGCCTTGAGAAATTTCATCGGTCGGGCTTCCGTTGGGAAAAAAGGTCCCAGGGCGCCTTTGTGCGCCGCATCAACTATGGTCTAATAGCGGCCGGTACTGCGACCGGGGAGGAGGAGCGATGAAGCGCGTAATTTTCAACCAGAAAGGCGGCGTGGGAAAGTCCACCATCACCTGCAACCTGGCGGCCATTTGCGCGCGCCGCGGCTACAAGACCCTGGTGGTGGACCTGGACCCCCAAGGCAACTCCACCCAGTACCTTCTCGGCCAGGAAGCCGGCGCCGTGGAGCTCCATCTCGCGCGCTTCTTCGACCAGGTGCTCTCCTTCAGCCTCTACGGCAAGCCGCCGGCGGAATTCGCCCATCCCACGCCTTTCGCCGGCCTGGACCTGATGCCGTCCCATCCGGAGCTGGAACATCTCCAGGGGAAGCTGGAGTCCCGCTACAAGATCTACAAGCTGCGGGAGGCCCTGGCCACCCTGGAGTATGAGGCCATTTTCATCGACACGCCCCCCGCCCTCAACTTCTATACCCGCTCGGCCCTGATCGCCGCCGATGCCTGCCTCATCCCCTTCGACTGCGACGACTTCTCCCGCCGGGCCCTGTACGCCCTTCTCGAGGCGGTGAGCGAGATCCGGGACGACCACCATCCGGGCCTCACGGTGGAGGGCATCATCGTCAATCAGTTCCAGCCCCGGGCCACGCTGCCCCAGCGGCTGGTGGAGGAGCTCCGGCAGGAGGGGCTCCCGGTGCTGGAATCCCGCTTGTCGGCCTCGGTCAAGGTGCGGGAATCCCACCAGGCGGCGCGGCCCCTGATCGAGCTCGCCCCCCGGCACAAGCTTACCCGGGAATTCGTGGCCCTGTTTGACGAGCTGGAAGCTCGGCGCAAGCAGGCGGCAGGGCAGAGGCGGCGGGCCCGCGCCGCCTAGCGGACGGAGGAAAGCAGCTTCCCGGTGGGCGTTCCTCTCCCCGAAGCCAGCCCTTCATGCCCGCCGAATGCCCCTTTCGCGGCCGACCCTTTGGCGCTTGGGCGCGGGTCTGCTATACGTAGAGCATAGGGGGTCGATTTCCTCGAGGAGGAGGCTATGGCCGACGTGGTGCGCAAGGCGGACTACTTTTCCATGCAGGTGGCCGACAAGCCCGGAGAGGCGGCCAATCACCTGAAAGCCCTCAAGGAGGCGGGGGTCAACCTGCTCGGCTTCACCGGCTTCCCCAGTGCCCGGCGCGCCCAGATCGACTTCATCCCGGAGGACACGGCCAAGCTCAAGGCGGCGGCCCGCAAGCTCAAGTGGAAGCTGGGGGACAAGAAGACCGTGTTCCTAGTCCAGGGGGAGGACCGGGTGGGCGCCATCTACGACGTGATCGGCAAGCTTGCCGAGGCCGGGATCAACATCACCGCCCTGGATGCGGTCTCCGCCGGCGAGGGACGCTATGGGGCCATGTTCTGGGTCAAGCCCAGGGACGTGGCCAAGGCCTCCAAGGTCCTAGGGGTGAAGTGACCCCGGCGGGATGAGGGGTGTCCCGCGGTTCAGGCCGCCACGGGATTGCGCAATACCCCGATTCCCTCGATTTCCGTCTCCAGCAGATCGCCGGGCCGGAGGAATTCGGGCGGTGTGCGGGCGAAGCCCACGCCCTGGGGGGTGCCGGTGGAGATCACGTCCCCGGGCTCCAGGGTCATGCCCAGGGACAGCTCGGCGATCAGGCGCGGGATCTTGAAGTAGAGATGGCAGGTATTGGAATCCTGCTTGACCACCCCGTTCACCCGGGTCATGACCCGCAGACCGTTGGGGTCCAGAGCGTCGGCGGTAACGATGGCCGGGCCCATGGGACAGGTGCCGTCCAGGCTCTTACCCTTGTGCCACTGACCCCCGTGGGCTCGCTGAAGGTCCCGGGCCGACACGTCGTTCACGACCGTATAGCCGAACACATGCTCCATGGCCCGCGCTTCGGGAATGTTCTTGCCGGCCCGGCCGATCACTACGCCAAGCTCCACCTCCCAGTCGAGCTGGGTGGTGACCTTCGGGTCGTAGGGAATCGGGTCGTGGGGGCCGATCATGGCGGTCACCGCCTTGCTGAAGAAGACGGGATGGTCCGGAAGCTGCTGCCCGCTCTGGCGGATGCGCTCCCCCTCCTCGAAGTGCTCCAGGTAGTTCCAGCCTACGCAGAACACGTTCTTGCGCGGTCGAGGGATGGGGGCGAGGAGCTTCACTCGGGACAGGGGAAGCTGCCCCTCTCCGGTGCCGGAGAGGCCGCGAAGCGCCGCCAGGGCCCCGTCGCCCGCAGCGATCAGCGACACCATGTCCCAGGGGTCGAAAGGAAGACGAACGCCCAGAGCCTGGGCGGCGTCGAGCACGTCCAGCACAGTCGTCTCGTCGATGAGCACCCCGATGCGGGGCTCGGCGTCTTCGGGACGGGTGAAGGTGACGAGTTTCAAGGGCAAGCTTCGCTGAAGTGAAAGGGGTTCGTAGTCGAAGTTTACCACCGGCGCCGCCGGCGGTTCTCAGAAGCCGAACGGCGGCCAGTATATAATTTTCGCCCTCGCGACCCCATGCCGGGAGAAGGAATGGACGACCAACTGCGCCAGAGCGCGCTCCAGTATCACCGCCTGCCCAAGCCCGGCAAGATCTCCATCGCGCCGACCAAGGGTCTCATTAACCAGCGGGATCTGAGCCTCGCCTATTCCCCCGGAGTGAGCGCCGCCTGCCTGGCCATCCAGGAGGACCCCGCCGAGGTGCGCAACCTGACTGCCCGGGGCAACCTGGTGGGCGTGGTGACCAATGGCACGGCGGTGCTCGGGCTTGGCAACATCGGGCCCCTGGCGGCCAAGCCCGTCATGGAAGGCAAGGCGGTGCTGTTCAAGAAGTTCGCCGGCATCGACGTGTTCGACATCGAGCTCGCCGAGAGCGATCCGGACCGGCTGGTAGACATGATCGCCGCCCTGGAGCCCACCTTCGGCGGCATTAACCTGGAAGACATCAAAGCCCCCGAGTGCTTCTACATCGAGCGCAAGCTCCGGGAGCGGATGAAGATCCCGGTGTTCCACGACGACCAGCACGGCACCGCCATCATCGTGGGCGCGGCGGTGAGGAACGGGCTCAAGATCGTCGGCAAGGACATCGGCCGGGTGAAGCTGGTCACCTCGGGCGCGGGGGCGGCCGCCCTTGCCTGCCTGGGGCTTCTGGAGGCGATGGGGCTTAAGCGCGAGAACATCTGGGTGACCGACATCAAAGGCGTGGTGTACCAAGGGCGCACCGAGGAGATGGACCCCTACAAGGCGATTTACGCCCAGAGGACCGAGGCTCGCACCCTGGCGGAGGTGATCCAGGGGGCGGACGTCTTTCTCGGGCTTTCCGCCGGCGGGGTGCTCAAGCCCGAGATGGTGAAGCGCATGGCCGACAAGCCCCTCATTCTGGCCCTCGCCAACCCGGTCCCCGAGATCATGCCGGAGGAGGCCAAGGCGGTGCGGCCCGATTGCATCATCGCCACCGGCCGCTCCGACTACCCCAACCAGGTCAACAACGTGCTCTGCTTCCCCTTTATCTTCCGTGGAGCGCTGGACGTGGGCGCCACCGCCATCACCCGGGAGATGGAGCTCGCCGCCGCCCAGGCCATCGCGGAGCTGGCCGAGCAGGAGCAGTCCGACGTGGTGGCCAGCGCCTACGGCGAGCAGGACGTGGCCTTCGGGCCCGAGTACATCATCCCCAAACCCTTCGACCCCCGCCTGATCCTCAAGATTGCCCCCGCCGTGGCCAAGGCGGCGATGGAGAGCGGGGTGGCCACCCGGGAGATCGCCGACTTCGAGGCCTACAAGGCCGAGCTGCAGCAGTACGTCTACCACTCCGGGCTGGTGATGAAGCCCATTTTCGCCGCGGCCAAGGCGGCTCCGGACAAACGCATCGTCTACGCCGAGGGGGAAGACCCGCGGGTGCTGCGGGCGGTGCAGGTGGTGGTGGACGAGCGGCTCGCTTGGCCCATCTTGATCGGCCGGCCGGAGGTGATCGAAATGAACATCCGGCGGCTGGGGCTGCGCATCCGGCCCGGGGAGCACTTCGAGCTGGTGAACCAGGACTCCGACCCCCGCTACCGGGACTACTGGACCGAGTACCACCGGATCATGGAGCGCAAGGGCGTGTCGCCCGAGTACGCCAAGATCGAGATGCGCCGGCGGCGCACCCTGATCGGGGCCATGATGGTGCGCAAGGGGGACGCGGACGGCATGCTATGCGGCACCTTCGCCCATTACCTGCTGCACCTGTACTACGTGCAGAACGTGATCGGGCTGCGATCGGGTGCCAAGATCTTCGCCGCCATGAACCTGCTCATGCTGCCGGAGCGCACCCTGTTCCTGTGCGACACTTACATCAACAAGGACCCTACCCCGGAGCAGATCGCCGAGATGACCCTCATGGCGGCGGACGAGGTGCGCCGCTTCGGCGTTACCCCCAAAGTGGCGCTGCTGTCCCACTCCAGCTTCGGGAGCGTGCGGGACGAATCGGCGGCGAAGATGGCCCGCGCCCGGGAGCTGCTCGAGAGCATGGCGCCGGCGCTGGAGTGCGAAGGGGAGATGCACGGGGACGCGGCCCTGTCCGAGGAGATCCGCCTCGCGGTGTTCCCCAACTCCAAGCTCAAGGGGCCCGCCAATCTCCTCATCATGCCCAACGTGGAAGCGGCCAACATCTCGTTCAACCTGCTCAAGCAGGCAGCGGGGGGCGGCATCACCGTGGGGCCCATCCTCCTCGGGGCGGCCATGCCGGTGCACATCCTCACCCCGAGCGCCACGGTCAGGCGGCTGATCAACATGACGGCGCTGCTGGTGGTAGAGACCATCAAGCGTTGAGGCCGTCCGGTCCCAGATCCAGGCGGGCGGCGGCCCGGGGCGATGGGGTAAAATAGCAGTCTCGATTCTTCTTCGTTTTTCCTTCGCGGCCGGGAGCGGCCGCTCTCTGGGGACCGATCATGGCCGTCATCAAGCAGGAAGACCTTATCCAGAGCATCGCCGACGCGTTCCAGTACATCTCCTACTACCATCCCGCTGACTATATCAAGGCGTTGACCGAAGCCTACGAGCGGGAGGCTTCGCCCGCTGCCAAGGACGCCATGGCCCAGATCCTGGTCAACTCCCGCATGTGCGCGGAAGGACACCGTCCCCTCTGCCAGGATACGGGCATCGCGGTGGTGTTCCTCAAAATCGGCATGAACGTGCGTTGGGACGCCACCATGGGCGTGGCCGACATGGTGAACGAGGGCGTGCGCCGCGCTTATACCCATCCGGACAACGTGCTGCGCGCTTCTATCCTGGCAGATCCGGCAGGGGAGCGGAAGAACACGCGGGACAATACCCCGGCGGTGATCCACATGGAGGTGGTGCCAGGGGACACGGTGGAAGTGATTCTGGCGGCCAAGGGCGGCGGTTCGGAGAACAAGGCCAAGTTCACCATGCTGAACCCTTCGGATTCCATCGTGGACTGGGTGCTGAAGACCGTGCCCACCATGGGGGCCGGCTGGTGTCCGCCGGGCATCCTGGGGCTGGGCATCGGCGGAACGCCCGAAAAGGCGATGGTGATGGCCAAGGAAGCGATCCTGGAGCCCATCGACATCCATGAGCTCCAGGCACGGGGGCCCAAGAACCGGATCGAGGAACTGCGGCTCGAGCTCTACGAGAAGGTGAACGCCCTGGGGATCGGCGCCCAGGGGCTCGGGGGTCTCACCACCGTGTTGGACGTGAAAATCCGGCACTATCCGACCCATGCGGCGTCGCTTCCCGTGGGCATGATCCCCAACTGCGCCGCCACCCGTCATGCCCACTTCGTCCTGGACGGCTCGGGGCCGGTGGCGCTCGTGCCCCCCAGCCTGGACCTGTGGCCTAAGATCGAGCTCACGGGGGTCCAAGGCGCTCGCCGGGTGAACCTGGACACCATCACCCGGGAGGACATCCTCGCCTGGCGCGCCGGGGAGCGGGTGCTTCTTTCCGGCAAGCTCCTCACGGGGCGGGACGCGGCCCACAAGCGCTTGACCGACATGCTGAGCCGCGGGGAGAAGCTGCCGGTGGATTTCACCAACCGCTTCATCTACTACGTGGGGCCCGTGGACCCGGTGCGGGACGAGGTGGTGGGCCCCGCCGGCCCAACCACCGCCACCCGCATGGACAAGTTCACCGACGCCATGCTGGCGAAAACGGGGCTGATCGGCATGGTGGGGAAAGCGGAACGAGGGCCCGAGGCCATCGCGGCCATCAAGCGGCACAAGGCGGTCTACTGTATCGCCGTGGGCGGGGCCGCCTACCTGGTGTCCAAGGCGATCCGCGCCGCCCGGGTGGTGGCTTTCCCCGACCTGGGGATGGAGGCGATCTACGAGTTCGAGGTGAAGGACATGCCAGTCACCGTGGCGGTGGATGCGGAAGGCCGCTCGGTGCATGCTACCGGCCCCGCCGAATGGCGGGCGAAGATCGGCAAGATCCCGGTGGCCGCGACGGTTTGAATAAAAAAGCCCGCTTTCCGCGGGCTTTTTCAACGGCAGCAGGCCGAAAGTCTATTATTGGACGGTCAACCGCTTGGCGATGCTGTCCGCCTTCTTCGGCAGCGTCAGGCGCAGAACCCCATCCTCGTGCTTGGCCTCGGCATGCTCGGAATCGATTTCGGTGGGCAGCATAATGGACCGGCTGAACTTGCCATAGGTGCGCTCGCCCAGGAGCTGCTTGGCTTCTTCACCGGCTTGCTTCTCTTGTACCGCCTCCGCTTCGATCACGAGCTGGTTGTCGAAGACCCGCACGTTGATGTTGTCCTTGCGAACCCCCGGGAGCTCCGCCATCACGACGTAGGCGTTATCGGTCTCCCAGATGTCCATGGGGATGACCCCCCGGACCGTGCGCTGGGTGTCCCAGTCGAGCAGAGTGGGACGCAAGAAGCTGCGGAACAGGTTATCGACGGCGGTTTCGAAGGGATCGAAACGAATCAGGTTCGCCATATTTTCACCTCCTTCACCTATGTCTAACCTTTCACGCCCAAAGAAGAAAATGCTCTCGATGACCTATATAGGGTCGGCGGCAAGCTTCATCAAGTCCTCGGGCAGGGACTCGGGTTTGAGCTTATCACTTTGATTTTACATGGAACATTGCCATGACCGGATTCCGTGAAGAAAAGGACACGATGGGCGTGGTGCGGGTGCCGGAGCGGGCCCTCTGGGGCGCCCAGACCCAGCGCTCCCTGGAAAACTTCCGCATCGGCACCGAGCGCATGCCCCTGGAGCTGATCCGGGCCCTCGCCCGGGTGAAACGGGCGGCGGCCACCGTCAACCGCGACCTGGGCCTCTTGGACGCCCGCAAGGCCCAGGCCATCATCCAAGCGGCGGACGAGGTGATCGAAGGCCGACACGACGACCAGTTTCCCCTGGTGGTCTGGCAGACAGGCTCTGGCACCCAGACCAACATGAACATGAACGAGGTGCTGGCCAACCGGGCCTCCGAGCTCCTGGGTGGCCCCCGGGGCCAGGAGCGTCTGGTCCATCCCAATGACGAGGTAAACCGGGGCCAGTCGTCCAACGACGTGTTTCCCACCGCCATGCACGTGGCGGCGCTGGAGGCGATCGAGGAGCGGCTCAAACCCGCCGTCAACCGGCTGCGGGAGACCCTGGCGGAGAAATCCCGGCGCTACATGGACATCGTGAAGATCGGCCGCACCCACCTGCAGGACGCCACCCCCGTTACCCTGGGCCAGGAGATTTCCGGCTGGGTGGCCCAGCTCGACCACGGGCTCGCCCATCTGGACGCGACCCGCTGGCACCTCTCGGAGCTGGCCATTGGGGGCACGGCGGTGGGCACGGGGCTGAACACCCACCCCGAGTTCGGCCGGCGCTGCGCCGAGGAGCTATCCCGCTTGACCGGCCTTTCCTTCGTTTCCGCCCCCAACAAGTTCGAGGCCCTGGCCGCCCACGACGCCCTGGTGGCCGCCCACGGGGCGCTCAAGACCCTGGCCGCCGCCCTCATGAAGATCGCCAACGACGTGCGCTGGCTCGCTTCCGGCCCCCGTTGCGGCATCGGCGAGATCCGCATCCCCGAGAACGAGCCGGGCAGCTCCATCATGCCCGGCAAGGTGAACCCTACCCAGTCGGAAGCCATGACCATGGTGTGCTGCCAGGTGCTGGGCAACGACGTGGCCGTCAATCTGGGCGGTGCTTCGGGAAACTTCGAGCTCAACGTCTTCAAGCCCCTCATCATCCACAACTTCCTCCAGAGCGTGCGGCTGCTGGCGGACAGCGCTCGGAGCTTCAACGACCACTGCGCCGTGGGCATCGAGCCCAACGTGCAGCGCATCGAGAAGCTCCTCCACGAATCCCTCATGCTGGTGACGGCCCTCGCCCCCCACATCGGCTACGACAAGGCGGCGGAGATCGCCAAGCTCGCCCACCAGGAGGGCATCACCCTCAAGCAGGCGGCCTTGGAGCTGGATTACGTGACCGGGGAGCAGTTCGACGAATGGGTGCGGCCCGAGGCCATGGTGGGGCGGCTTGGGGACACGGAATGAGGGGCGGGCACGTCCAGAAGGAGGTCCGGACATGAGGACTGCGAGCGGCCCGAAGATCGGGGTGGTGACAGGGGCGAACCGGGGGCTGGGCCTGGAAATTTCCCGCCAGCTCGCCCTCCGGGGCGTGCACGTGGTCATGACCGCCCGGGACCCGGAGAAGGGGAAGGCGGCCTGGGAAGGGCTGCGCCGCCAGGGGCTTTCCGTGGAGTTCCTGCCCCTGGACGTGACCGCTCAGGAGAGCGTGGACGCCCTGGCCCGGGCCTTGGAGCGGTCCTTCGGCGGCCTGGACATCCTGGTGAACAACGCGGGCATCCTGCCGGAGGGGCGGGGAGCGCAGGCCCTGACCCTCAACCTGGAGGTCTTCCGCCAGGCGCTCGAGACCAACGCCTTGGGGGCCCTGAGGCTTTGTCAGGCGCTCTCGCCCCTTATGAAGAAGCGGGGTGGCGGGCGCATCGTGAACGTCTCCAGCGGCCTCGCCCAGCTCGCCACCATGGGGGCGGGCACGCCCGCCTACCGGGTCTCCAAGACCGCCCTCAACGCGATCACCCGGATCCTGGCGGCGGAGCTGGAGGGGGAGCGAATCAAGGTGAACGCCGCCTGCCCCGGCTGGGTGCGCACCGACATGGGCGGCCCAGACGCACCCCGCTCGGTGGAAGAGGGGGCCGACACCCCGGTATGGCTGGCTCTTCTGCCGGACGATGGGCCCACCGGCGGCTTTTTCCGCGACCGCCAACCGATTCCATGGTGAAGCGGGTTCAGCCCGTGCAGCCGATTTCCTCGAGCCGGCGCCGCAGGGCCAGGCGGTCCAGCTTCTCCAGGGGAAGGTTCACGAAGAGGCCGATGCGGCGGCTCAGGAGATGGAAGGCGTCCCGGACGGCTTTGCGCGCCTTGTCCGGGTCCTCTTCGTAGGGCGCGGGATCGGGAACGCCCCAGTGGGCCGTCATGGGCTGCCCCGGCCAGATGGGGCAGGCTTCGCCAGCGGCGTTGTCGCACACGGTGAACACGAAGTGCAGGGGCGGTGCGCCGGGCCGGGCGAACTCGTCCCAGGACTTGCTGCGCAATCCTTCGGTGGGCAGCCGCTGGGCGGCGAGGAACTCCAGCACGTAGGGGTTGACACGCCCGGCCGGATGGCTGCCGGCGCTGTAGGCGTTGAACCGGCTTCCGCCGTGGTGCCGCAGGAGGGCCTCTGCCAGGATGCTGCGGGCGGAGTTGCCCGTGCACAGGAACAGCACGTTGTATTTTCCGCCGGTCAGGGCGCGCTCCCCGTTCACTCGCGGCGCTTGCCGAAACTTGCCTTCACCGGCGCCGCGGCAGGGCCGCAGCACGCCGCCGCGCCGGCGCCTTCATCATTGAAAGTGGGAATGGTGCCTAGGCTCCGGTACGCTTCCCAGGCGATGCCCTGGGGATCGGTCACCCAGTGCTTGTCCGAGCGGGCGTAGCAGCAGGCCGCCCCCGGCTCGTCCCGCACGGGCAGCGCCGCCCGCTCGAGCTGGGACCGCACCTGGGCGAGCTCCTCGTCGCTGTCCACCTGGATGCCCAGGTGATCCACGCCCGGCGCCGCGCCGCGCTGGGAAACGGCGAAATTGATGCGCGGATCCTCTAGCATCCATTTCGCATAATCGGGTTTGACCAAGGCGGGCGGCGCTCCGAACAGAGCGGAGTAGAAGCGGATGCTCTCCTTAAGGTTCGAAACCGAGACGTGGACATGGAAGCGTTTCATGGATTCGCGACCTCCTTGCGCGGACGTTTCGATGCCGGGCGGCGATCCGCTGCCGGGGTGCAGAGTTCCGGGCTGCCGCCGCAACAGTTTTCCGACAGGAACGCCATCAGCTCGGCCATGGCGGCGTAGTTGGCGCTGTAATAGATGAATCGGCCTTCCTGCCGCCCGTGGACGAGCCCGGCGTGGACGAGCTCCTTCAAGTGGAAGGAGAGGGTCGGCCCGGCTACGCCCACGGCTTCGGCGATCTTGTGGACCGGCAGCCCGCCGAAGCCCGCCTGCACCAGCAGCCGGAACACCGTGAGCCGGGTTTCCTGGGCCAGGGCCGAAAGAGCCCGGATCGCGGCTTTCATTTCCATGATTCGAATACTATAAAAATAATTGCCAAAGTCAAGCCCCCTCAACCGCCCAGCGCAAGGACCATTCCCTCAAGCGGAGTCTCATCGACGCGGGGGCTCGGGCTGCTTGAAGCGCTCCATGGCCTTCACCAGCTCCGCCCGGATGCCGGGCTCCCAGGCGGAATGGCCGGCGTCGGGAACCACGACGTACTGGGCCTCGGGCCAGGCGCGAGCGAGCTCGTCCGCGGTGACGATGGGACAGACCGCGTCGTAGCGGCCTTGCACGATCACCCCCGGGATCGAGCGGATGCGCTCCACGTTCTCCAGCAGGGCGTTCTCGGGCAGGAAGATCCGGTGGACGAAGTAATGAGCCTCCATCCGGGCAAGGCCCAGGGCCACCGCGTCCGAGGCGAAATAGTCCACCGTTTCCTGGCTGGGAAGCAGGGTGGAGCAGGAGCCTTCGTACACGCTCCAGGTCCGGGCGGCGGGCATGTGGACCGCGGGATCGGGATCCGTGAGCCGCCGGTAGTAGGCGGCGAGCAGGTCGTCCCGTTCGGCTTGCGGGATGAACTCGGCGAAGGTGCGCCACGCTTCGGGAAAGAAGTTGCGCACGCCGTAGAGGAACCAGTGGATCTCGGACGGGCGGCAGAGAAAGATGCCCCGCAGGATCAATCCCAGGCAGCGCTCGGGGTGGGCTTCGGCGTAGGCGATGGCGAGGGTGGAGCCCCAGGAGCCCCCGAACACGAACCAGCGCTCGATATCCAGAAACCGCCTTAGCTTCTCCAGGTCCTGGATCAGTAGGGGCGTCGTGTTGTCGGTGAGTTCGCCCAAAGGGGTGGAGCGGCCGGCGCCCCGCTGGTCGTAAACGACGATCCGGTAATGGGCGGGGTCGAAAAAGCGGCGGTGGTTGGGGACCGCGCCGGCCCCTGGCCCCCCGTGCAGGAATACCACCGGCACCCCGTCGGGTTTGCCCGACTGCTCCCAGTACATGGTGTGCACGTCGTCCAGGGGCAGCATGCCGGAGGCGTAGGGGGAGATCTCGGGATAGAGCTCGGTGCGCAGCCGTTCGGCGTTCACGGTGTCCACGGGAGGCCTCCAAGGGCTGAGTTCTCCTTCTTATTTTGCCCTCAGCCGCGGATTGAATACGAAGACCGCCGGCGGCAACCGGCGGTCTCGGGAAAAGGAAGCGGCGTGAAGGGCGATCAGATGCCCAGGATCTTCTTGGCCTTGGCCAGGGTGTCCACGGACTCCTGGTGTTTGCCCGCCTTGTGCAGCTTTTCCCCCTCCTCCCGGTATTTCTTGACCTCGGCCATCTGCTCCGCCGAGAGCTTGGGGTTCTTGGCCAGGGCTGCGTCGATGGCCTTCATGTCGGCGGGGCAGTGGAAGGCGAAGGCGCTGGCGCTGGCAAAGGCGAGGCCCAGGGCGACGATCAGGGACTTGAATTTCATGGGAATCTCCTTCTTGTTCAAAGTCAAGGGTGCAGGGAATGACGATCGCTCTTTCCGAGGGGAGGCAAAGGGCGCTTCCCTCCCTGCCGTTTCGCGGAAGCACGGAAAAACCGTTCGCGCGCTCGCGCTGGCTTCCGCTCCGCATTATAGTAAACAGGGCGAGGGAAGAATTTAGTCCCTGGCCTTGTCCATTCCCCTGCTTCTCCCATGGATGGGACGACGCCTGTAGCCCCTTTGGCCTTGACGCCCCAGGCAATCGCCGAGCGGCTGGCGGTCGCCCGGGCCCGGACCGATTGGGTGCCGGGGGATGCGCCGGATCCTGCGCGTCGAGGGAACGGCGCCCCGATCCCCGCGGCGGTACTGATCCCCCTCGTTCAGCGGGAACGGGGGCTCACGGTGCTGCTCACCCAGCGCACCGCCCATTTGAACGACCATGCCGGGCAGATCAGCTTTCCCGGCGGCCGGGTCGATCCGGGCGACGCAACGCCCGAGGTAACAGCCCTGCGGGAAGCCGAGGAGGAAGTGGGCCTGCCGCGGGAGCGGGTGCGGATTCTCGGGCGCCTGGCCGATTACCATACGGTGACCGGCTTCGCTGTCACGCCGGTGGTGGGCTACGTCGTGCCGCCTTTTTCCCTCCATCCCGACCCCTTCGAGGTGGCGGAGGCGTTCGAGGTGCCCCTCGAGTTCCTGATGAACCCGACGAACCACCAGCGCCGTACGTCATCCTACCGGGGCAGGGAGCGCAGCTACTACGCCATGCCCTACGAGGGGCGCTTCATCTGGGGCGCTACCGCCGGCATGATCGTCAATCTCTACCGAGCCCTCATGACCTGACCGCCCGAAGGGCTTGGGGGGCCCGTCACGGGAGAGCCGTATGAATTCGCAAGAAAGCGCCTCCGGCTGCGATGCCGGCTATCTCGCCCGGTCCCTTGCCGAGGCGCTCGCGCGCACCAGCGCAGGCAAGCCCGCCCTCTGTAAGTACAGCGGTTGCGCCGCCGGCCAGCGCCGCCAGACATGGCCGGGCCTGATCGTGGAGTCCGCGCGATGGCATATCGCGCCCAGGGCGGAGGGGGTCGTGCGGCTGCCCTGGCACGTGATCTACGTGACGCTCGCGGGGGGTACGCGGCGGACCGTCACCCGCACCGACGGCGTGGTCGGAATGGACGGACCGGAGCTCGCCGGTCGCGTCTCTTTCGTCCCCGCAGACCGGGAGCGGTGGGGCTGGTACGAGGGAGCCTGGATGGAGTTCGCCGCCATCCTGCTCGATCCCCAGTGGATTGCCCGGGCGTTAGAGCGAGACGGGATTGCCGTGCCGACGCAATGGCGTTCGGTGGACAACGTGCGGGATCCCTTCATACTGGGCGCCGCCCGGGCCCTGGTGGACGAGATGGAGACGGGCGGCGTCGCGGGGCCGCTGTTCGCCCAGAGCGTGGCGCTTTCCCTGGCGCTGCACGTGGTGCGCCGGTACTCGGACTCGGCGCCGTGTCTTCGCGAGGGGCCCGACCTGTCGCGCAAGCGCATCGCCCGGGTGCTGGACTTCATCCACGATCACCTGGATCAGCCCATCGCCCTGGCGGATCTAGCCGCAGTGGCGGAACTGGGTCTGTACGGGTTCCTGCGGACGTTCAAGCGGTCCGTGGGCGTATCACCTCACCGGTACCTGGTGGAGCGCCGGATCGAGCGGGCCCGGATGCTGCTCGAGACCACCGACGATCCAATTGCAGAGATCGCGGCTGCGGTGGGATTGTCCAGCCAGAGCCATCTCACCACGCTGTTTCGCAAGCATCTGGGGACGACGCCCGAGAAATTCCGCCGCAGCCGCCGTTCGTTGCCGGGAGCAAGTTCCTGAAAACAGCGCAAGATCGTGAAAGAACCACGCCCCTTGCTCGGCGATAATGCGCCCCTGCTCGCCCTTCACTCTCAACATACGAAGGAAATACGCATTGGGGGCCCCGTTCGATCCCCGCCGGCGCAGAATCCGGAGAAGTGAAACATTTTTCTAACAGGAGCTGACCATGATTGCTTTGACGGTGAATGGCAGGCGGCGCAACGTGCAGGCGGATGCCTCGACCCCCTTGTTGTGGGTGCTGCGCGACCACTTGGGCCTTACCGGCACCAAATATGGCTGCGGCATGGCGCTGTGCGGTGCCTGCACGGTGCACGTGGAGGGGGAGCCCACCCGCTCGTGCGTGACGCCGGTGTCCGCGGTGGCTGGAAAGAGGATCACCACCATCGAGGGGCTATCGCGCAACGCCGATCATCCGGTGCAAAAGGTCTGGATCGAGCTGGACGTGCCTCAGTGCGGCTACTGCCAATCCGGCCAGATCATGAGCGCGGTGGCGTTGCTCGCGAAGCACCCGAAGCCCACCGACGCCCAGATCGACGAAGCGATGCGGGGCAACCTCTGCCGCTGCGGCACCTATCCGCGCATCCGCGCCGCCATCAAGCGCGCCGCCGGTATCAAGGAGGCCTGACATGAACGAGCCCGCGAATCTCGATCGGCGCACCTTCCTCAAAAGCTCCGCGGCCCTCGCCGGCAGCCTGGTCATCGGCTTCCATCTCCCGATGAAGGGGGCCCGGGCCGCCGCGCCAAGCCCGGGCGCGGCCACCGGCGGGGCGTTCGCGCCCAACGCGTTCCTGCGCATCGCCCCCGACAACACCGTCACCGTGATCGTCAAGCACCTGGAGATGGGACAGGGGGTGTACACCGGGCTCCCGACCTTGGTGGCCGAGGAGCTGGAAGTGGATTGGAGCCAGGTGCGGGTGGAGACCGCCCCGGCGGACGTGACCCGCTACGCCAACCTGGCCTGGGGCGGCGCGGCCCAAGGCACCGGCGGCAGCACGAGCCTGGCTAATTCCTGGGAGCAGTTGCGCCGGGCGGGCGCGACGGCGCGGGAGATGCTGATTGCGGCGGCGGCCCGGACCTGGAACGTGGACCCTCAAGGGCTCAAGGCGGAGAAGGGCTTCGTGATCGATCTGCGGGGCGGTCGGCGCTTCTCTTACGGCGAGCTGACGGCGAAGGCGGCGAGCCTGCCTCCGCCCGCCGACGTGAAGCTAAAGGCGCCTTCCCAGTGGAAGCTGATCGGCCAACCGGTGCCGCGCAAGGACAGTCCCGAGAAGGTGAACGGCGCGGCTCTCTTCGCCGTGGATGTGAAGCTCCCCGGGATGCTGACCGCGGTGGTGGCGCGTCCGCCCCGCTTCGGCGGCAAGGTGAAGCGCTTCGACGCGGAGAAAGCGAAGGCCATGCCTGGGGTGAAGGCGGTGGTGGAGATTCCCCAGGGCGTCGCCGTGGTGGCGACCGACTTCTGGTCGGCGGTCCAGGCGCGCAACGCCCTTGTCATCGAATGGGATGAGGCGCAAGCCTTCACCGGGGGAAGCGAGGCCCTCACCCGCCGCTACGCCGAGCTCGCCCAGCAGCCCGGCGCGGTGGCGCGCAAAGAGGGCGACGCCGAGGGAGCCTTGGGCTCCGCGGCCAGACGGCTCTCGGCCACCTTCGAGTTCCCCTTCCTCGCCCACGCACCCATGGAGCCCTTGAGCTGCGTGGTGCGGTTGAGCGGTGAAGCGTGCGAAGTGTGGGCCGGCTCCCAGCTCCAGACCCTAGATCAGGCCATCGCCGCGCGCATCGCGGGGCTGCCGCCGGAGCGGGTACAGATCCACACGCTGCTCGCCGGCGGCTCCTTCGGCCGCCACGCGAACCCGACCGCGGATTACATCGCCGAGGGCGTGGCGGTGGCGGTGGCGACCCGTCCCCTCGGCGCCCCCATCCGCCTCCTGTGGACCCGGGAGGACGACATCCGGGGCGGCTACTACCGGCCCCTCTACGTGCACCGGATCGCCGCTGGGCTCGATGCCGCTGGGCGCCCGGTGGCGTGGCAGCAGCGCATCGTGGGCCAGTCCATCCTCAAGGGCACCCCCTTCGAAGGGATGATGAAGGAGGGCATCGACCCCACTTCGGTGGAGGGCGCCGCCAACCTGCCCTATGCCATTCCCCACCTGCAGGTGGAGCTGCATACCGTCGACGTCGGCGTGCCGGTGTTGTGGTGGCGCAGTGTGGGCAGCACCCATACCGCCTTTTCCGCGGAAGTGATGATGGACATGCTGGCCCACGCCGCGGGAGAAGATCCGGTCGCGTTCCGGTTGCAGTTGCTGGATAAGCATCCGCGCCACGCCGGAGTGCTCAAGCTCGCGGCGGAAAAAGCGGGATGGGGCCGCCCGCTTCCGAAGAACCGGGGCCGGGGCGTGGCGGTGCACGAGTCGTTCCATTCCTTCGTGGCCCAGGTGGTCGAAGTCACGGTCAAGGACGACGGCACCTTTTCGGTGGACCGGGTGGTGTGCGCGGTGGACTGCGGGGTGGCCGTCAATCCGGACGTGGTGCGGGCCCAGATGGAGTCGGGCATCGTGTTCGGGCTGTCGGCGGCCCTCCACGGCGCCATCATCCTCAGGGACGGGATCGTGGTGCAGTCCAACTTCAACGACTACCCGGTGCTGCGGCTCGACGAGACGCCGAGGATCGAGGTGCACATCGTGAGAAGCGAGGCGCCGCCCACCGGCGTGGGCGAGCCGGGCGTGCCGCCCGTCGCGCCGGCGCTGGCCAACGCCCTCTTCGCCGCCACCGGCAAGCGGCTGACCAAGCTGCCCCTGCGGCTCAAGGAGGCCTGAGATGGACTCGGTGGATCTGGAGGTCCTGCGCACGGCGGTGCGCTGGCTCGCCGAAGGGCGGCGGGTGGCCCTCGCCACGGTGGTGCGCACCTGGGGATCGAGCCCCCGTCCCGTGGGGGCCCTTGCGGCTTTCGGCGAGCACGGGCGCGTCGCCGGCTCGGTCTCTGGCGGTTGCGTGGAGGACGACTTGCTTTCCCGTTTCGTCGGGGGCTTTCCCCTGCGCCCGGAAGTCGCCCGCTATGGCGTCACGCGGGACGAGGCGGCCCGCTTCGGGCTTCCTTGCGGCGGGACCCTGGAGCTCGCGATCGAGCCCCTCGCCTCGGCCCGAAGCCTCGCCCCGGTGCTGGAGGCGGTGGAGACCCGCCGCTCCGTCGCCCGCCGGCTGGATCTCGCGACGGGGAAGGCCACGATCGTGCCCGCAGCCGGGGACGGCCCGGTCATCTTCGACGGGCGCGAGCTGACCCGGGTCTTCGGCCCCCGCTGGCGGATGCTGCTGATCGGCGCGGGGCAGCTATCCCGCTATCTCGCCGAGTTCGCCCTGGCGCTGGACTACCAGGTGCTGGTGTGCGACCCGCGGGAAGAGTACGCTCAGGAATGGAAGGTTGCGGGGGCGGAGCTTCTGCCCGGGATGCCCGACGAGGCGGTGCAGGCGCTTGTTCCCGACGAGCGCACGGCGATCGTGGCTCTGACCCACGACCCGAAGCTGGACGACATGGCCCTCATGGCGGCGCTCAAGTCCAGGGCGTTCTACGTGGGGGCGCTGGGGAGCCGGGCCAACAACGCCCGGCGCCGGGAGCGGCTCAAAATGCTGGACCTGACGGGAGACGAAGTGACCCGGCTCCGCGGGCCGGTGGGACTTCCCCTGGGCGGTCGCACGCCGCCGGAGATCGCGGTGGCCATCCTGGCGGAGCTCACCGCGCTGCGCCACGGCGTCCGGCTCGTGGGTCAAGAGACGCTCGAGGCGGTTTTTTCCCGGGACGCTGCCGTCTGTGATTAACGGCGTGCTCCTGGCGGCGGGCCGCGGATCCCGCTACGGCGCCGACAAGCTTCTCGAGCCGCTGGCAGACGGGGTGCCCATGGCGGTGGCGGCCCTGAGGAGCCTCCTGCCTGTGGTGCACCGGGCGTTCGCCGTGGTGCGTCCGGGCTGCGGCCGGCTCGCCCACCTTCTGATGGAGGAGGGGGCGCTGGTGTCCATCTTCCCCGGAGCGGATCGGGGCATGGGCGCGAGCCTCGCCTGGGGCGTGGGCGTGCTCCCGGAGCACACCGAGGGCATCCTTGTGGCCCTGGCTGACATGCCCTTCATTCTTCCCGATTCCTACCGGCAGGTGGCGGAGGCACTGCGCGGTGGGGCGCTCATCGCCGCGCCCTCGTATCATGGAGAGCGGGGTCACCCGGTGGCCTTTTCCATCCGGCTGCGCACCGAACTGGAAGCCCTGAGCGGCGACGAAGGCGCCCGCAGCCTGATCGCCCGGCACCAGGAGGCCCTGGTGTTGGTGGACGTGGACGATCCCGGCGTTCTCTGGGACATCGACCGGCCGGCGGATCTGGAGCGTTAGCCATACTGGACGCCGGGCGGCCGAAGAAAACCCCCGGAAATATAAACCGGAGCCCGGTTCCGCGGTCTTATTTCCAGGCTGGGGAAGCCGGCGCGAGATTTCGCTATACTGAAAAAATAGGCTTGTGGGTGAGCGGGCTTGATTCTCGGGGATCAAGGAGGGTCGATGAGCCAGGCGTTTCTGAAGGAACAGGACGACAGCGTTCTGGCCAACCAGTTGCCGGACCGGCCGCAGAGCGAGCATCCCAACTACGTGACCCGGGAGGGGCTCGAGCGGCTACACGCCATGGTTCGCGACCTCCAGGAGCGCCGCGCCAGCCTGGAGGGGCAAGTGGACGATCCCCACAGGCAGCAGGAGCTCGCCCAGGTAGAACGGGACCTGCGCTACTACCAAGGGCGCATCGAAAAAGCGGTGGTGGTCGACCTGTCCAAGCAGCCGGCGGACGAGGTCCACTTCGGGGCCATCGTCGAGGTGGAAGACGAAAACGGGGAGCGCCACACCTTCACCATCGTGGGTGAGGACGAGGCCGACGTCACCAAGAACCGGGTGAGCTGGGTCTCGCCCCTGGCACGGGCCATGCTAGGCGCCAAGGTAGGGGACACGGTGACCTGGCAACGACCTGCGGGCAATCTCGAGCTGGAAATCGTGAATATTCGTTATCCGGAGTGAGTCCTCGCCGCTTCGGCCCGCCAGGAGCGGCGGAGCGCTCCCCGGGGATTTCCAGCGGCTGCAGGAAACGGTCTCGCCCGCCGGTTGCCGCCGAGCCTTCGGTTAACGGTTGACGAGCCGTTTGCCGTCGGCAGGCCCGGCCCACGCCGGCGGGAGATGGGAGCGTCAACCACGACAAGGGGAGGAGTTCATGGCGGGCAACTTTACGCCGGGTACCGTTTTTGCCAAGACCGACAAGGGCCGCGCTGAAGTGGCGACGCGCCAGGCGGGTCTCGATGCCAAGACCCGCATGCTGCTCATCATGCTGGACGGGCAGACCCCGCTCGGGCAACTAGCGCAGAAGCTGGCCCACCTGGGAGACCTGGGTCCCTACCTGGAAAAGCTCCTCGCCCTGGAGCTGATCGCGCCGGCGAACGGCGCGGGCCAGCAGGCAGCGAAGCCGGCCGCGGCCCTGGAACCTGGGAAGGCACCGCCGGAAGGCCCCCTGGAGGCGGCGCGCCGGGAGGCTTTGCACCGGCTCCATGAGCTTCTGGGACCCGACGCCGATCTGTTCGCCCCGGGCCTGGAGGCGGCGGGTTCCGCCGCCGGGCTGCTGGCTGAGGTGCAGCGGGTCGCCGACGTGGTGGGTCGCGTGGCGGGCAAAGGGAAAGCCGAGGATTACGTGAACCAGGTGCGCCGGCACCTCGGATGAGAACGCCGGCGCGCGCCCCTCAAGGCCGCAACTGGCTGAACACGTAGTCCTTTTCCTTTTGCGGGGTGTGGCAGGCGTAACACGCCGTTTCGGCGTTTCCCCCCACCGCGCGCTCCGCTTTCGAATCCCCCTTGAAGCCCTCGAAGCCCCACCCGCCCGTCTTGGCGAACTTCTTCGAATCCTTGTGCATCACCCCCACCACTTTGCGCGGGCCTTCGGTGACGGCGTTGTCGGCGTTCCTGGCTTCCAGAAGATCGAAGACGATCACCGCGCCATCGGGGAACCGGCCCTTCTGGTAGCCCTGGAGCGCCTTTTTGTTGGCGTAGATGTGATGGATCCCGCCGAAGGCCTCGTAGAGCGGATGACCGGGGTTGATCACCATGCTTTTGACATGGCGCCAGTCCCGGTAGCCCTCGGGGTAGGGGACCTGGACCTTCTCCTGGGCGAGGGCGCTCGGGGCGAGAAAACAGAAGGAAAGAAACACGGCTGCGCGCATGATTGCCTCCATTCGGACTCGCGTGATGAAATCCGCGAAGGCTGCCAATGTAGCAGCCGGGCAGCCGCCGGGAAAGCGGGCACAAAACGGTAAGCTCCTCACTTTTCGGTGTATTTTTCTGACGATGAAGGGGAAAAAGAACGCCGCGATTTCCCGGCCGCGCGTGGCCGCGATGGTGGAGGAGGTGATCGGCTGCAAATGGTCCCTCACGGTCCTCTCCCTCGTGCGCCAGGGGGTGCGGCGCCCCGGGGCCCTGGAGCACGCCGTGCCGGGCCTCTCTGCCAAGGTGCTCAACGAGCGGCTGAAGAAGCTCACCCGCTACGGGGTGCTGCAGAGAACCAGCTACCCGGAGATCCCGCCGCGGGTGGAGTATTCGTTGACCCCCTTCGGCGAGCGCTTTGCCGGCATCCTGGACCAGATCCGCCGGCTGGAAGACGAACTGGACGGGGAGTGAGCCCGCGCCCGTTCAGGGTCCTTCCTTGCCGTCGTTGGGACTGGCCGCCCGAGCAGGGGGAGGGCGGCGGCCCGGCGGCTCGGCCTCGGGCGCCCGAAGGCCGGCGTCGAAGGCGATCACGTCCTTGCGGACCATCTCGAACACGATCACGAACACCGCCAGCACCAGGGGGCCCACCACCAGGCCGAAAAAGCCGAAGGCGGCGAGCCCCCCCAGAGCGCCCAGGGTCATAAGGGAGAAGGGCAGCCCGGTGCGGCCGCTGATCAAGAGCGGGCGCAGGAAGTTGTCCGCCGAGCCCACCACCAGGGCACACCAGCCGGCCAGGATCAGGCCGTCCACCACCTGCCCGGTGAGGAGCAGGTAGGCGACCGCCGGCACCCAGACCAGCATGGTGCCCACCACCGGGACCAGGGCGGCGATGGCGGTCAGGGTGCCCAGCAGCACCGGCGATCCGAGTCCCACCAGCCAGTAGGCGAGGCCCGCCAACAGCCCCTGGAGGGAGGCGGTCACCAGGATGCCGATCACCACGGCCGAGACCACGTTCTCCACGGTGTCGTGGATCACCCGCTTGCGCTCCTCGCCGATGGGCAGCGCCGACCAGAAGCCCTGGGTGAGCTTGGCCCCGTCCCGGTAGAGGAAGAAGAGGGCGATCAACACCAGGAGCAACTGGAGCACGAAGAGTGCCACCTGCTTGGCGGCGCCGGTCAAGGAGTCGAATAGCAGCCGCAGCAGGCGCTGACCGCTCTGCACCGCCGCTTCCTTGATGTTGATGTCGTACAGGGTTACCAGCTCGTTCGCCCTGGCCACCAGGGGCGCCACCCAGGGGTGATGGAGCACCTCGTCGATGGCGAGCTTGCGCTCCTCCGCGCTCCAGCGGCCGATGTATTCCTGGGCGTGCCCGATTTCTTGGGCCAGGGTGAGGCCGATGAACACGCCGGGCACCACCAGGACCAAGAACACCATGAGGGTCGTGAGGGCGGAGACCCAGGTCTCGCCCAGGGGCAGGCGCCTCCGTAGCCCGTCGTACACGGGATAGGTGGCGATGGCGATCACCGCCGCCCAGCCGAGGGCCGGCAGGAACGGGCGCAGGACCAGGTAGAGGGCATACAGGAAGCCGAGCAGGGCCGTGTACGCCAAGAGGGCGAAAAAGACTCTGCGATCCATGGCGGCCGCTCATGGTACACGCAAACGCCGCCGCTGTGGCCGCGGCGGATCGCCGGCGGCTCCCCCCGGATCGCCGGGGCCGCCGCGCCCGCGCCCCGCGGGGGAAGGGTGCGATTCAGTCGGTCTCCACCAGGTCTTTGTAGGCATGCCAGGTGGCGTGACCCACCAGGGGCATGGTGACGATGAGCCCGATGAACAGGGTGAGGAGCCCGACGCCCACCAGGGCGACGATGAGGGCGGCCCACAGAGCCATCGCCGGGACGTTGCGCGCGCATACGCGCGCGCTGGTCACCACCGCGGTGGCGGTGTCCACCTTCCGGTCTAGCATGAGAGGGATCGAGACCGCGCTGATGGCGAACACCCCCACGGCGAGCAAAGCCCCGAACAGCAGATAGGCCGCCACGAACCCCAGGTACTCCACCGAGAACAGGCGGTTCGCCAGGGCCTCCAGCGAAGGCAGGTCGCCGCCGTGGAAAAAGAGCGCGAACAGGACGGCCGACAGGCGCTCCCAGGAGATGAGGATGAAGGCGAGCAGGAACCCGAACAGGCCGATAGACTGGGGGTTTTCCCGCCAGGCGAGGGCCGAGTCGACGAAGCTCGCCCGCTCTCCCCGCTCCAGGCGCCGGCTGATCTGGTAGAGCCCGATGGCCAGGAACGGGCCCACCAGGAAGAAGCCCGAGACCATGGCGGTGAAAAGATAGGGTCGGTACCAGGCGAACATGAAGATGACATAGCCGAAGAGGGCGAAGAAAATCCCATAGGCCAGGCTCGAGAGGGAGGCGGCCTGCAGGTCCCGCCATCCGGCGGCGAGCCAGCGCAACGGGCGCCGGGACTCGACGCTGCGGACGCGGACGGCGTCGAAGCCGGAAGCTTGACTGCTAATGTGCTCCATTGCCTTCTCTTTTTTGTCGACGCTGACGCGGGATGAGCGGAATCTTCTCCCGGCTCGCCGGGCGCCGCACCGGCCTTACGGCCGCCTGCTCCCTCGACGGCGGACCACATTCCCTATTTAGCCTATGGCGGGCCGTTTGTTAAGGGCCGGCGGGCACCGCCGAACGCCCAGCTCCCTGTAGGCTCTAAGTTTTTGAGATTGAGATTCCTTGGGCGAGGAAAATGAAGTCTCTCGATCCTCAGGCGTGGCATCTGATCGGTTATGCCTCGGGGCTTGGCGCCCGGGACGCGGGCTGCGCCGAAGGCCCCGCGGCGCTCGCGGCGTTGATGGGCGAAGACCACGCCCAAGCCCGCTGGCGGGCCATCTTGTTCCCCGAACCTAGGCCCCGGGACGCGACGCGGGAAGTCGCCCGTCTGGGGGCGCGCCTTGCCGAGGAAGTGGCCGCTTCCCTGGCGGAGGGCGTCTTTCCCATCGTGGTGGGGGGAGACCATACCTGCGCCCTGGGCACGTGGAGCGGCGCCTGGCGGGCGCTCTCCGCTGAAGGACCCCTGGGCCTCCTCTGGATCGACGCCCATTTGGACGCCCATACGCCCGAGACCTCCCCGAGTGGAGCGCTCCACGGCATGCCCCTCGCCTGCCTGCTGGGCTACGGCGATCCCGCCCTCACGGGATGCGGCGGCCCCGGCCCCAAGCTGGACCCCGCCCGGGTGTGCCTGGTGGGGGCGCGCAGCTTCGAGCCCGAAGAGGCGGCGCTCCTCCTGCGCCTGGGGGTGCGGGTATTCGGCATGGCGGAAGTGCGGCGCCGGGGCCTGGACGAGGTGCTGGACGAAGCGGCTTCCATCTGCGCTCGCGGCAGCGCGGGCTTTGGCCTGTCGGTGGACCTGGACGCCTTCGAGCCCGAAGAGGCCCCCGGCGTGGGCACGCCCGCGCCGGGGGGCTTGAGGGCGGAGGAAGCGGTGAGGGCGCTCTTCCGGATCGCGGACGACGCCCGCCTGTTTGTCCTGGAGGTGGCCGAGCTCAACCCGCGCCTGGACCCCCACGGCCGCACGGTGCGACTGGCGCAACGGCTCATCGCCGCCGTGGTGGAAGGGCGGCAGCGAGCGTCGCGCCCGTGGATCGAGGTGGAAAAGCGCTGGGGCGCCCGCAACTACGATCCGCTGCCGGTGGTGATCACCCGGGGAGAGGGCGTTTACGTGTGGGACGACCAGGGCCGGCGCTACCTGGACATGCTGGGCGCCTACTCGGCCGTGAGCCACGGCCACGCCCATCCCCGGCTAGTGCGGGCCCTGGAGCGCCAGGCGCGCCGGCTCGCGGTCACCTCTCGGGCGGTCCACAACGACCGGCTGCCACGGCTGCTGGAGCGCCTGGGCCAGGTGTTCGGGTTCGACCGGGCGTTGCCGGTGAACACCGGCCTGGAGGCGGTGGAGGCGGCCCTCAAAGCGGCGCGGCGCTGGGCCTACCGCGTGAAGGGGGTGCCGGCCGGGTCGGCCGAGATCATCGCAGCCCAGGGCAACTTCCACGGCCGCTCCATCGCCATCATCGGACTCTCGTCGGAGCCGGAGTACCGGGACGGTTTTGGCCCCTTCCCGCCCGGAGCGGTACTGGTGCCCTACGGGGACGCGAACGCCTTGGAGCGGGCGATCACGCCCCACACCGCGGCCTTCCTGGTAGAGCCGGTGCAGGGGGAGGGCGGGATCGTGGTGCCGCCCGAAGGCTACCTCGCCCGGTGCGCGGAGATCTGCCGCCGCCATCGGGTGCTGCTCATCTGCGACGAGGTGCAGACCGGGCTCGGGCGCACGGGGCGGCTGCTCGCTTGCCAGCACGAAGGGGTGCAGCCCGACGGGGTCGTGCTGGGCAAGGCCCTGGGCGGCGGGCTTGTGCCGGTGTCCGCTTTCCTCGCCCGGGAGGAAGTCATGGGGGTCTTCACGCCGGGCAGCCACGGCAGCACCTTCGGCGGCAATCCTCTGGCGGCGGCGGTGGCGCTGGAGGCGCTGGAAGTGATGCTGGAGGAGCATTTTCCCGAGCGGGCGCAAGCGCTGGGCGCGCGGCTCCTGGCAGGGCTGCGGGCCATCGAAAGCCCCTTGATTCGGGAAGTACGCGGGCGAGGGCTCCTGGTGGGCGTCGAGATCGATCCGGCGCGGGTAGACGCCCGCACCCTGTGCCTGGATCTGCTGGCGCGGGGCATCCTGACGCTAGATACTCACAAGACCGTGCTGCGCTTCGCCCCGCCCCTGGTGATCGACGCCGAGCGGATCGACTGGGCGGTGGCCCAAGTGCGGGAAGCGTTCGAACACCAGCGGAACGCGCGCCGGGTGGCCTAGCCGGGAGGCCGGCGAGAAGGCAGTCAAAAACGCCCGAGAGGGATCGATCATGGAAACGGTGCTCCATCGTCTCGGCATCGAGCCCGCCAATCCGGCAGGCTATTGCGCCCCGTCCACCTGGCTTCCGGGCGCCGGTCAGTTCCCTTCCCTCAATCCGGCCACCGGGGAGCCCATCGCTACCGCGGGCGCCTGCACGGCCGCCGACTACGAGACGGTGATCGCCAGCAGCCGGCAGGCGCAGCGGGAGTGGTGCCGGGTGCCGGCCCCGAAGCGCGGGGAGCTGATCCGGGCGATCGGCGACGCCCTGCGGGCCGAAAAGGATGCCCTCGGCACCCTGGTGTCCCTGGAGACGGGCAAGATCAAGCAGGAGGGGGACGGGGAAGTCCAGGAGATGATCGACATCGCCGACTTCGCCGTGGGCCAGTCCCGCATGCTCTACGGCCGCACCATGCCTTCGGAGCGCTCCCAGCACCGCATGTTCGAGCAGTGGCACCCCCTGGGCCTGGTGGGGGTGATCACCGCCTTCAACTTTCCCGTGGCCGTGTGGGCGTGGAACGCGTTCTTAAGCGCCGTGTGCGGCAACGTGACCGTGTGGAAGCCCTCGCCCAAGGCGTCCCTGAGCGCCCTGGCCGTGCAACACCTGGTCAACCGGGTGCTCGCGCGCTTCGGCTATGACGGCGTTTTCGCCCTGCTGCTCGACCCGGGCACGGAGGCGGCCGAGCGGCTGGCGGCCGATCCGCGGATCAACCTCTTGTCCTTCACCGGCTCCAGCGCCGTGGGCCGGCGTGTGGCCCAGGCGGTGGCGGCGCGGATGGGCAAGTGCCTGCTGGAGTGCTCCGGCAACAACGCCGTGATCGTGGACGAGGCCGCCGACCTGAAGCTGGCCATTCCGGCCATCGTTTTCGGCGCGGTGGGCACCGCGGGACAGCGCTGCACTACCACCCGCCGGCTGATCGTCCATGCCTCCTGCATGGAGGAGGTGGTGGCCCGGCTGATCGATGCCTACCGGCAGGTGCGCATCGGCGATCCCCTGGACCCCGCCACCCTTATGGGGCCCCTGATCGATGGAGCCGCCGTGGAGCGGTTCCGGGCCACCTTGGCCGAGATCCGGGCCCTCGGGGGAGAGGTGCTCTACGGAGGCGAGGTGCTACCGGGCCCCGGCTATTACGTGCAGCCCACCATTGTCCGGGCGGAGAACCACTGGCCGGTGGTCCAGCGGGAGACTTTCGCCCCCATTCTCTACGTGATGCCCTACCGCACCCTGGAGGAGGCGATCCAGCTCAACAACGGCGTTCCCCAGGGGCTTTCTTCGGCGCTGTTCACCACCGACCTGCGGCGGGCGGAGCAGTTCCTCTCGGCGGAAGGCAGCGACTGCGGCATCGCCAACGTCAACCTGGGCACCTCGGGGGCCGAGATCGGCGGGGCGTTCGGAGGCGAGAAGGAAACCGGCGGTGGGCGCGAGGCGGGCTCCGATGCCTGGAAAGCCTACATGCGGCGCCAGACCAACACCATCAACTGGGGTTCGGCCCTGCCCCTGGCCCAGGGGATCCGCTTCGAGGTGGGGGGAAGCGGGACGGCGAGAGGCGCCCCGTGATGCGGCGCCCCATCTCGAGATCGGGCAAAGCGCGCAGAGGAAGAAGTCAGTGCAGGTGCTTGCGCCCCGGCGGCACCGATGAGAGGGAGGGCGCCGGAGCCGCCTCGCCGCCTTGCTGCCATTGGCGGCGGAAAAGATCGTTCACCAGGGCCACCACTTCGTTCACCGCTCTTTCGTCGAACTGGCGCGCGAGCAGCCCCGCCACGTCCTCCACCATGCGCCGGCGCTGGGCCTCGTGGATCGCTTCGGAGGTGGGGCCGATGAAGATGAGCCGGGTTTCGTCGTTGCCGTTCTCGTGGTAATAGGTGAGCTCCAGCTCGGCGGCCTGCTCGGTGAGGGGCCCTAGCAGCTCCACCGTCTCCTCCAGCTTCTGCTCGAAGGTGCGCCCCACGGCGCCGGTCCAGCAGATTTCCAGCACGCCGTCCCGGGCGTGGTAGACGATGCCCGGCTGGTCCGGCTCCAGGCTCTTCGCTTCCTCCATGCGCTCCACATCGAGATACTCGAGCCACGGGCGCAGGGCCGCCTCCACCTGACGGCGGGTGACGCCTTCGCATAGATAGAGGCTGCCGTGGACGTGAACCTCGGTACGCATGTCCGAACTCCTTGGGAGCCAAGGGAAAAGATTATTTAATAATACCACGGGGCCGGGCGCGGGTCAGTCTGGGAAGCGCCGGATGGCCCGGCGCTTCCGGCGCCGCGACCCCGTGACTCGTCCCTTGAGACGTTCTACCATATCGGCGGACCGTTCCTTCCACCTCCCCGTGACCCTGGCCTCATTGCTGGCAGCCCTGCTGCTCGATTACTGGCGCCCCCTGGATCGGGATCACCCCCTCGCTTCCCTCTTCGCCCGCTACGCCGATTTCCTCGAGCGGCAGTTCAACGGCGGCGAGCGCCATCAGGCCGTGGTGGCCTGGGCCCTCGCGGTCCTCCCGGTCCTCGTCGCCGTCGGTGTCGTGTACCTCCTGCTCGCCCAATTGAGCGGGCTGCTCGCCTGGGCGTGGAACGTGCTGGTGCTCTACCTCACGGTGAGCTTGCAGCAGGGAAACCGCGCCCTAGCCGAGATCGAGCAGGCCTTGAGGCGCGGAGACGATACGCAAGCGCGGGAGCGGCTCGAGCGCTGGCGGGGAGAGACCGCGTCCGATCTCGGCCCCGGGGAGGTGGCGCGCCTCGCCATCGAGCAGGGGCTGCTGGAGGCCCATCGCGGCGCCCTGGCGGCGGTCTTCTGGTTCGTGGTGCTGCCCGGGCCCATCGGCGCGGTGCTCTACCGGCTCACCACCCTGATCCAGCAGCGCTGGAGTCGCGCCGACGGAACCGAACGGGCCGCCTTCGCCGGGTTCGCCGCGCAAGCGTTCCATGTCCTGGATTGGCTCCCGGCGCGCCTCACGGCGGCGAGCTTCGCCATCGTCGGCGATTTCGAAGACGCCGTGTATTGCTGGCAGCGCCAGGCGTCCACCTGGCTCGACCGCAACGAGGGCATCGTGCTGGCGAGCGGCGCCGGAGCCCTGGGGGTGCGGCTGGGGGAGCCCTACCGCCGCTACGGCGAGCTCTTCTATCGCCCCGAGCTGGGAATAGGGGACGAGGCCGATCCCGACATGGTGGCGAGCGCCCGCCTGATGATCTGGCGGGTAATCACCCTGTGGGGGGGCGTCCTGCTGCTGATCGCGGTGGCCCGCTGGTTCGGCTGAACGCGGGATTGGACGGGCTGGATCAGGCGTACAGCTTTTTCTTCAGCCGCTCCCGCATGAGGGTCTGGTAGATCGTCAGCCGCCGCTGGTCGATCTCGCCCCGCTCCACCGCGGCGCGCACCGCGCAGTCGGGCTCTTCCAGGTGGCGGCAGTCGTTGAAACGGCAGACGCCCAGGTGGGGACGGAACTCGGGAAAGGCGGCGGCCAGGGCTGGCGGCTCCAGGTGGGAGAGCCCGAAGGCCTGCATGCCGGGGGAATCGATGAGGTCGCTGCCCGGCCCCAGGTGATAGAGCCGGGCGTGGGTGGTGGTATGGCGGCCCGCGTCCAGGGCCTCCGAGATCTCCCCCGTGGCGGCCCGGGCGCCGGGGACCAGGGCGTTCACCAGGGTGGACTTTCCCGTTCCGGAAGGCCCCACCAGGACCGTCACCCGCCCTTCCAGGTAAGGGCGCAAGGGGGAGGCGTCCTGTTGGGCCGAGAGAGGGACCACGGGATAGCCCAGGCCCTCGTACAGGGCAAGCTGGGAGCGAAGGCGGGCCGCCTCTTCCGCCAGGTCGATCTTATTGAGCACGATCACCGACGGGATGGCCGCGGCCTCGGCGGCCACCAGGCAGCGGTTGAGCAACCCTTCGTTGAAAGGAGGCCGAGGGGCGACCAGCACCAGCACCTGGGTCACGTTGGCGGCGATCAGCTTTTCCCGCTGGGGGTCGCTGCGGTAGAGGAGGTTTTTCCGGGGCAGGATCTCCTCGATCATGCCTTCCCCCTCCCCCGAAGGCCGCAGCCGCACCCGGTCCCCGCAGGCGACCCCGCGCCGCTTGGCCTTCACCACGCACTGGCGCCGGGCGCCGTCGGGGGTTTCCACTTCGAAGCGCCGGCCGTAGGCGGCCACCACCCGCCCCTCCATCAGGCCGCAGCCCCGGTCGAGTTGGCTCCCGGCCGGGTGATCCATCGGCGCGCTCCCCTCACTTGAAGCGGTAGTACCGCTGGTTCAGATAAGCGGCCACGTGTTCCTCTTCCTCCGGGAACCAGTTGGCCTTCACCTGGGTGGCGCAGAAACGGACCTGGGCCCGGAGCTGGGAGGGATTGCTCACCCGGCGGTCGGGACGGGTGTAGATGCGGCTGCCGTCGCCGCCGAAGAGAGCCTGGTGGCAAGCGTCGCACTGGGCTTCCGCCATGAGCTGCTCGCCCTTGGCCGGATCGCCCTTGGGAAAGGGATTAGCCCAGGCGGTTCCCGCCCCGGAGAGGCAGGCGAAAGCAACGATCAGAATGCGCACCATGGCAACTTTCCTACGAAGGAGCCGGTTCCGCCGCTTGCTTGAGCTGCGCGATGCGCAGCCCGACCGGTGGGTGGGAGTCGTAGAAAGCAGATCGCAGGGGGTCGGGCGTCAGGGTCGAAGCGTTGTCCTTGTACAGCTTGACCAGCGCCGAGACGAGGCTGGACGCCGGGGCGTGCCGGGCGGCGTAAGCGTCCGCTTCGTACTCGTGGCGGCGGGAATAATAGGCAGCCAAGGGTCGCAGCGGGAAAAGGAAAGGGGGCGCCGCCAGGAAGAACAGGATCAGGGCGGCGGCGGTGGAGGGCGTGGTGACACCCAGGGCCGAGTAGAACCACTCCCGCTCCATCAGCCAGCCGAGGAGCGCGAGCGCCGCAAGGCTCGTGGCTAAGGACCAGGCGAGCCGCTTCGCCACGTGCCGCAACCGGAAGTGCCCCAGCTCGTGGGCGAGCACCGCTTCCACTTCGGGGGGCTCGAGCCGCGCGAGCAGGGTGTCGAACAGCACGATGCGCTTGGACCGGCCGAAGCCCGTGAAATAGGCGTTGCCGTGGCTGCTGCGCCGGGAGCTGTCCATGACGTACAGTCCCTGGGAGCGGAAGCCGCAGCGCTTGAGGAGCCCCTCCACCCGCCGCTTGAGCTCCCCCTCCTCCAGGGGCGTGAACTTGTTGAACAGGGGCGCGATCAGGGTGGGGTAGAGGGCCACCACGAGAAGGTTGAACAGAACCCAGGCGGCCCAGGCGTAAAGCCACCAATAGGCGCCCGCCTTTTCCATCAGCCAGAGCACCAGCAGGAGCAAGGGCAGCCCCAGGGCCGCCGTCACGAGCAACTGCTTCACCAGGTCCGAGACGAACATGGCGGCGGTCATGCGGTTGAAGCCGAAACGGGACTCGATGCCGAAAACCCGGTAGGCGGTGAGGGGAAGCTCCAGGGCGCCGGCGATCAAAACCACGCTGGCGACCAGGGCCACTCCCGCAGCGAGCCCGGCGCCGAAGGCGCCGTTCCATAATTCGATCAGCGCCTGCAGCCCGCCGCCCAGGGTAAAGGCGACGACGAGGGCCGCGTCGAGGAGGGTATGGACCAGGGACAGCCGGGTCTTGGCCACGGTGTAATCGGCGGCCTTCTGGTGCTGGGCGAGCTCGATCACGCCGGCGAACTCGGCCGGTACGGCGCCGCGCCGCTCGCCCACGTGGCGGATGTGGCGCAGGTCCAGCCACAGCCGGGTCGCAGTGGTGGCTGCCAGGACGGCCAGGAAGAGGGCGGTGAAAGGATGCATGGGAAAATGACGCGGCAGTGGGACTTATGACAAAATTTCGCTTCGCGGGTTTTGGCGAGAGCGGGACCGGGGACGCCGCCGCCGGTTGAGCGGGGCGGCTCTCGTCCGACCCAACCGATTATGGCACAGGACGCGACGCGCCTCATCTGGATCGACCTGGAAATGAGCGGGCTCAACCCCGACACCGACCGCATCCTGGAGGTGGCGGCGGTGGTGACAGACTCGGCCCTGGAGACGGTGGCCGAGGGGCCGGTGCTGGTGGTGCACCAGCCCGACTCCCTCCTCGAGGCGATGGATGACTGGAACAAGTCAACCCACGCCCGCACCGGGCTGATCGAGAGGGTCAAGGCCTCGCGGCTCAACGAGCAGGAGGCGGAGGCGCGCATGCTCGCCTTTCTCGAGGAGCACGTGCCGTCCAAGGCCTCGCCCATGTGCGGCAACTCGGTGTGCCAGGACCGGCGTTTCCTCGCCCGGTGGATGCCCCGGCTGGAAGCCTATTTCCACTACCGCAACCTGGACGTGAGCACGCTGAAGGAGCTCGCCCGCCGCTGGCGGCCGGAGGTGGCCGCGGGCGTGGCCAAGCAGGGCAAGCACGAGGCGTTGGCCGACGTCTACGAATCCATCGCCGAGCTCAGGTACTACCGCGACAATTTCTTGAGGCTCTGAAGGATCAGGAAGCTCCGCCGGGCTGGAGCGCCCGCCCGGTCCCCCAGAACAAGACGAACAATTTTCCGCCTCGATGTTTCACGAAGAACGCCCCATGACGCCGCGCACGGTGTTTCACCTGGAAGTCAACCCGAAGATCCCGCGCCGACTCGCCCGGCTGGAAGAGCTGGCGAACAACCTGTGGTACAGCTGGGACCGGCCGACCCGCACCCTCTTCGCCCGGCTGCACCCGGGCCTGTGGGACGCGGTGGGCCACAACCCCAAGGCGTTCCTGAAGCGGATCGACGAGAAGCTCCTCACCCAGGCGGCGGAAGACCCGGTCTTTCTGGCCTATTACAACCACATTCTCTCCGCCTACGACTCCTACCATTCGGAGCTGGTGCGGCGGGACGGCCAGGCGCTCCTGGGTCCGGACGACCTGGTGGCCTATTTCTGCGCCGAGTTCGGCTTCCACGAGAGCTTCCCCATCTACTCCGGGGGCCTGGGCATTCTGGCGGGGGACCATTGCAAGACGGCGAGCGACATGCGCCTGCCCTTCATCGGGGTCGGATTGCTCTACCGCCAGGGCTATTTCCACCAGAGCTTGGACAGCGACGGCAACCAGCACGCCCAGTACACCGATTCCGACTTCGACGACCTGCCGGTGGCACCGGTCATCGGCCCGGACGGCAAGGAGCTCAGGGTGGCGGTGGAGCTGCCGGGCCGCAGCGTCTCGGTCAAGGTGTGGCAGGCCCGGGTGGGCCACGTGACCCTTTACCTCCTGGACACGGACCTGGAGGAGAACCGGCCCGACGACCGGGACATCTCCCACCGACTCTACGGCGGGGACCGCACCATGCGCCTGGAGCAGGAGCTGGTGCTGGGGGTGGGCGGCGTGCGGGCCCTGGCGGCCCTCGGGCTCAAACCGATTGTGTACCATGTCAACGAGGGCCATGCGGCTTTCCTGGTGCTGGAGCGGGTGCGCATGCTCATGAGCCAGGGGCTCGATTTCGCCGCCGCCCTGGAGGCGGTGGCAGTGTCCACCGTATTCACCACCCATACCCCCGTGCCGGCGGGGCACGACCACTTCAGCGACGAGATGATCCTCACCTACTTCGACTGGTATTTGAAGGAGGTGAAGATCCTGCCGGAAGAGCTGCTGGCCCTGGGCCGCACCCCCGGCAGTAGCGATTTCAACATGACGGCCCTGGCGGTGCGGGGCTCCCGCTTCCACAACGGCGTCTCCCGCATCCACGGGGAGGTTTCGGCGCGTATCCTCCAGGGCCTGTGGCCCCAGATCGAGCCGGAAGAAAACCCGATGGAGTCGATCACCAACGGGGTCCACGTGCCGACTTTCTTGTTCCAGGATTGGGCGGACGTGTTCGACAAGTTCCTGGGCAATGAATGGCGCAACCGGCTATGCGACGATTCTTTCTGGGCACGTATCGACGAGATTCCCGATCATCTCTTCTGGAGCACGCGCCAGTCGTTGAAATCCCAGATGCTCTACCTGGTGCGCCACCGGGTGAGGATCCAGCACTTCCGCAACCACGGTTCGGAGGCCCACCTGGAGCGGCTACTTAAGTACGCCGACCCCATTAACCCCCACGTGCTTACCATCGGCTTTGCCCGCCGCTTCGCCACCTACAAGCGAGCGCTACTCCTGTTCCAGGACCTGGAATGGCTCAAGCAGATCGTCTCCGACCCGGAGCGGCCGGTCCTGTTCATCTTCGCCGGCAAGGCGCACCCGGCGGATGAGCCGGGGCAGGCGTTGATCCGACGCGTGGCGGAGATTGCCCGCATGCCGGAGTTCGAGGGCAAGATTTTGCTGGTGGAGAACTACGACCTGCGGCTTGCCCGGCGCCTGGTCTCAGGCGTGGACGTGTGGCTCAACAACCCGATCTACCCCCAGGAGGCCTGCGGCACTTCCGGCATGAAGGCGGCGATCAACGGGGTGATCAACCTCTCGGTCACCGACGGTTGGTGGGGGGAAGGTTACGACGGCAAGAACGGCTGGGCCATCAAACCGGCGCCAGAAAGCATGGACCCGGCGCGCCGCGACCGGGAGGAATCTCGCACCCTGTACGAAATCCTGCAGGACCAGGTGCTGCCCCTCTACTACCAGCGCGGCAAGCAGGGCTACCCGGTGGAGTGGGTGAAGCTCGCCAAGCGCTCCATCGCCTCCATCCTGCCCCGCTTCAATTCCGTGCGCATGGTGGGCGAATACGTGCAGCGCTTCTATGCCCCGGCGGCGCGCCAAGGCGCCGCCTACGCCCAGAACCGGTTCGAGAGCGCCCGGGCGATCGCCGCCTGGAAGTCCCGGGTCCGGCGCGCCTGGCCCGGGGTCCGGCTGCAGCGGCTGGACACGGGGCCCAAGCGTATCCAGTTCGGCAGCCGTCTCACCTTCAAGGTGGTCATGTATCCGAACGGGCTCGAGCCCGACGACGTGGTGGTGGAGCTGCTGATCGGCCGCACCAGCAAGGCCGACCGGTTGTCCGAGTACGAACGCTTCCGCTTCCGGCCGGAGGGCGCGGCCGACGATCCGAATCAATACCTCTATACCCTGGACCTGGAGCCGAGCCTTTGCGGGAAGCTCAACTACATGATCCGCGCCTACCCCTGTCATCCCCTGCTCACCCACCCCCTGGAGATGGGGATGATGGTATGGCTGTGAGTGCGACGTCCGGGCAGACGGTGCCATTTTCCCGTCTCAGCCCTCCCGGACCAGGGCGCGATAGAGCCCCAGGTACTGCTGAGCGCTTCGGCGCCAGCTGAAATCCCGCGCCATCCCGGCGCGCTGGATGCGCCGCCAAGCGTCCGGGTCCCGCCACAGGGCGAGCCCCCGGTCGATGGCGCCGAGAAACGCCTCTTCCGCCATGACCTCGAAGGCGAAGCCGGTGGCGGTGCCGGCGGCGAGGGTGGCGGGGGTGGCATCGGTCACCGAGTCCTTGAGCCCGCCGGTGGCGTGGACCACCGGGGGCGTGCCGTAGCGCTGGCTATACATCTGGTTCAAGCCGCAGGGCTCGAAGCGGGAGGGCATCAGGAACAGATCGGCGCCGGCCTCGATCCGGTGAGCGAGAGGCTCGTCGTAGCCCAGGCGCACCGCGAGACAACGGGGAAAGCGCCGGGCGGCCTCGGCGAGGGCCTGTTCCAGCGCAGGATCGCCGCTCCCCAGGACGGCGAGCTGGGCGCCCCGCGCCGCCAGCCGGGGCGCGATGCGTGCTACCAGGTCCGCGCCTTTCTGGGTCGTGAGCCGGCTCACCACGCCGAGGAGCGGCGCATCGGCCTCTTCCGGCAGCCCCAGCGAGCGCTGCAGCGCCCGCTTGTTCTCGCCCTTGCGTTCCAGGCGCTCGGCCGAGTAGGGGGCGGCGATGAAGGGATCCCGGGACGGGTCCCAGACCTCCGTGTCGATGCCGTTCAAGATTCCCGTCAGGTGGTCGCGGCGCGCCCGGAGCAGCCCATGGAGGCCGAAGCCCAGGGGCTCCGACTGGATTTCCTGGGCGTAGGTGGGGCTCACCGTGGTGATGTGGTCGGCGTAGTAGAGCCCCGCCTTGAGGAAGGAGAGCTGCCCGTAGTATTCCACGCCATGGAGGGAAAAGGACTCGGGCGGCAGGCCCACCTGGGCCACCGTCTCGGCGGGGAAGATCCCCTGGAACGCCAGGTTGTGGACGGTCATCACGGTGGCGGCCCGACCGCTGCGGAAGTAGTGGAGATAAGCGGGAGCGAGCCCCGCCTGCCAGTCGTTGCCGTGGACCACGTGGGGGCGCCAGGCGAGGGGGCTGCGGCTCGATCCCAGGAGCGCCGCGATCCGCCCCAGCAGGGCGAAGCGCAGGGCGTTGTCGGGCCAGTCATTGCCGTCTGGCCCCAGGTAGGGACCGCCCTCCCGGCGGTAGAGTTCGGGGCAATCGATGATGAGGAGGGGGGCGGTGGCGTCCGAGCGGGCGGTGAGCAGCCGAGCCGGGGGAAACCCGGGCAGGTCTTTGACCTCCAGGATCACCCGCTTGTGGCTCGCGCCCTGGAGCACGGCCGGGTAGCCGGGCACCAGGACCCGGACGTCCACGTGAAGGGCCGCCAGGGCCTTGGGCAGGGCTCCGCTCACGTCGCCGAGACCCCCGGTCTTGACCAGGGGATGAATCTCCGGCGTCACGAACAGGACGCGCAGGGGACTGCGGGATGGCGGTGGCATGGGGAGGGCGGAGGCCATGTGTTATAGTGGCCCGGTATTGTAGCGCGGGCTTCCGGCGCCCCCGGCGCGGGAAGACGGTTCCAGCGCTTTTTTCTCCCCCTTTCCATGCAGGTTGGCGTCCTCGGGATCGATGCCTTGGCGGTGGCCGTGACGCGCCGGCTGGCCGCCCAGGGCGTGGCGGTGCGGATCTACGCCCGGAAGCAGGCGGCCCTCGACGCCCTGTGCCGGGATGGGACGATCGCCGTCTCCCGGGGGATAAAGGCCCTATGCCAGGGACTCGATCCCCCGCGCAACCTGTTCCTCTTCGGCTGCGATGCCCGCCTGCTCGCCGCTCTCGTCCGCCGGATCGAGCCGGGGGACTGTATCGCGGATTGCGTCGAGGGGGATCTGCGCGCCGCCGCGGAACGGGCCCGGCGCTTCAAGGCGCGGGGCGCCTTGGTCGCCGACCTGGGTCTGTTCACCGCGCCAGGAAGCGAAACCTACGGCTTCGGTCTGGCCATCGGGGGCGAGGCGGCCGCCTTCGAGCGCTTGAAGCCCCTGGCGGAGAAGCTGGCGGTGGACGGCGGGCCGCCCCCGGGCGGGTTCGGCGCGATCCATGCAGGACCCGCGGGCTCCGGCCACTTCCTGAAGGCGCTGCAGGAACTGCTCCTGGAAAGCGCGGCGGCGGGAAGCGCCGAGGCGCTCCGGCATCTCGTCCAGGCGCCCGCTTCCCTCGCTTCGCCCGAGCTCCTCGTCCGCGCCTGGGACGCGGGCAGACACGCGAACGTCCGCTTGGAGGCCCTATGTTGGTCATACGTGAACCTCGCGGGCGGCGACGCAGCACCTTCCTGCCCGGCGGTCAACCTGGCGCGGGCGACCCTCGCCAGCACCCAGGCGGCGGCGGGCTTCCTGGACCGGCTCCAGGCGCTGCTGCGGGGACGAGGGCTCGGCGCTTGAAGAGCCCCTTCTGCGGGGGCGACTATTCCAACTCGATCTCGCCTTCGAAGGTGACGTCCACCTGAAGGCCGTCCACCGTCAGGCGCATCTTGGCGGGAAAGGTCTCGTTGCCTTTCACCCGGCCCGCCGACAGCGCCTTCTCCACCGCGTGCTCGATTTCCCGCTGGGAGCGGATGCCCACCTTCTTGAGAAACTTGCGAATGCTCAGGTTCAGCGCTTCTTCGTTCATGACCTGTCACGTGGGTCGGTGAGGTAGCCCCTACAGATTACTCCAAAACGCTTGCCTCGACACCGTAACAAAGGTTCGAGAATCCGCCGGCAATTCTTTGCGCTTTGGTGCGTCTAATGAAGGCCGGGTTTTCGCTTTTCTCGTTGTTCCCGGCAACAGGATATGAATACGAATATGCGCCTCCGTTTCCGCGGAGGCGGTGGCTCTCGCGGGGCCAGGGCGCTCGGGGGTGCGCCCGAACGACCGCTCGAGCGTGGAGCGGAGACTTGGCCTTCCGCTCCCGCTTGCCTGCTTCTCTCGGCGCTGCCCCATCCGCCGGCCCGGCGGCGCCATCGCCGGCGCGTCGTCTGGGCGACGGCGGCTTTCGTCGCGGCGATGGCCGGGCTTGGGTTCTGGGAGCTGCAAACCTCCACCATCCAGGCGCAGCAGCTCTCCCGCTACGCCCAGGCGATCCGGTTCTGGGTGGAGCCGGGCGCGAATCCCTCGATCCGTTTCCCCGGGCCGGGACCTTTCGACCAGCGCATGGGCTACAGCCGCCTTCCGGCGTTCCTCGAGCGTCTTGAAGCCGAAGGCTTCGTTGTGGAGCGGCAAGCCCGCGCCTCTCCCACCCTGACTGCCCTGATGGACCTAGGGCTTTTTCCCATCTACCGAGAAAAAAACCAGACGGGCCTCAGGGTGTTGGACTGCCGGGGGCGGCCTCTCTACGCCTTCGATTTTCCTCAGCGGGTCTACCAGAACTTCGCCGAAGTGCCACCCCTGGTGGTGGCCGCGCTCCTCTTCATCGAGAACCGGGAGCTGCTCGACACCCGCTATCCCTATCGCAATCCGGCAGTGGAGTGGGACCGGCTGGCCAATGCGGTGCTCAGCCGGATGGTGCACCTGGTGGCCGAGGACTATCCTTCGCCGGGAGGAAGCACCCTGGCCACCCAGATGGAAAAGTACCGCCATTCCCCCGGCGGCCGGACCGATTCCGCCGAGGAGAAGGTGCGGCAGATGGTCTCCGCGTCGCTCCGGGCCTATCTCCACGGGAACGAGACCCTTACCGCTCGCCGGCAGATCGTGGTGGATTACCTGAACACGGTGCCCCTGGCGGCGGCGCCCGGCTTCGGCGAGGTAGTGGGCCTCGGCGACGGCCTGTGGGCCTGGTACGGGGAGGACTTCGACGCGGTGAACGCCCGGCTGCGCCAGGCGCCCCAGGGACCCGAGGAGCTCGAGGCCCAGGCCCGGGCGTTTCGCCAGGTCTTGAGCCTGCTCATCGCCCAGCGGCGTCCCTCCGAGCTGCTCAACGGGGGGCGGGAGCGACTGGATTCCCTCACCGACAGTTACTTGCGGCTGATGGCGAAGGAGGGGGTGGTCGAGGGCGCCTTGGCCCGGACCGCCCTGCGGATTCGGGTGGTGCCCCGGGCCTCCGCACCCCTGGCGTCGCCGGGCTCCTTCCTCGAGCGCAAGGGGGCGGACGCGGCGCGGGTCAAGACGGCCCGGCTCCTGGGGGTGGCGAGCCTCTACGAGCTGGATCGCCTGGACCTCACCGTGGAAACGCCGCTCGAGGGTTCGCTGCAAAATGAAGTCTCGGAGGCGCTGCGCCGGCTTGCCGATCCCCGCTACGCTCGGGAAGCCGGCTTGCTGGAGCCTAAGCTCCTCGCCCGGGGAGACCCGTCCCAGGTGATCTACAGCTTTACCCTCGTGGAGCGGGCAGCCGGTGCCAACCGGGTGCGGGTCCAGGCCGACAGCATCGATCAGCCCTTCGACGTGAACGAGGGGGCGAAGCTGGACCTGGGCTCCACCGCCAAGCTGCGCACCCTGGTGACCTATCTGGAGCTGATCGCCGAGCTCCACGCCCGCTACGGAGCGCTCCCGCCGGAAGCGTTGCGTAAGGTCGAAGCGAGCCCCCGGGATCCCCTGACCCGCTGGGCTCTGGATTACCTGGGAAAGGCTCAGGACCGGAGCCTTCCCGCCATGCTGGAGGCGGCCCTGGACCGGCGTTACTCCGCGAGCCCCCACGAGACCTTCTTCACCGGAGGAGGGCTCCACCGCTTCGAGAACTTCCGACCCGAGGATGACGTTCGGGTGGTAAGCGTGGGAGAGGCGTTCCGCGACTCCATCAACCTGCCCTTCGTGCGCCTGATGCGGGACATCGTGCACCACGTTATGTTCCGGGAGCCCGGCTCCACCGCCCGGGTTCTGGAGGATCCCACCCATCCGGCTCGAGCCCAGTATCTCTTCCGGTTCGCCGACCGGGAGGGGCGGGAGTTCGTGCGCCGCTTCTACGCCAAGTACCGGGGCAAGTCGCCGGAGGAGATGCTGGCTCTCCTCGCCCAGGGGGTGCGGCCGGCGCCGGCGCGGCTCGCGGCCGCCTTCCGCGCCGTGGCTCCCGAGGCCGGGCTCGAGGCGCTGGAAGCGTTCCTGGCGGCGCACCTGCCCGCCGGGCGGGCCTTCGATGCAGCCGCGCTGTACCAAGCCTACGCGCCCGGCCGCTATGACCTGGCGGACCAGGGTTTCCTCGCCGGGGTGCATCCCCTGGAGCTGTGGGTGGTGGAGTTCCTGCGCCGCCACCCCGGGGCGAGCCTCGGCGTGACGGTGGAAGCGAGCCGGGAGGCGCGCCAGGCGGTGTACCAGTGGCTCTTCCGCACGCGGCACAAGGATGCCCAGGACCGGCGGATCTGGAGCCTGATGGAAGTGGAGGCGTTCATGGAGATCCACCAGCGCTGGCGGCGGCTGGGTTATCCCTTCGATGCTCTGGTGCCTTCCTACGCTACTGCCATCGGCAGCTCCGCCGACCGCCCGGCCGCGCTGGCGGAGTTGATGGGCATCCTCGTCAACGAGGGCGTGCGGCTGTCCACGGTGCGCCTGGAAGCGCTGTACTTCGCCCGGGCTACCCCTTTCGAGACCCGCAGCGCGTTCCAAGCCCCAGCCGGCGAGCGGGTATTGCCCGCGGAGGTGGCGGCGGCGGTGCGGCGCGCCCTGGAAGACGTGGTGGCCCGGGGCACGGGGCGGCGGCTCCCTGCCGCGTTGACCCTCGCGGACGGTTCAGTGGCGGCCCTGGGGGGCAAGACCGGCACCGGCGACCATCGCTTCGAGGTCTACGCCGCTGGAGGCCAGCTCGTGGAGTCCCGGGTCATGGGCCGGGCCGCCACCTTCGTCTTTCTGATCGGGGACCGTTACTTCGGCACGGTGAGCGCCTACGTGCCCGGGGAAAAAGCCAAGGACTACCGGTTCACCAGCGCCTTGCCGGTGCAGGTGTTGAAAGGCCTCCTGCCGGTACTGGAGCGGCATCTGGGGGCGACGTGCCCGGCCGCGCCGGCGCGCCTTCTGGCCGACACCTCCGCCGCGGCACTCACACCCCCCGGGAGCGGGCGTAATCGATGAGCCCGCGGGTGGAGGCGTCGTGGGCGGCTGTCGGCCCCGCGGGCCCTTCCAGCTCGGGAAGGATGGATTTGGCGAGCTGCTTGCCCAGCTCCACGCCCCACTGGTCGAAGGGGTTGATGTGGAGGATGACACTCTCCACGAACACCTTGTGCTCGTAGAGGGCGAGGAGCGCGCCCAGGGCGTAGGGGGTGAGCTTCTCGTAGACCAAGGTGGTGCTGGGGCGGTTGCCGGGGAACACCTGGTAGGGGAGCAGCCGCTCCAGGGCTTCTCCCCCCATCCCCTTCGCTTCCAGCTCGGCGCGGGCCTCGGCCTCGGTCTTGCCACGCATGAGGGCCTCGGTCTGGGCGAAGCAATGGGCGATGAGCATGCGCTGGTGGGCGGCGAGGGGATGGTGGGCCTTCAGCCCCACCAGGAAGTCCGCCGAGACGAGCTGGGTGCCTTGGTGCAGGAGCTGGAAGAAGGCGTGCTGGCCGTTGGTGCCTGGCTCGCCCCAGAGGACCACGCCGGTCTGATAGTCCACCGTCCGCCCGTCCCGGTCCACCTGCTTGCCCAGGCTCTCCATTTCCAGTTGCTGCAAATAGGCGGGAAGCCGGGCCAGGTGCTGGTCGTAGGGAAGCACCGCGTGAGAGCGTACACCGAGGAAGTTGGCGTACCACACCGCCAGCAGCCCTAGGATCACCGGCGCGTTTTTTTCCAAGGGCGCTTCGGCGAAGTGCCGGTCCATGGCCCGGGCGCCCGCTAAGAGCTCCGCAAAGCGGTCGAAGCCCACGGCAATGCACAGGGGAAGCCCGATGGCGGACCAGAGGGAATAGCGCCCCCCCACCCAATCCCAGAACTCGAACATGTTGTGGGGCGCGATACCGAACTTCTGCACCTCCTCTCCATTGGTGGACACGGCGACGAAATGGCGCGGCACTGCGGAGCCGGTGCGCAGCCCCTGGAGCAGCCATTCCCGGGCCGAACGGGCGTTGGCCAAGGTCTCCTGGGTGGTGAAGGTCTTAGAGGCTACGATGAAGAGCGTGGTCTCAGGATCGAGCCCGGCGAGGGTGTCGGTCAGATGGCTGCCGTCCACGTTGGAGACGAAGCGTACCCGAAGCTCGGGGCTGCCGTAAGGGCGCAAGGCCTCGGTGGCCATGGCCGGGCCCAGGTCCGAGCCGCCGATGCCGATGTTGACCACGTCGGTGAAGGGCTTGCCCGTGATGCCGCGCAGGTTCCCGCTGCGCACCGCGTCGGAGAAGCGCCGCATGTGCTCCAGCACCCGCTGCACGTCGGGCAACACATCACGACCCTGGAAATGGACGGGCCGATCGGCCCGCAGCGCGGTGTGGAGCGCGGCCCGCTGCTCGGTGTGGTTGACCAGGTCGCCTCCGAGCAGCCGCTCGATCCAGCGGGGAAGCTCCGCCTGACGGGCGAGCTGGACGAGTAGGGCCAGGGTTTCCTCGGTGATCCGGTTCTTGGAATAGTCGATCAGCAATCCCGTCGCCTCCAGGGAAAAGCGATCGAAGCGCCGAGGATCGGCGGCGAAAAGCTCGCGCAGGTGGCGGCCTTCCAGGCAGGCGTGGTGGGCCGCCAGCGCTTTCCAGGCGGGGGAATCGGTCAAACGGCTCATGGGGCCAGAAATGGGGCTGGAAAGGATGCTTCGATTTTAACCGGCATCCGGCGACCCCCCAACCGCTTCCCCGAAAACGAAAAGCCCCGGACGAACCGGGGCTAGGCAATGCAGAAGGAAAACGACTTACGCTTTGGCGGCCTTTTTCTTGGCGGCGCTGACGGCGGCGGCAGCCGTGTTCACGTTGGCTTCCGCCAGCTCGGCTACTTGCTTGGCGGCCTTGGAGAAGCTGTCGTAGGCGCTGTTGGCGGCGGCGACCCCCGACTTGATGAAGGAGACGGCTGCCTCGGAGCCTGCGGGACCCGACAGGGATACCTTCTCGATTTGCTCGATCAGGGCCTGGCCGAAGGCGCTGACCCGCCCTTCCACCGCTTTGGCCGCGGCCGCCTGAGTCTCGGCGGCGATCTCGTAGACGTTTCTGAGATAGCTCAGCACCTTTTCCGCCTGGGGCTCGACGGTGGCCGGTTGCAACGCCAGGAGCTCTTGCAGGCTTTTCGCTTCCAGGGCGGTTCGGGCGGTGCGGGCGGTTTCGTTCAACGCTTCCCGGGCGGCCGCCAGGTTAAGCTGGGCGAGCTTCTCGGTGCCGTCCAGGGCGACCTGGGAAATTTCCACTGCGGCGGCCAGATTCGCTTGTTGGAAAGCGATGAAGGGTTCATGGGTGGCGTACATGGGTTGCTCCTTGGAGGTTAAGGGGTGAGAGGAGAGGGGAGGTGTTGCTGCAATGCAATAAAGCTACATTCTATAGGAAATTCAATCGGTGTCAACTTGTCTAGGCTACTTTGATCAACCTGGAACATTGTAACGCACAAAAAAGGCAGGAGGATGAAAGAAATCCTTCGAATGGAACCCGTAGGCTCTAGGCCAACCCCAAAATCACCGGGCTGGGATGGCCAAAATGACCCATAGGAGCTGGGTGCCCGGTCCTGTTGGCCCGCGGAAGGACCCGCTGAGCCGTAAAGCGAAAAAAGAGAAAGGGATGGGCGGGACGCTCAACCCTTGCATCACGGCGGGGCGACTCGTCCAGAAGACGAGCCGCGCCCCGGGGGATCAGAGCCGCTCGTAGACAGCGGCGATGCCCTGGCCTCCGCCGATGCACATGGTCACCAGGGCGTACTTGCCCTGGATGCGTTGCAGCTCGTACAGGGCCTTCACCGTGAGGATCGCGCCCGTGGCGCCGATGGGGTGTCCCAAGGCCACCGCGCCGCCGTTCGGGTTGGTCCTGGCCGGATCCAGCTCCAGCTCCTTCGCCACCGCGCAGGCCTGGGCGGCGAAGGCCTCGTTGGATTCGATCACGTCCATGTCGGCGAGCTTGAGCCCGGCCCGCTCCAAGGCTTTCTTCACCGCCGGCACCGGACCGATGCCCATGTACTTGGGATCGACGCCGGCGTGGCCGTAGGACACCAGGCGCGCCATGGGCTTCAAGCCCTTCTTCTCCGCGTACTTCGCCTCCGCCAGCACCACCGCCGCCGCGCCGTCGTTGATGCCGGAGGCGTTGCCCGCCGTGACCGTGCCGTCCTTCTGGAACACGGGCTTGAGCTTGGAGAGGCCTTCGGGATTCACGTCCCGGCGCACGTGCTCGTCCGTGTCGAAGACCACCGTTCCCTTCTTGCTCTTGATCTCGATGGGGACGATCTGCTCCTTGAAGTAGCCCTTGTCGATGGCGTTGGCCGCCCGCTTGTGGCTCTCGACGGCGAAGGCGTCCTGCCGTTCCCGGCTGATGCCCCACTTGGCGGCCACGTTTTCCGCCGTGATGCCCATGTGCACCGTGTCGAAGGGGTCGGTGAGCGCCCCCACCATCATGTCGATGGCCTGGGTGGCGTTCATGCGCGCCCCCCAGCGCAGGGCGGGCATCAGGTAGCCGCCCCGGCTCATGGACTCCGCGCCACCGCCCACGGCCACGTCCGCATCCCCCAGTAAGATGGTCTGGGCCGCGGACACGATGGCCTGGAGGCCACTGCCGCACAGCCGGTTGAGGGTGAGGGCGGGCGTCTCATGGGGCAGCCCCCCGTTGATACACACCACCCGGGAAAGGTACATGTCCTTCGCTTCCCCGTGGATCACGCTGCCGAACACCAGGTGGCCCACCTCTTTCCCGTCCACCTGGGCGCGCTTGACCGCTTCGCGCACTACCGTGGCGCCCAGTTCGGTGGGGGGGATGTCTTTGAGGCTGCCGCCGTAGTCGCCGATGGCGGTGCGGACTCCGCTGAGCACAACGACTTCTCGTGAAGTGGCCATGGACGTTCTCCTTTGGGATGGTCAGGGCTCAAAGCGCGTTTCTCCGCGCTGTTTGGGGTAGGAATGGAAAAGCCAGTTTACGCCTCTCCCCCATGCCCTGTCGAGAAGAATGATGCGCCACAACAATAATAGATATGCGATTGTTTTAATGAATTTTTTTGTGGTTTTTCGTTCCCCTTCAGCCGCGCATCACCAGCCACACGCCCGTGACGGCGAGCCCCATGCCCATCACCGCTGTGGAACCCAGCGTCTCGCCGAAAGCGAGCCAGGCGAGCACCGCGGTCACAGGGGGCGTGAGATAGAAGAGGCTCGTCACTCGGGCCGCTTCGCCCCGGCGCAGCATGAGGTACAGGAGGCTGATGGCCCCCAGGGAAAGCACCAATACAAGCCAGCCCAGGGCGAACAGGAATTCGCCGCTCCACACGATGGCACGGGACTCCAGCCACCAGGCGAAGGGGGCGAGCACCAGGGCGGAGGCCACGAACTGGATGAGGCTCCCGGCCGCCAGGTCCGCGGCCCCACCGTGACGCTTCTGGTAGAGGGTGCCTGCCGTGATGCTGGCAAGGGCCAGCGCGGCCCAGGCGAAGGCGGCCGGCGGCGCGCCTTCCCAGCGGAGCTTGTCCCATACCACCAGGGCCACGCCGGCCAGCCCCAGGGCGAAGCCCAGCCATTGGCGCGGGGTGACCCGCTCGCCCAGGAGCCGCGGCGCCGCGACGGCGGTGGCGAGGGGCTGCAAGCCCACGATCAGGGCAACCACCCCGGCGGGCAGTCCCTGGTGGATGGCGGAGAACACTCCGCCCAGGTATCCGGCGTGGAGCAGCACGCCGGCCGTGGCCACGTGGGCGAACTCCCGGGGGTTGCGCGGCCAGCGATGGCCTAGCCCCAGGGCGAGGGGAGCGAGCAGGGCGACGGCGAGGGCGAAACGCAGGATGAGGAAGGTCAGGGGCTCGGCGTAGGGCAGGCCCAGCTTGGCGCCGATGAACCCGGTGCTCCACAGTAGGACGAAGAGCCCCGGCGCCGTCCGGACCAGCATCTCCCCGGTCGCCGGGGACGGGCGCCCGGCGGCCGGCGGCGATTCCCGCGGGCTCATGCCGCTCTCCCGAGCGGCTCAATGCCGCGTGGCGCCCGGGGCGGTCATTACCGCCGCGGCGAAAAGCTGCTCCGCGTCCACTGCGTCGAAGCCATAGCGGCGGTTGCAGAACTCGCAACGGACCTCCACCATGCCCTGCTCGGCGACGATCGAGCGCACCTCATCGCGGCCCAGCATGCGCAGCATGGCCTCCACCCGCTCCCGGGAGCAGGAACAGCCGAAACAGACGGGCCTCGTCTCGAACACGCGCACGTCCTCTTCGTGGAACAGGCGCCGCAGCAGCTCCCGGGGGGCGCAGGCTAGGAGCTCGCTCCGAGTGAGGGTGGCCCCCAGGGTGACGGCCCGATTCCACAGGTCGTGATCGGAAGACGAGGTGCCGGGAAGCTGCTGCAGCAGCATGCCCACGGCCCGCTCCTCCCCTGCGGCCAGCCACAAGCGGGTGTCGAGCTGTTCCGAGCGCAGCATGTAGTGCTCGAGCACGGCGGCCACGCTCTCGCCCGCGAGATCGACGATGCCCTGATAGGTGCGGCGGCCCTCCCGGGGATCGAGGGTGATGGCGAACCTGCCGGGCCCCACCAGCTCGGAGAGGGGCCCTTCCCGCAGGTCGTCCTTCCAGTGGGCGAGGCCCCGCAAGGCCAGCTCGCTGGTGCACTCCACCACCAGCAGGGGGATCGGACCGTCCCCCTGCATCTGCATGATCATGGAGCCGGAGTACTTCAGGGTGGCGGAGAGGAGGGCCGCCGCCGCCATGGTTTCCCCCAGCACGTCCCGCACTGGGCGGGGGTAACCCCGGTTTTCCAGCACCGCCCGCCAGGTGGCGTCGAGGGCCACCAGCCCGCCGCGCACGGCGGCATGCTCGAACAGAAAGGGCTGGAGAACGTCGTGCTGGTTCATGGAAGACGGCTCGGGCATCGCGCACGCGTCGCGTTGACTCGGCGCTCGTCTCCGTGATTGACTTGTCGCCGAAGCATGCACGTCATTATAACCCACGGCGATGCCGGCCTTGCCGGCATCGCGGCCGCGGCGGAAAGGAGGAAGAATGGGCGCGAGTCAGATCCAGAACGGCATGTCCGGCGCGAGCCGCGCCGACGCTTCTACTCGCTTCATCAGCCTGCTTACCAAGAATACCCTGGCCCTCATCCTGGCCGGAGGGCGGGGCTCGCGGCTTAAGCACCTGACCGACTGGCGGGCGAAGCCCGCCGTGCCCTTCGGAGGGAAGTTCCGCATCATCGATTTTCCCCTGTCGAACTGCGTCAATTCCGGCATCCGCCGCATCGGCGTGGTCACCCAGTACAAGGCCCAGAGCCTCATCACCCACATCCAGCGGGGTTGGAGCTTTCTCGGCGGCCAGCTCGGCGAGTTCGTGGAGGTCATGCCCGCCCAGCAGCGCGTCCAGGAAAGCTGGTACCAGGGCACCGCGGACGCGGTGTTCCAGAACCTCGACATCCTGCGCTCCTACGAGCCCCAGTACGTCCTGGTCCTGGCGGGGGACCACGTGTACAAGATGGACTACGGGCGGCTGCTCGCCCACCACGTGTCCAACGCCGCCGACTGCACCGTGGGCTGCGTGGAGGTGCCCCGGGAGGAGGCGAGGGCCTTCGGCGTGATGGCGGTCGACGAAAACCTGCGCATCACCGAGTTCCAGGAAAAACCCGGCGATCCCAAGCCCATTCCCGGCAAGCCGGACCTGGCGCTCGCCAGCATGGGCATCTACGTCTTCAATGCTCCGTTCTTGTACGAGCAGCTCATCCGGGATGCTGACGAGCCACGCTCGGAGCACGACTTCGGCCGCGACGTCATTCCCTACCTGATCCGGCGCTATCGGGTGTTCGCCCACCGGCTGCAGGACAGTTGCGTGAACATGGTGGAGGACGTTCCCTACTGGCGCGACGTGGGCACGGTGGACGCCTACTGGGAAGCGAACCTGGACCTCACCACGGTAAAGCCCCAGCTCAACCTGTACGACAAGCAATGGCCCATCTGGACCTACCAGGAGCAACTGCCGCCGGCCAAGTTCGTGTTCGACGAGGAGGGGCGCCGGGGCGCGGCGGTGGATTCCATGGTCTCGGGCGGCTGCGTGATCAGCGGCTCCACCGTGCGGCGCTCCCTTCTGTTCTCCGACGTGCGGGTCAATTCCTACTGCACCATCGAGGACGCGGTGATCCTGCCCAACGTGCAGATCGGCCGCCGGGCAGTGCTCAAGAAGGTGATCGTGGACAGCCGCTGCATCATCCCCGAGGGGCTGCAGGTGGGCGTCGACCCGGAGGAGGACCGCAGGCGCTTCTACGTGACGGAGAAGGGGGTGACCCTGATCACCCCGGAGATGCTGGGCCAGCGGGTGCACCAGGTGCGCTGATGCCAGACCCTTCCCGCAAGCTGGAGCTGGTGCTCCTGTGGCACATGCATCAGCCCGATTACCGCGACCACCGCACGGGGGAGTTCACCCTGCCCTGGGTGTACCTCCACGCCCTCAAGGATTACGCCGACATGGCCCATCACCTGGAGCGGCACCCAGGGGTGAAGGCGGTGGTCAATTTCGTACCGGTGCTCTTGGACCAGTTGGAGGATTACGCCGAGCAATTTCGCACGGGAACCGTGCGTGATCCCCTGCTGCAGCTCCTCTGGGCCCCGGACCTGGAGCGCCTGCCGGCGCCGGCCCGGCGCTTTATCCTGGACGCCTGCTTCCGCAGCAACCACCACACCATGGTGGAGCCCTTCCCGCCGTATAAGCGGCTCCACGAACTGTACCGGCAGCTAGCCGCCCAGGGAGAAGCGGCCCTCGCGTACCTGTCCGGGCAGTACCTGGCGGACTTGCTCACCTGGTACCACCTCGCCTGGACTGGCGAGAGCGTGCGGCGCAGACACGAGCTAGTGCAGCGCTTGATGGCCCAGGGAGGGGGCTACAGCTGCGACGACCGCCGCGCCCTTTTCCGCCTGGTGGGAGAGGTGGTGGCGGAGATCGTCCCGCGCTACCGGCGGCTGGCGGCCTCCGGGCAGATCGAGCTTTCCACTACGCCCCACTACCATCCCCTCGCGCCCCTGCTCATCGATTTCCGCAGCGCCCGGGAGGCGCTGCCCGAGGTGCAGCTGCCCCAGGCGGTCGGCTACCCTGGGGGGCGCACCCGGGTCGAATGGCATCTGGATTCGGCCCTGGAGAGCCATGCCCGTCGTTTCGGGGAGTCCCCTGCGGGGGTATGGCCGGCGGAGGGGGCCGTGTCCCAGCCCCTGCTCGAGCTCCTGGCGGGCCGCGGAGTGCGCTGGACCGCGAGCGGGCAGGCGGTGCTCGCCAACACCCTGCGCCGGGGCGCCGGCGGCCAGCCCCTCTCCGATCGCATCCATTGGCTCTACCGTCCGTACCTGCACCACGGTCCGGCGGGCGAAATCGTCTGTTTTTTTCGCGACGACCAGCTCTCCGACCTGATCGGCTTCGAGTACAAGACTTGGTTCGGGCGGGACGCGGCCAACGACTTCCTCTCCCGGCTGGAGGACATCCGGCGGCGTTTCCCCGAAGGAGGTAACCCCCTGGTAAGCGTGATCCTGGACGGGGAGAACGCCTGGGAGTACTACCCTTACAACGGCTACTTCTTCCTCGAAGATCTGTACGGGCTGCTCGAGCGCCACCCCTGCATCTCTACCACCACCTACCGGGACATCCTGGCGAAGACGAAGGCGGCGCCGCCGCTGCCGCCGGTGGTGGCGGGGAGCTGGGTCTACGGCACGTTTTCCACCTGGATCGGGGAGCCGGCCAAGAATCGGGCCTGGGACCTGCTCGCCGCGGCCAAGCAGCACTTCGACCTGGTGATGGAGAGCGGGCGCCTCGCGCCCGAGGAAGCTCAAGCCGCGCACCAGCAACTGGCCGATTGCGAAAGCTCGGATTGGTTCTGGTGGCTGGGAGACGACAACCCGGAACACGCCGTGGCGAGCTTCGAGCAGCGCTTCCGCGCCAAGCTGGGCAACCTCTACCGCTTGCTCAAGCTGCCCCCGCCCGCGGCGCTGTCGACCCCCTTGAGCCACGGCCACGGCGAGCCCGAGGCGGGCGGGACCATGCGGCGCGCCTCTTGAGGCAAGATCAGGGGGAGGCCGCCAGGCGTCGCGCCCCCTTTGCCGACTCGGGCGGCTTTTTCTTGTAAAGCACCCACAGCTCGTTCTTGTCCCGGGGGCGGTTACCGTCCCAGACTTTTTCCCACTCCCCGGCAGGTTCAGTCCACTGGCGGGGATCGCCTTGCACGAGAAGCCAGGTACACGATCCTTCGGTGCCGGTAGGGACGGGCCGGGTCACGATGCCAGCGAAATATTCCAGCATGGCGCGTTGCGCCTTGCCGAGATTGAGGCTGTCGAGGCAGGGCGGATTCACCGGAAGCGCGGTGCGGAGCGAAGCGACCACCGCGCGATAGGTCTTGGCGTGATCGATGTAGCCGACGAGCAGGGACATCATCAAGCACCACACCAGAGTGAGGCCGCCGCACCACGCCAGCAGCGGGCGCTCCGCGTTCTTTCTCAGCGCGGCGAGCAGCCCGACCCACGCCAGGGTGTAGGCGAGCCCCACCAGGAAGGGCACCAGACGGAAACCGAAGTTGTAACCCGGGCGCATGCGATCCAGGTGCCGGAACAGGCGCTCGGGCACTTCCAGCGCCAGGGGCACCCAATAAAACCACGCCACCAGCGCCAGCACGCTGAAGCCGAGCACGGCGAACCAGTACAGGGAATTGGCCGCGCCCCGGCGCAGGGTGTAGATGCCGGCGCTGGCGAGGAGGGCCAGGGGAATCAGCAGCGGCAGGCCTTCCACGTCCCGGGCGCTGGTGGAAAGGCTGGCGCCCACGAGCATTACCAGGAAGGCCACGGCGGGCAGGTGCACGCCGGGATGCCGGAACCCACCCCGTCCCTCGTGCCACAGGGCCCAGACGGCCAGGGGCAGGGCTGGCCAGGCGAACCAGGGCAGGGCCCGCACGTAGAACGAGGCGCTTTCCAGCGTGAGGGACGCCAGTCCCGGAACACGCCCCAGGTCGGCGGCGAGCCAGGCGGAGAAGAGCGCTGGCGAGTGGCGGTACAGAAGGTAGGGCCACGCGATGAGCCAGGGCGCGGCGAAGGCGAGCCCCAGCGCCAGGCAGATGGCCACGTTGCGGGTTCGCCACAGAGGCGAAGCGGCGGCCGCGCACGCCACCACGGCCGCGCTCAGCAGGGGCACCAAGAGCCCCTCCGACATGAAGGCCACGCCGATGCCGGTACCGAAAAGAGCGCCCCCGGCGCCCGGACGCCGCAGCCCCGTCGCTAGCCCGCAGAACGCTACCGCGGCTCCGGCGAGCAGGGCCACGTCGGCGATGATCTGGTGGCCGCGGATGATGAGACCGAAGCAGCCCAGCAGGGAGAGGGCGCTCACCCATCCGTAGCCGCGCCCATAGAACTCCCGCCCGGTGAGCCCGACGAACAAGAACGTGAGGGCCATGAAGAAGCCGGTAGCGAGCCGGGCACCGTCGTGCAGGGGCAGCAGAGGGGAGAAGAGCCGGGCGAAGGCGGCCGCCACCGCGTAGTACAGGGGGGGCTTTTCCAGCACCGGCTCTCCCGCCAGCGTGGGCACCAGCCATTCGCCGGTGCGGATCATGTGGTACACGATGCCGAAGTTTTCCGCCTCGTCGGGCTTCCATGGGTCGTGGCCCAGCAGGCCTGGAAAGATCCACGCCGCGATCACCAGGGCGAAGAGCCACCCAGGATGGGGCGGCTCCTGGACCTTCGCGTACGGCGAGTGGGGGGGGCGGAAGGGCGTCAGGGCCAAGGCGCTCATCCTCGGCGTGGACCCCGGCGCCGGAAGGAGCGCGGGCGGCTTAGCGAATCGTGGGGCGGGCTGGATCCATCGGGGAGCCGCGGATGCCAAGACGGGCGGGGGAAAAGAACGGCCGACGCGGTTGAACCGGAGCGGAGCGGGGCCTCGGGCATGGGGCATATTTTAGCCGCATATCTTCCCGTTGCACCGCTTCGCGCCCGAGGCGGACAGGCAGGACGGCTTTCCTGGGCCCGGCCCGGGCGGGGGAAAGAAGCGGTGCGCGGTCGACGGAACGCCGTGGAGGCGCGAACGCCACCATCGAACGTTCCGCTGGAGCGCTCGAAGAGGAAGTGTTAGCCCGGGCGAATCCGGGCGGAAAACGGCGGGGGCTTAAGTATGAGCCGCGCGCTTGTTGCCGTATTTCTGGCGGAACCTCTCCACCCGCCCGGCGGTGTCCACGATCTTCTGGGTGCCGGTGTAGAACGGGTGGCACGCGGAGCACACCTCCACGTGTAGGTCCCGTCCCAGGGTGGAGCGGGTCTTGAAGGTGTTGCCGCAACTGCAGGTGACCGTGATCTCGGTGTATTTGGGGTGGATCTTTTCTTTCATGGCGCATTCCTTGCCGCACGAACGCCCGGCCGCAGGCGCCCAGAAAAACGCACATTATCTCCTACAAGCCCTTTGCGGACAAGGGCGTGCTCAGGCGAGGCGGCGGATCATCGCCTGGGCGAACTCCGCGGTGGAGGCGCGGCCGCCCAGGTCCCGGGTACGGACGCCGTCCTCGATCATGGTCGCTTCTAAGGCGCGTTTCAAGCGCGACGCCAGGTCGTCGCGGCCCACGTGCTCCAGCATCATGGCGGCAGCCAGCATCTGCGCCACAGGATTAGCGATCCCCTGGCCGGCGATGTCCGGGGCGGAGCCGTGTACGGCTTCGAAGATGGCCGCGTCGCGCCCGATGTTCGCCCCCGGCGCGAGCCCCAGGCCGCCCACCAGGCCGGCGATCAGGTCGGAAAGGATATCCCCGAACAGGTTAGTGGTGAGAATCACGTCGAAGCGCTCGGGATCCAATACCAGTTGCATGGCGCAGGCGTCGATGATACGGTCTTCGACCTGGATCCGGCCTTCGTACTTCGCGCCCACCTCCCGCACCGTCTCCAGGAACAGGCCCGTGAGTGCCTTGAGGATGTTGGCCTTGTGCACGATGGTGAGCTTGCGGCGGCCGTGCTTCAGCGCGTAGTCGAAGGCGAACTGCGCCACGCGCCGGCAGCCCTCCCGGGTGATGATCCCGGAGGAGACGGCCGCGGCCCGCGGGTCGTCGCCCATCGGGATGTAGTGCTCGAAGCCCACGTAGAAGCCTTCGGTGTTCTCCCGCACCAGCACGATGTCCACGCCCTCGTAGCGGCCGCCGGGAAGGAGCGTGCGGGCCGGGCGCACGTTGGCGTAAAGCTGGAACTCCTTGCGCAGTTGCACGTTGACCGAGCGGTAGCCGCCCCCCACCGGCGTCGTGAGCGGTCCCTTCAGGGCGAGCCGGGTGCGGCGGATGCTCTCCAGCGTCTCGGCCGGAAGCGGGTCCCCATGGCCCTCTACCGCCGCCATGCCGGCGAGGCGCCTTTCCCATAGGAAGGGGGCGCCCAGGGCGTCCAGGACCAGGAGCGTGGCGTCGGTGATCTCGGGGCCGATGCCGTCGCCGGGGATCAGGGTGGCGGGGATGCGGTCCATTCCCACGGGTTAAGGGCCTTTCACGGTCGGGGATCTAAGATCTATTGTACTTGACTTGTGGGGTGACCGTGGCGTAGGTCTCGAGGGCGCCGGCCGGCGCCGCCGCCGCGGGCGGCCCAGGCAATCGCCAAAACGCTGCTTTTCTCACACCTAGGCATCATCGTAGGGGCGTCTTCGTGAAATATCCGGGCTAGAAATGTTCGCTTCCATCTTTTCCCTGCTCTTCGGCACCGGCCTCCTGCTGGTCGGCATCGGCTTTTTCTTCACGCTGCTCGGGGTTCGCGCCGGCGTCGAGGGATTTTCCGATGCGGTGACCGGGGCCATGATGTCGTCCTATTTCCTGGGGTTCGTCGCCGGCAGCTATCTGTGCCCGCCGCTCATCCGCAGCGTCGGGCACGTGCGGGCCTTCGCCGCCATGGCGTCCGTCGCCTCCACCATGGCCGTGCTGCACGCCCTCAGCGTGGACCCCGTCACCTGGAGTCTGTTCCGGGCGATCACCGGAGCCTGCATGGTGGGCCTGTACATGGTGATCGAGAGCTGGCTCAACGCGCTCGCCACCAACAAGACGCGGGGCCGCCTGTTTGGCAGCTACATGACCGTCACCCTGGTCACCATGGCCCTCGGCCAGTACCTGCTCCTGGTGGGGGACGTGCGCACCTTCGTCCCCTTCGGCGTCGTTTCCGTCATTCTTTCCTTGGCCCTCGTGCCCATCGTGATGACCAAGGTCCAGGAGCCCAAGCCCGTGGTGACCCCGGTGATCCACCCGGCATCCCTGTTCCGCCGGGTACCCCTCGGCCCGACCGGCGCCCTCGCCTCGGGCCTGCTCAACGGAGCCTTCTGGGGCATGGGCGCCGTGTACGCCTACCGGATCGGTTTTTCCGAGACGGGCGTGGCCGCCTTCGTAAGCACCGCCGTGCTAGGCGGCGCGCTCCTGCAGTTTCCCATCGGGCGCTTCTCCGACAAGCACGACCGGCGGGCAGTGCTTACCGTGGTGAGCGTCCTCGGCGCCGTTCTGGCGTTAGCCGTCTTCACCCTCGCCTACCTATCCCACGCCGCGCTGATCGCCTGCGCTTTTCTCTACGGGGGACTCGCCTTCACCGTATACGGCCTGAGCGTCGCTCACGTGAACGATTTCATGCGGACGGAGGACACGCTGGAAGCCAGCCGGGCGCTGCTGCTCCTGCACGGCATCGGCGCGGTGATCGGGCCGGCCCTGGCGGGCTACCTGATGGACGCCCTCGGTGCGGGAAGCCTGTTCGTCTATTTCGCCGTGGTGCTGCTCCTCCTCGGCGCCTTCGGCTATGCTGAAAGCCGGAGGCCGGCGCCGGAAGGCGTCGCGCCGACCACCTTCATCCCCATGGGCGAGAGCTCGACCGAGGCCCTGGAGATGGATCCGCGCACGGAAGCCGCTCCCGCATCCGGGACGCCGGATTAGGCGCAACGGACTTCGGGCCACGAAGGGCGGCGTTTGTCGGCCGCCGAAGGGAGCAAGCCCGGCTCAGCCGCGGCCGAAGACCTCGAGGCCTGACCTAACCGCGTCTCATCGAATCGAAGAAGTCCGCATTGTTCTTGGTGGCGCGGATTTTATCGAGTAGGAATTCCATTGCCTCGAGGTCGTCCATCGGATAGAGCAGCTTCCTCAGCACCCAGATCTTCTGCAGGATGTCCTGCTTGATCAGGAGCTCTTCGCGACGCGTGCCCGAGCGGTTCACGTTGATCGCCGGGTAGATGCGCTTCTCGTGCATGCGCCGGTCGAGGTGGATCTCCATGTTGCCGGTGCCCTTGAACTCTTCGTAGATCACGTCATCCATGCGGGAGCCGGTGTCGATGAGCGCCGTGGCGATGATGGTGAGGCTGCCGCCCTCCTCGACATTGCGCGCCGCGCCGAAGAAGCGCTTGGGCCGCTGCAGGGCGTTGGAATCCACGCCGCCGGTGAGCACCTTGCCGGAAGCCGGCACCACCGTGTTGTAGGCGCGCGCGAGCCGGGTGATGGAGTCGAGCAGGATCACCACGTCCTTCTTATGCTCCACCAGCCGCTTCGCCTTCTCGATCACCATCTCCGCCACCTGCACGTGGCGCGTGGCCGGCTCGTCGAAAGTGGAGGACACTACCTCGCCCTTCACCGAGCGCTGCATCTCGGTCACCTCCTCGGGCCGCTCGTCGATCAGCAGCACGATCAGGATGACTTCCGGGTAGTTGGCCGTGATGGAGTGGGCGATGTGCTGCAGCATCACCGTCTTGCCGGCCTTGGGCGGCGAGACGATCAGCCCCCGCTGGCCCTTGCCGATGGGGGCGATGATGTCGATGATGCGGCCGGTGATGTTCTCCTCGGCCTTGATGTCCCGTTCGAGCCGCAGCATCTCGGTAGGATGCAGCGGCGTCAGGTTCTCGAACAAGATCTTGTTCTTCGCGTTCTCCGGCGGCTCCCCGTTCACCTTGTCCACTTTCACCAGGGCGAAGTAGCGCTCGCCGTCCTTCGGCGTGCGGATCTCCCCCTCGATGGTGTCGCCGGTGTGGAGGTTGAAGCGCCGGATCTGGCTCGGGCTCACGTAGATGTCGTCGGGGCCGGCCAGGTAGGACATGTCGGGAGAGCGCAGGAAGCCGAACCCGTCCGGCAGGACCTCCAGCGTACCGCTGCCGTAGATGCTTTCGCCCTTGCGGGCCTGGTTCTTGAGCAGGGCGAAAATCAGGTCCTGCTTGCGCAGTCGATTGGCGCCCTCGATCTCGTTAGCGGTCGCCATCTCGACCAGTTCGGTCACTGGTAGACTTTTCAGATCGGACAAATGCATGTAGAACGACCCCGGAAAAACAAGGGAAGGAGAGGATGGGAGGATGCTGCGCCTGGAACCGGTCCGGGTCTTTTCGAATCAAGCTTTTAACTCGGACCGGGAGCCAAGGCTACTCGTATTAAAGGTGGCTGTCAATAAAGGCCGTCAACTGGGATTTGGACAAAGCGCCGACCTTGGTGGCCTCCACGTTTCCGTTCTTGAACAGCATGAGGGTAGGAATGCCGCGGATTCCGTACCGGGGCGGCGTGGACTGGTTCTCGTCGATGTTGAGCTTGGCGACCTTGAGCCGGCCGGCGTACTCCCGGGCCACCTCGTCCAGGATGGGGGCGATCACCTTGCACGGGCCGCACCATTCGGCCCAGTAGTCCACCAGCACCGGGATGTCGGATTTCAAGACCTCCGTCTCGAAGGAATCGTCGGTTACGTAACGTATGTGCTCGCTCATCAGGCCGCTCGGTATTGGATCCAGGGAATTCAAGAGTCGGCAGGACGCCGGATGCAGTGCGTCTCTATCCTAGCCCAAAATCCCCCGGGTTGAGAAGGCTGGCGCGGGGAAGCCCGCCCGCTTTTTGATATGCGTCAAGATTGGGACGGAGCCGCGGCTTTTCAAGGGTCCCGGGAGGATGTCCGCCGGGCCTTTCCTGCTAAAATGAAAATTTGCCTTTTGCGCATGGAAGCCTCCAAGGACCGCCTATGACCTACGTCGTCACCGAAGCGTGTATCAAGTGCAAGTACACCGACTGCGTGGACGTCTGCCCAGTGGATTGTTTCCGGGAGGGCCCCAACTTCCTGGTGATCGATCCCGACGAGTGCATCGATTGCACGCTGTGCGTGCCGGAGTGCCCGGTGGAGGCGATTTATGCCGAGGACGACGTGCCCGAGGACCAGCGGGATTTCATCGCGCTGAACGCCGAGCTGGCGAAGGTCTGGAAGCCGATCATCGAGAAAAAGGATCCGCCGGCGGACGCCGACGAGTGGGCCAAGGTCAAGGACAAGCGAGACCTGCTCGAGCGCTGAGAGGGTGGCCCCCGGAGGGTCGGCGTCTTTCCGCGCTCCGGGGTCGCATCCCTGACAGGGCCCCTGCTCCGCCCTGCGCGCGGATACGCCTCCGCGTGGGCCAAGGTCAAGGACAAGCGAGACCTGCTCGAGCGCTGAGAGGGTGGCCCCCGGAGGGTCGGCGTCTTTCCGCGCTCCGGGGTCGCATCCCTGACAGGGCCCCTGCTCCGCCCTGCGCGCGGA